>DASUCK010000573.1:0-6945 GCA_036276095.1 Nonomuraea sp. | reverse complement strand
GAGTACGGCGACGGAACTCGTGACGTCGAGCAGATGGCACGTAAGGGATATTTCGCCACTCATTACGTGGACGCCCACCGCTACGACTGGGAACCCGACTGGAATATCCGCCCGTTGAGGGCACTTTTCGAGCGCTTCTTCGACGACGCGGGAATCCGGTCGGCGAACTTCGACGCCGAGTTCGACGGGGCGCCCTTCGTGCCGGCCCCGCTCAAGGCGCTGTTGGAAAGCCCGCCCGTCCCCATCCTGTACACGATCGGCTGGTTCGACATCTGCGCCGTCTGGGCGTGGCACGACGTGCGCGCCCTGTCCCGGCACCCTGCCTGGGCCGAACACCTCCATCTGCGCGTCGAGGCCATCGACCATGAAAACCACTGGCTCGGCCATGCCCCCATCGCCCCCGACGACGACCACAGGACCGACCCGGGCGCCTTGGAGCGGTTGCTGCCGCGCTACGTCGACCCCGCGATCGAGTTCTTCGACGCCGTACTGGGCCGGCGCGGCGCGCTCCCGCCGCGCGTGCGCTACGAGCTCTGCCACGGCGAGTGGCGCGACAGCGCGACCTGGCCTCCGCCCGGCGCCGGCCGCCTCGAATACCACCTGACTCCGGGCGTCCTCAGCACCGAAGCGGCGCCGCGGGAGACCCGGCTGGAATGGACCCACGACCCCGCCGAGCTCGTCCCCTCCGCAGGCGCGGACCCCTTCGCCGTGCTGAGAGACCGCCCGGACGTGGCGCCGATCGGCGAGCGCGACGACGTGCTGCGCTTCTCCGGACCCGTCGCCGGCCACGACACCGACCTGACGGGCGCGGTGATCCTGTCGCTGCGCCTCACCGCACCCGCGGGGGCGAACATCCATACCCGCCTGCTGGACGTCACCCCGGACGCGCGCGCCTACCTCATCACCCACGGTCAGGCCCAGCTTGAGCTGGACGTGCGCGGCCGGCACGTCGTCATCGACCTCCACAGCATCGCCTACCGGCTGCGTGCCGGGCACCGGCTGGCGCTCGACGTCATGAGCAGCGACTTCCCCCACTACGTCCCCGAAGCCCCCGCCGGCGGCGACCCGTGGCACTCCCTCCCCGGCGAGCCGGCGACCAGAGAGATCATCGTCGGCGGGCCCGACGCGTCCCGCCTGCGCATCGGCGACTGGCACATCGACGACCTGCGCCCGTCCTCGGCCGAACCCCGCACCGCCTGAGCCCGCCCGAGGAGGACGCCGGCGCTTCCGCGAGACCTCGGCCCTGGGCGGATCCTGCTCGCCGCCGATTCCCGCGTCATCCCCTGGGGATACCTCACCCAGCACGCCGACGAGCAGATCCGCATCGTGGACGAGCTCGACCTGGCGCCCGCGGACGGCAGCCGATCTCCGCCGGGAACGCGGCCAGGCTCCTCGGACTGGATGTTCCCGGCGTCACCACCACCCGGAAGGACACCGCATGAGCATCGCCGACGATCCCGACCGCGCGCCCGCCCGCTCCCACCTGTACGCCATGGGATTGTCGGACGAGGACATGCGCCGCCCCGTGGTCGGCATCGCCTCCACCTGGACCGGCACCATGCCGTGCAACCTCACCCACCGCGATCTGGCCGCCCACGTGGCCGACGGGGTGCGCGCCGCCGGCGGCACGCCGATGGAGTTCAACACGATCGCGGTCTCCGACAACCTCACCATGCACACGCCGGGCATGCGCGCCTCGCTGGTCAGCCGCGAGGTCATCGCCGACTCCATCGAGCTGATGGGCCGCGCGCACGGCTTCGACGCGCTGGTCGCGATCGTGGGCTGCGACAAGACCGTACCGGCGGCGATCATGGCGCTGGCCCGGCTGGACGTGCCGTCGGTGGTCCTGTACAGCGGGAGCATGCTGCCGGGCCGGTGGCGCGGCAAGGACGTGACCATCCAGGACATGTGGGAGGCCCTCGGCGAGCGCGCCGTCGGCCGCCTTGACCAGGCCGAGTTGGACGACCTGGCCCGGCACGCCTGTCCCGGCGCGGGCACCTGCGCCGCCCAGTACACCGCCAACACCATGGCCGGCGTCGCCGACTTCCTGGGCCTCGCCCCGTTCGGGGTCGGCGACATCCCGGCGGTGGCCGGGGAGAAGAACGCCGCAGCCCGGCGCGTCGGCCAGATCGCCATGGACGCGCTGGCCCGCGACGCCCGCCCCTCACGCGTGCTCACCGCCGACGCCCTGCACAACGCGATCGTCTCGGTGGCGGCCATGGGCGGCTCCACCAACGCGGTGCTGCACCTGCTGGCCATCGCCCGCGAGGCCGGGCTGCCCTTGGAGATCGACGAGATCGGCGCGGTCTGCCGCCGGGTCCCCATCATCACGGGGCTCAAGCCGAGCGGCGGCGAGCACACCGCCGCCGACCTGTGGCGGGCCGGCGGCACCGCGCTGGTGGCGAGACGGCTGCTGGAGGCCGGGCTGCTGCGCGAGAACGTCACCCTGGTGGACGGCCGCACGCTGGCCGACGTGGCCGCCCAAGCCAGGGAGCAGCCGGGGCAGCAGGTCGTGGCGACCGCCGAGCGGCCGTTCAAGGCGCGCGGCGCGCTGGCCGTGCTGCGCGGCTCGCTGGCCCCCGGCGGCTGCGTGCTCAAGCTGGGCGGCAAGGACGACTTCCGCTTCCAGGGCCCGGCCAAGGTGTTCGACTCCGAGGACGCCTGCTACGCCGCCATCGAGGCCGGCCTCATCACGGCCGGCGACGTGATCGTGGTCCGGTACGAGGGCCCGGCCGGCGGCCCCGGCATGCGCGAGATGCTCTCGATCACCGGCCCGCTGGTCGGCCGGGGGCTGGGCACGTCCGTGGCGCTGGTGACCGACGGCCGGTTCAGCGGCGTCTCCCACGGCCTGGTGATCGGGCACGTGACGCCCGAGGCCCACCGCGGCGGCCCGATCGCGCTGGTGCGGGACGGCGACCCGGTGGTCATCGACAGTGCCGCCGGCACCCTCGACCTGCTCGTCCCCGAACCGGAACTGGCCGCCCGCCGCGCGTCCTGGCAGCGGCCGGAACGCCGGGTCGAGCGCGGTGTCCTGGCCAAGTACGTCGCCGCGGTCGGCTCGGCCTCCGACGGCGCCATCACCGGCGGCGGCGAACCGGGCTCACCCGTCCTGCCGCACCTGCCAGGCTAGGACGGGTCCGGCGGGACCGGCTCCAGGTCTTCGTTCTCGCCGAATTCCAGGTCGTTGTAGCCGGCGCGCAACATGACCGGCAGGTCGTTGTGTTTCAGGTACTCGTGCGGTTGCAGGTAGCTGTCCGACGGCCCGGGGAACGCCGTGGACCAGCGCACGGCCACCTTACCCTCGGTCAGCACCGGCTCCTGGAGCGCCGGCGCGACCGCGGCGATACCGTCCCAGTCGAGGTCGAGCCTGGTCGGCGCACGGCCCTGGGCAAACCCGTCCCGTTCGACCCGGATCTGCTCGGCTAACCGGTCCAATTCGTCGGCGGCGGTGCTATCCCCGGCACCGGCCCGGTCGTACAGGTCGAAGATCAGCGCGATGATCGGCAGCGCCCGGAGTTGTTCGCAGCTGTGCAGGAACAGCGCCGCGTCAAGGAGCTTCCTGAGGTCGTCCAGCGAGTGGTCGGAAGTCTCACGGACCTGGATCAGCCGGGCCCCCGCACGGTCTGCCTCGGCGTCACCGCTGCGCAGGAACGGCCGCAGATCGATACCGGCGATAATCGTGCCGCGCTGCACCACCCACAGCTGCAGCAGCGCACCGAAGTCCATGATCAAGCCGGGGTCGACGCCGTGCTGCTCAACCAGGCAGCGCAACTCGAAGCTGGTCCGTACCTCGGCGAGGGTACCGGCCACGTGCACGTCACCGAGGCGGGCACCGCCCGGCATGATGGAGAATTCCAGTGCGTAACAGCTCAGATCCACCTCGACAATCTAGCCCGCGACCGACCAGCGGGTGCTACGTCAGGCTGCGGCCACCCGCGCCGGCGCCGCAACGAAGCCGTCCTTGGAAGACCGATCAGGTGGCCGGCCGTCGCGTTCCCGGTTACCGTAATTCCCGGGAAATCGGTCACGAGCAGACCTGGGAGGTCTCCGAACGTGTACGCGGCGGAAGAGGCCCCCTCCGTTCTCCCCTTGGCGATCACGGCCATCGTGCTGCTCGCCGTCATCGCGGTGGCGGTCGTCATCGCGCTGCGAGCCCGCCGCACGGCCGCCCCGTCCCCCCGGGTCATCGCGGAGAAGGCCGCGCCGCCGGCCGCCGGGCTCGCCGCCGGCGACCCGCGGCGGATCGGCCCCTACCGGTTGCTGGGCCGCCTGGGCGGCGGGGGCATGGGCCAGGTCTACCTGGGCCGTTCTCCCGGCGGACGCGTTGTCGCCGTGAAGGTGGTCCGCCCCGACCTGGCCGGCGATCCCGACTTCCGGCGCCGCTTCGCCACGGAGATCACCGCCGCACGCCGGGTCGGCGGCTTCCACACCGCCCAGGTCGTGGACGCTGACCCCGAGGGCGACCCGCCGTGGCTGGCCACCGCCTACATTCCCGGCCCGTCCCTGTACGAGGCGGTGCGCGACCACGGCCCGCTGTCCCCTGCCTCGGTGGCCGCACTCGGCGCGGGCCTGGCCGAGGGTCTCAGCGCGGTGCACGCCTGCCAGATCGTCCACCGCGACCTCAAACCCGGCAACGTCATCCTGGCCGCCGACGGGCCCCGTGTGATCGACTTCGGCATCGCCCGCGCCCTCGACGCCACCTCCCACACGCGGACCTCCACCGTCCTCGGCACCGCCGCGTACATGTCCCCCGAGCAGGTCACCGGTCACCAGGTGGGGCCGGCTTCGGACGTGTTCTCGCTGGGGTGCGTGCTGGGCTACGCCGCCACCGGCCGCAGCCCGTTCGGGGACGGGCCCGCCCACGCGGTCACCCACCGCATCGTGTACGAGGACCCCGACCTGTCGGGGGCGCCGGAATCCCTGGCGGGCCTGGTCGGCGCCTGCCTGGCCAAGGATCCTGCCGCCCGGCCCGGTCTCGACCGCGTTCTGGCCGCCTGCGCCGCGTGGTCGTCTCCGACCGACTCGGGCCACACGGCGAGAGAGTGGCCCCCCGAAGCCCTCACCGACGTCATCACCCTGCGTTCCACCCGCGTCCTGGCCCCTGACGAGGGGGACGGGGTCGGCCGTACCGCTCCCGAGTAGGTGGAGGCCGTCGCCGCGCCGCCCGTTGCGACCGCGCCCGGGATGTTCGTCGCATGGTCGTGACCGGATGGCCCGTCAGGCCTGCGCCTCGCCTTCGTCGATCAGCACCCACGCGCCGGACGGCCGGTCGTTCGGCGTGCGCGTCTCCTGCTTGCGCTGCCTTCTTTCCGCCGGCCTGTCGGGTCGTCGCCGCCGGTCGTGAGGACGGCGTGCTCGGCGAGGCGCGGTCGTCGGGGGACAACCTCCACCCCCCCTTCCGTCCGCGGGCGCGCGCTCCCTACGGGCGGGAGCCTGCGCAAAAGGTCCTCACAGATGGCCTCCTGCCCGGGCGTACATCCATGCTTCGACGGCCATCGAGATGTCTGGAGCCTAGGTTGTGTTCGGGAGCCGTTGCCGGTCTCCGCCGGGTTGGGGTGTAACACACTGAGGAGGAGGCCATGGATGTCCGATGAGACTCCGAGCACGGACGACCGCGAGCCGACGCTGGTCGTCACGTCGATGATCGACCACGTACTCGACCGGGCAGCGACCTGGACAACGTGGGACGGTCACCCCTCGCGCGCCGGTGATCGGATCTACACCCCGCACAAGGCAATCCGCCGGGTCACCGATCACCTCATCGATCATCTCGCCGAGATGGAAGCTCGGCTGGCCGGCAACCCCACGCTTCCCGATCGCTGGCATGCGTCGGCGAGCACCACTCCTGCCGATCTGGCGCCCTTCACCGACCAGGACCTGCACGAGGCCAGGAGCCGACTCACGCGGCTCAGCCAGATCTGGGCCGGCCGACTGGCCGCGCTCACTCCAGACCAGCTCGACCGGTCGCCCGGCGAGGGCTGGACATTCCGGCAGATCGCGTTCCACCTGGCCGACTCGGCGTACTACGCCGACGCCGTTGGTGACCTCTCGCCGGTGGGATCCGATCGCTGAAGCGTCATCAGGTTCTTGTGAGCGGTCGTCCACGGATGATCGCGGCCCCGAGGATCATGAAGGCTTCGCGGATGTCGTCGCGCGCCTTCCGTTCGTCGTCTCAGGGCGGCGGCGGGTGACGGTCTTCGGGTGGCTGCGGTACTACCGGGCGCCGGGCCAGGAAGGGCTGCGCACGAAGACGACCGCCGAGCCGGGCGGCCCGTCGCGGAACGGGCGCACCTCGATCGGGGCCCCGCAGGCCAGCGCGCACTTCTCGGCCCAGGCCAGAGCCTGGTCCAGATCCTCGCATTGGACCACCCAGAAGCCGCCGAGCTGTTCGTTGGTCCCGGCGAACGGCCCGTCGGTCATCGTGGACGTGCCGTTGCCGGGACGTACGACCGTGCTGGCGTAGGAGGGCAGCAGGCCGCCGGCGAACACCCACGAACCGGCCGCCCGCATCTCGGCGGTGACCTGGTCGGTGCGGACCATCCGCTCCCGCAGTTCCGCATCAGGTGGCGACGGCGCGCTCTCGTCCGACTGGACGGCCAGCAGGTACTTCTCCATGGGGGAGTTCTTTCACCAGCGTTCAGGCGGACAGGCGGCGGGCGATGGCGGGGATCACGATCGCGGCGGCGACCACGTGTGTCAGCATCAGCAGCCCCTTGGTGTCCGCGGACGCCTCCACCAGCACGTCCGGCACCAGGGACAACGCGGTGAGCACGATCGTGGTGCGGACGAACGCCGTGCGCGGACGGCGGGCCCACCGGGCCAGCCCCAACGCCAGCACCAGGCCGGCCAGGGAGAAGACGGCGGTCAGCATGGCGAACCCGGACACCGGGATCGCCGCGCCGCCGACCGCCAGGCTGATCCCGGCGGCGTCACCGGCCGCGGCAA
>DASUCK010000572.1:0-12954 GCA_036276095.1 Nonomuraea sp. | reverse complement strand
GGGATTGCTGGCGTCGGCGGAGAGCGTGACCGGGGGCGCGGCCGTGGGGGCGGTCCCGGTTCCGGCGGTGGCGCAGGCGGTCAGGAGGCCGGCGCCGGGGCCGGCGGCCAACGCGGTGATACCGATGCGGCGGAGCAGCTGGCGCCGCGTGATGTCGCCCGGGCAGGTCATGAGGGCTCCCGAATTAGGAAAGTTTCCTAAACATTTGCCTGACCGTACGGACGGCCTCCGAGGCGCGTCAAGGGGCGCGACAGAGCCGTGACATGGACGTGACCCCCGCCTGGACCGGGTCCTGGAAGGACAGTCGGCTGAGGACGTGGGGAGGCGTCCCCGGGCGCGGCGGTCGTGCGGGGGGGGCGGTCGTCAGCCGAGGTGGGCGCGGGTTTCGGCGAAGGCCAGGTCGGTGCCCTCAAGGGCGCGGTCCACGTCGTCGTCGGTGTGGGCGGCGGACATGAACCAGTTGTGCCACGGGTGCACGTAGACACCGTGGCGCAGGCAGGCGTCGCTCCAGTACATCGCCACCGACAGGTCCGCGTCGCCGTCGAAGCTCAGCCACGGGATCGTGACCGGGCCGGTCTGGTTGACCACGAAGCCGTGGGTCTTCGCCTGGTCGTACAGGCCCTCGCGGAGACGGGCGCCCGCGCGTTGCATGGCGGCGATGCCGTCGGTGTCGCGCAGGGTCTCGACGGTGGCCTTCGCGGCGGCCATCGCGACCGCCGAGAACCAGAAGGAGCCGGTCGAGTAGAGGGTCTGGGCGGGGCCGCGGAGGGCGTCCGTGCCGGTGACGGCCGCGATCGGGTAGCCGTTGGCCATGGCCTTCGACCAGGCCGTCAGGTCGGGACGCACCCCGTACGGCTCCCACGAGCCCCGCAGGTCGACGCGGAACCCGGCGCGCACGTCGTCGATCACCAGCGCCGCGCCGACGCGGTCGGCCAGCGCCCGCGCGCCGCGGGCGAAGGCCGGCTCGACCAGCTCCTGATCCTCGAACGAGTCGTGCTTGAACGGCGTCACGATGATCGCCGCGACGTCCCCCTCCACGGTCGCCGCCGCGGCCTCCAGGGACTCCAGCGAGTTGTAGGTGAACTCGACCAGGTCGGCCCGCTCGTTCGGGGTCGTGCCGGAGAGCGACGGCGTGCACCAGGGGTCGGCGCCGTGGTAGGCCCCGTGCGCCATCAGCACCTTCGTCCGCCCGGTCGCCGCCCTGGCCACCATGAGGGCCTGAGTGGTGGCGTCGGTGCCGTTCTTGGAGAACATCGCCCAGTCGGCGCTCGGGATCAGGTCGACCAGCAGTTCGGCCAGCTCCACCATGATCGGGCCCGGGCCGTTGAGGCAGTCGCCGAGCGCGGCCTGGCGGGCGGCGGCCTCCTCCACGCGCGGGTGCCGGTGCCCGAGCACGACCGGGCCCCAGCTGCACATGAAGTCGATGTACTCGCGGCCGTTGACGTCCCACTGGCGGCAGCCCTCGCCGCGGGCGAAGAACTGCGGGAAGCCGGGGGCGAAGAGGGCGGCGTTGAGGTGGCCGTACATGCCGCCGGGGACCACCTTCGCGGCCCGCTGACGGAGCTCGGCGTCGTTCATGCGAGTATCTCCTTGAGGTCGCCGGCGTCGGAGCCGAGGCCGGTGGCGACGAGGGCGGCCGCGGCCGTGCCCCACCGCGCGGCGGTCATGACGTCGTGGCCGTGGAGGAGGCCGGTGAGGAAGCCGGCGCAGTAGGCGTCGCCGCAGCCGGTCGTGTCCACGACCTCGACCTTCCGCGCGGGCACGCGCTCGCTCCCGCCCTCGGTGGCGACGAGGCTGCCCGCCCCGCCCAGGGTGATCACCACTCCCTTCGGCCCGTCGGCCAGCAACGTCGCGGCGGCCGCCTCCACGGTGGCGGCGCCGGTCATGTGGAGGGCCTGGGACTCGTTCGGGAGGACGTAGTCCACGTGGGGGAGGAAGGCGCGGGCCATGCGCAGCAGGTCGGGCATCTCCGACAGGAGGTCCATCGTGACGAGCGTGCCGGCGGCCCGCGCCTCGTCCAGGAGGGCGAAGAAGGCGGGGTCGCCGAGGCCGAAGGTGACGTCCATGCCGCCCAGGTGGATCGCCCGCGCGCCGCGCAGCACGCCGGGGTCGAGGTCGGCGTAGGTGACGGTGAGGTTGGCGCCGGGGACGTGGAAGCTGGGCCGGCCGCCGTCGGGCCTGATGGGCAGGATTGAGGCGGCGGTCGGCTCCCCCGCCCTGCGCCGCAACGAGGAGACGTCCACCCCGCGCTCGGCCAGGATCATCAGCAGGAAGGCGGCCAGCTCGTCGTCACCCACGGCGCCCATCGTGACCACGTGGTGGCCCAGCTTGACCAGGTCGACCGCGGTGCCCGCGGCGGACCCCGCGGCGGTGAGGCGGATCTGGTCGACCAGCACGGTGTCCTGGCCGTCGGGGATGTGATCGACGGGCCGGGCGAGGATGTCGACGATGTGGACGCCGACGGTGACGACGGTCATAGTCTAAATAGACAGACGTCCGACTAAAAAGTCAACGGAGGGACCGATGCCGAAGATCGTCGATCACGAGGAGCGCAGGCGCGAGGTGTTGTCGGCGGCCCGCCGGGTGATCGCCAGAGACGGCATCGACGCGGCCACGACCAGGGCCATCGCCAAGGAGGCCGGCTACTCCAACGGCGTGCTGTCGCACTACTTCGCCGACAAGGACGAGATCCTGCTGTCCGCGCTGTGCCAGTCGCACCAGCGCATCAGGGCCCGGCTGACCAGGAAGGTGGACGGCGTGACGGGCCTCGCGGCGCTGCGCGAGCTGCTGCTGGACAACCTGCCGCTGGACGCCGAGCGCACCCGGGAGACGCGGCTGGAGGTGAGCTTCTGGAGCCGCAGCCTGTCTTCGGAGCGTCTGGCCGAGGTGCAGCGGGGGGAGGCGGCCGAGCTGCGCGGCGCCGTACGCGAGCTGCTCGGGCAGGCCCGGGCGGCCGGCGAGCTGCGCGCCGACGACGACCTCGACGACCTGACCGAGCACCTGCTGGCCCTGGTCGACGGCCTCAGCCTGCACCTGCTGCTCTACCCCGACCGGCTGCGCAGGGCCGACCTGGAGCGGATCATGCTGCGGGCGCTCGACTGCCTCTGATTGCCCTATTTCGGACGACCAACTACATTCCCGGACATGCGCGCACAGCTCTGCGAGTACGGACGCCGGGCCGCCGACCTCGGCCTGGTCATCGGCACCTCGGGCAACCTGAGCGTGCGCGAGGGCGACCTGGTGACGGTCACCCCGACGGGCGTGTCACTCGACACCCTCACCCCCGAGATGTGCCCGGTCGTCGACCTCGACGGCCACCTCGTCGCGGGCGAGCTGCGACCGTCCAGCGAGACGCCCATGCACCTGGCGATCTACCGCACCACCGACGCGCGGGCCGTCGTGCACACGCACTCGGTGTTCGGCGCGGTCGTGGCCACCACGATGACCGAGCTGCCGCCGGTGCACTACAACGCGCTGCAGCTCGGCGGCGTCACCGGCACGGTCAAGGTCGCCGAGTACGCCACGTACGGCACGCCCGAGCTGGCCGCGAACGTGCGGTCGGCGCTGGCCGGCAAGCGGGCCGCCCTCATGGCCAACCACGGCGGGGTGACCATCGGGGCGACCCTGGAGGAGGCTTTCGAGGCCACCCGGCTGCTGGAATGGCTGTGCGAGGTCTACGTGCGCGGGCTCGGCGTCGGCAAGCCGGCCGTGCTGACGGAGGAGCAGCTCGCCGCGGTGGTCGACCGGGCGCTCAACCCGCCGGAGTTCCCCCGCCGCCCGAGCTGAGCACGGCCTTCTCGGCGAGGCCGAGGGGCAGGCCGCCGGAGCCGGCGATGCGGTCGTGGAACTCCTTCAGCGACCCCTCGAACCCGCCGCGGATGCGGTCGATCTCGATGGCGCCGGTGAGGTACGCCGGCGCCTGCGTGGGCCAGGCGCAGTAGCGGTTGACCTCGCCCTGCGCGGTGCCGGGCGACAGCGACGCCTTCGTCGTCATGAACGTCTCGGCCTCCTCGATCGGCATGTCCTCGCAGTGCAGCGCGGTGTCCACGACGATGCGGGCGGCGCGGAACATCCGGCAGTCCAGGTGGGCCAGCTCGGTGGCGGGGGTGTCGAAGTAGCCCTGCTCGTGCAGGACCCTCTCGACGTACAGGGCCCAGCCCTCGGTGAAGTACGGCGTCCTGAACACCTTCCTGACCGTGCGCGGACTGCTCGCCATGTACGACAGGTGCCAGTGGTGCCCCGGGTACGTCTCGTGGACGGCGATCGACGGTATGTGGGCCCGCGAGTTCGTCCGGAGCCGCTGGCGCACCTGCTCGGGCGTGAAGTCGTCCGGCGTGTACGGCACGAAGAAGACGCCGGTGCGCGAGCTGTGCAGCGGCGGCGGCGCGAGGTAGTGGGCCACGGACAGGACCGGGCGGGTGTACTCGGCGGACGGCAGCACGTGGCACTCCTCGCCCTCGGCGAAGGTGACGAGGTCGCGCTCCTTGACGAACGCGCGGGCACGGAGGGTCTCGGCCTCGTACGCCGCCCGCATGTCATCTAATGTCGGCGGATGGTCGTCCATGAGGCGCTCCACTGCGGCACGCCAGTCCTGGGTGCCGTTGACCTGGACGGACAGCTCGCGCATCCGGGCGTCCAGCTCGGCCCAGGCCGCCTTGCCCTTCTCGTGCAGCTCGGCGGCGCCGTACCCGAGCAGCTCGCGCTCGCGCAGCAGCGTGGAGTAGAGCCGCTCGCCCATCCGCCAGGTGCCGCCGCACCGGAAGCCCTCCAGGAACGTGACAAGCCGGTCGAACGCCTCGGCGGCCGGCTCGGCGGCGGCGGCCAGCCTGGCGCGCAGCTCGGGGTCCTCGACCATGCCGGGGATCGTGCGGGTGAGGAAGCCGCGGCCGGTGCGCGCCTGCCCGAGCCCACGCTGGACGAGCAGCGGCGCGGCCAGGTCGGGATCCAGGTTGGCCTGGCAGGCGGCGAGCACGCCGGGCACCTCGGCGAGCCGGGCGACGGCGGCGGCCACCAGCTCCGGCTCCGGCTTGAGCCGCCGCTGGAACGGCGTGTACATCGCGGTGAAGATCGCCGACAGGTACCCGGCCGGGTCGCGCCGCCACTCCGGCCAGGACGCCAGCGCGACCGAGCCTCTCAGGTGCGACACGACGAGGTCGCGGTCGATCTCGTCGGCCGGCGTCGTCTGCGCTGCCGTCAGGGGGGCCGCGGACAGGCGGTCCAGCCAGCGGGCCTCCTCGCGCTCGCGGGCGACCCAGGTGGAGGCGGTGAAATCACCGAGTGTGTGGTCGTAGCCGTCGGCCCCCAGCAGGCTGGCGACGACGGGACGGTCGGAAAAGTACCACTTGAGAAACTCGTCCACCGATGCACCTTATCCTGAGCGAATGCCCCTGCAGATCACTGGCACGCTCAGCGATCCCGACCTCATCCGCCTCCCCTGGGACATCCCGCTGGAAGACTGGCCACAGCACCATCTCGTCGACCTCCCGCGCGGCATCTCACGGCACGTCGTGCGCTTCGCCCGCCTCTCCGGCAAGGTGTACGCGATCAAAGAGATCAGCGAACGCTATGCCAAACGGGAATACCAGTTGCTGTGGGATCTGGCCCGGCTGGACGCCCCGGCCGTGGAGCCGGTCGCGTACGTCACCGGCCGGGACGAGGGCCTGGACGCCGCGCTGATCACCCGGCACCTGCAGTTCTCGCTCCCCTACCGCGCCGTCATGTCCGGCACGCTGCGCCCCGACACACTCACCCGGCTCCTCGACGCGCTCGCCGTACTGCTGGTCCGGCTGCACCTGAACGGCTTCTACTGGGGCGACTGCTCGCTGTCGAACACGCTGTTCCGCAGGGACGCGGGCGCGTTCGCGGCGTACCTCGTGGACGCCGAGACCGGCGAGATGCACCCGATGATCAGCGAGGGCCAGCGGCTGGCCGACATCGAGGCCGCGCACGTCAACATCTTCGGCGAGATGCTCGACCTGGAGGCCGGCGGGCTGCTGCACCCGTCGATCGACCCCATGCAGACCGCCGAGGACATCGTCGCCCGCTACCACCGCCTCTGGAACGAGATCAACGAGAGCGAGATCATCGAGGAGGTCGACTGGCACCGCGTGGAGCAGCGCATCCGCCGGCTCAACCTGCTCGGCTTCGACGTGGCCGAGATGATGGTGCGGCGCAAGGTCGGCACCGGCCGCCTGATCGTCCGGCCCAAGGTCGTCGACTCCGGCCACCACCAGCGGCGGCTGCTCCGGCTGACCGGCCTCGACGTGGAGGAGAACCAGGCCCGCCGGATGCTCAACGACCTCGACGGCTTCCGCGTGGCCAAGGGGCTGCGGCACGAGGACGAGGCCATCGTGGCGCACCGGTGGCTGGCCGAGGTGTTCCAGCCGGCGGTGGACGCCATCCCCGCCGAGCTGCGCGGCAAGCTGGATCCCGCGCAGCTGTTCCACGAGATACTCGACCACCGCTGGTACCTGTCGGAGCAGGCGGGCTCCGACGTCGGGCTGGCGACGGCGGTGAAGTCGTACGTGGACCACGTGCTCGTCCACAAGCCCGACGAGAAGGCGCTGCTGCCCGAGGAAGCCGGCCGGGAGACCTTGTAGAAGGGAGATGGACGTTCAGTCGAGGTCGTCCAGGTCGTCGAGGTCGCCGAAGAGGGTCATGCGCTCGTGAGCTTGGTGATCTCGGCGACGACGGCGGGCCAGAGGGCGCGGGGCAGGTCGTGGCCCATGCCGGGGTAGGTCACCAGCCGCGCCCCGGGGATGGCCGCCGCCGTGGCGCGGCCGCCCTCGACCGGGACGAGCGGGTCGTCCTCGCCGTGCAGCACCAGCGCGGGGATCGTGAGCCGGGCCAGCGCCTCCGTACGGCCGCCCGACGCCATGATCGCGGCCAGTTGCCGGGCCGTGCCCGCCGGGTCGAAGCACCGGTCGTAGGCCAGGCCGGTCAGCGTGGTGATGCGCTCGCGGTCGAGCGCGTACCCGGGCGAGCCGATGACCGACCAGGTCCGCAGCGCCTGCTCAAGCACGGCCGCGCGGTCGGGAGGCGCGGCGCTCATGAGCACGGCGGCCGCGGCCGCGGTCGGCGGGGCGACCTCCGGCCCCGGCGTGGACATGATCGAGGTCAGGGTCAGCACGCGACCGGGGTGGCGGACGGCCATCGCCTGGGCGATCATGCCGCCCATCGACGCGCCGGCCACGTGGGCGGACGGCCAGCCGAGGGCGTCCATGAGGCCGATGGCGTCGTCGGCCATGTCGTCGAGCAGGTACGGCGCCGGCGTGCCGGGCCTGGGCACGCCGGCCGCGTGGAAGTGCGTGGACAGGCCCGTGTCGCGGTTGTCGAAGCGGACGACCTGGTGTCCCTGATCCACCAGGAGCCGGCAGAACTCCTCGTCCCAGTGGAGGAGCTGGGTGCCGAGACCCATGATCAGGAGCAGGGGACGCCCGCTCGGCGGGCCGAAGCTCTCGTAGGCGATCTCGATGCCGTTGGCGGCTACGCGGGTGGTCACGGAGACCAGAATGTCATTCTGGTCTCCGGTCGTAAAGGTCGCCGAGGTCAGCCGGCGGCGGGGGGCTTGGCCGGGTTCGGGTCCATGCGGCTCCACGCGCCGGTGGAGAACGGGACGGGGTGGTTCTTCTTGCCCACGCCGTCACCCCACTTGGTGATGACGTACTCGACCTCGATGTGGCCGAGGCCGCCGTTGCCGTCGACGTGCAGCGTGGCGGGGTTGAACGTGCCGCCGGTCAGGTCGGCGAAGGTCTTGGCGTCGAGGTCGAGCATGATGCCCCGGTTGGAGGGGATGCCGGGACCGCGGTCGCCGACGAAGAAGGGCATCTTCTTGCCCTTGTAGACCACGTACCCCTCGGTCAGCAGCGGCCAGCTCGGGCTGGCGGCCAGGCCCTTCTGCATGGGCTTGCCGCTGGCCGGCATTCCCGTGTCTCCGGCTCGCCCGGAGCCGTCGTCCCAGAAGTAGGACGCGGTGGTCGAGCCCTGGAGCAGCACCTTCTCTTCAACGGGGGTGTCGGCTTGGCACGGCACGCAGGTGGTGGCGGTCAGCGCGCCGGCGGCGGAGGCGATGAACAGTGCGAGGGAACGCAGGCCAAAACGAGCAGACATGAGGCACGAGGTCCTTTGTGAGGGGACAGGGGCACGCGCTCCCCGGAAAAGGGCACAGCAGAGCAGAACGCCTGACAGGTATCGCTGTGCGGGAGCACGGAAAACGGGGGAAAGGGAGCGCTCAGTAGGCCGCGGGCCGGGCTGGGGGTACGACGCGGTGGTACATCCGTGGTGTTGTCCTCTCCATCACGCCTACCGGGTTAGCTGACGGGTTCGGACATGGAGCTGCCCTGCCGGCGCGTGGCCGGATTCACCCCAAGAGGTGGGTCCCCGGTTCCCGATGGCTCGGGATTCGGCTGGTTGGTGGCCCACACTTTAACCACGCCTTCCGGACACGGGCAAACTAATCCCCATAAAGCGGACAAAAGATCTACCTTTGTCGGCAAAGGAAAAGGGGGCACGGAACGCCGTACCCCCCGGAAAACGCGGCCTCAGCCGCCGCTCTTCCGCCTGAACGATCTTTTACTCGCAGCCGGACCGTGCGTTCCGTGGATCTTCGAAGGGTCGCCGCCCCTGCCACCCGCGCCCGCGCCCGCCTGCTGGTTGCGCTTGCGCTCCAGCGCCTCGCGGAACTTCCGCTTCATCTCGTCCTCGGGAGTCTCGCTGACTTCCGGCTCCGGTGATTCCGCCATGAGGACCTCCATGGTGTTGGGGACAATCACAGCTTCGCACGGCGGCCCTGATGTCGCGAAACCGGGCCGGCCGCCGGGGTAAAGGGGAACCGTTCGGTTCCTGGTGTTGCGTTGGGGCGAGGCCGGAAACAAGGCACGCATGAGCCTCCTCGGCCACGACCTCGCGATGGATCTGGGGGCGGCCAGCACGCGCATCTACGTCAGGGGCAAGGGCATCGTCCTCGACGAGCCCTCGGCCGTCGCACGCGACCCCGACACGGGCCGCGTCCTCGGATACGGCGCCGAGGCGACCGACGGCACCCGCGGCGAGACGCACTGGCCGATCACCGGCGGCCTGCCGGCCGACGGCGACCTGACCCTGCGCCTGGTCCGGCACTTCGTGCGCAAGGTGCACTGGAACCCGTTCCCGCGACCGCGCCTGGTGATGGCGCTGCCCGACGGCTCCACGCCGATCGACCGGGCGGCGCTGCGCGACATGGCCTTCGACGCCGAGGCGCGCGGCCTCCTGCTGGTGCCGCACGCGCTCGCGGCCGGGCTCGGCGCGGGCATCCCGATCAAGGACTGCGCCGGTCGCATGGTGATCGACGTCGGACGCGACTCCGCCCGGATCGCGGTGCTCTCGCACGGCAACGTGGTGGCCTCCGGCGCCGTCCCCGGCGGGGGCCACGCCGTGAACGCGGCCATCGCCCGGACGGTCGAGCGCGGGCACGGGATCCTGCTCGCCGAGCCCGAGGTCGAGGCGATCAAGCGGCGCGCGGGCACCGAGGGGAGGCCGGCGCACCGCCAGGTGGTGGTGCGCGGCCGGGACGCGGAGACGGGGCGCGAGCGCGCGGCGGCGCTGCCCGTGCAGCTGATCTACGAGGCGACCCGGCAGCCGGTGGAGACCATCGTGCGGGCCGCGGTCGGGATCGTGGAACGCTGCCCGGCGGAGCTGGCCGCCGACCTCGGCGAGCGGGGGGCGGTGCTGGTGGGGGGCGGCGCGCTGCTGCGCGGGCTGTGCCGGCGGCTGCGGGCCGCCCTGTGCATGCCGGTACGGCGGGCCGAGCGCCCCGTGGAGTCGGTGGCCCTCGGCCTGGGCCGCTGCGTGGACGACCTGGGCCTGATCGCCCGTCTCAAGGGCACCGTCAAATCCTGACACCCGGCGAGGGCCCGGAGCGGCCGTCACGGGGTGGCGAGGGCCTCCGTCGGGCTGAGGCGGGAGGCGCGGACCGCCGGGTAGAGGCCGGCCACGGCGCCGATGACCAGGGTGGCGACCAGGCCGCCGACCGTCGCCCAGGCAGGGACCACCGAGGGCCAGCCGCTGTACACGGCGTACCCCATGGTGACCGCGGTGCCGAGCAGGACCCCGCCGGCGCCGCCCAGCGCCGACAGCAGCAGCGACTCGGCCAGGAACTGGGCGCGGATCTGCCCCCGGGTCGCCCCGAGCGAGCGGCGCAGGCCGATCTCCGCGCGGCGTTCCAGCACCGAGATGACCATGGTGTTGGCCACCCCGACCCCGCCCACGAGCAGGGCCACCGCGCCCACGCCCAGCAGCAGGTTGGCGAACGCCTGGCTGGTGGCCTGCTTGGCGGACAGCGCGTCGGACGGGCGGGAGACGTCCACCTCGTTCGGCGCCTCGGGGTTGGCGGTGCCGGCCAGCACCTGGCGCACGGCCTCCAGCCTGGCCTCTTCCGAGCGGGTGTAGAGGATGGTCGGATGCCCGTCGAAGCCGAGCCGTTCCTCGGCCGCCGGCCAGCCGACGAGCACGCCGGTGTCGAGGTCGGCGGCCAGGGGGACCGGGTCGAGCACGCCGACCACGGTGAACCGCACGCCGCCCACGACGACCTGAGCGTCCGGACCGGCGGCGCCGATGCCGAGGCGTTCGGCGGCGGTCGCGCCGAGCACGGCGGCCGGGTAGCGTTCGGTGGCCGGGTTGAGCCAGGTCCCGCTGCGCAGCGCGGCGCCGACGGTGGCGGGCAGGTCGAGGCGGGCCGCGAACGCCGCCAGGCCGCCGGTCTGGGCCTCCGGGATCTGCTCCGACCGGTAGACCTTGGCCTCGGAGATCTTGCCGATCGACGAGGCCGCCTCCACCGGCCCGATGCGCTCGATCATGGCCTCGGCGTCCTGGGGCAGCTGCGCCGCCTGGCCGGTGAGCGTGGTGCCGGACGAGACGGTGAGCAGGTTGGTGCCGAGGGCCGACAGCGTACGGTCGAGCTCGGCCCCCGACGACGACGAGAGCCCGACCACGCCGACCATGGCCGCGATGCCGATGGCGATGCCGAGTGCCGACAGGAACGCGCGCAGCGGCCGGGTGCGCAGCCCGACCGCGCCGACGCGCAGCACGTCGGCGGGCCGCATCCGGGCCGGTGACAGCTTCGGCCGCGGCTCCTGGACGACGGTCATCGCGCCACCCCGGATTCGGCCAGGGACCCGCGGAGAGCGGCCGAGTCGGCGATGATCTCGCCGTCGCGCATGCGGACCTGGCGGGGCAGGCTGCCGGCGATCTCACGGTCGTGCGTGATGATCACGATGGTGGTGCCGGCCGCGTTCAGCTCGTGCAGGAGCTCCATCACGCCCGTGCCGGACACCGTGTCGAGCGCGCCGGTCGGCTCGTCGGCCAGGACCAGCGGCGGCTCGCCGGCCACGGCCCTGGCGATGGCCACGCGCTGCCGTTCGCCGCCGGACAGCTCGTGCGGCTCGTGGTCCATGCGGTGGCCGAGGCCCACGCGTTCGAGCGCGGCGGCGGCGCGGCGGCGGCGTTCGGGGCGGGGCAGGCCGGTGTAGACGAGTCCGTCGGCCACGTTGTCCAGCGCGGGGATCTTCGCGGCGAGGTGGAACTGCTGGAAGACGAAGCCGATCGTGGTGGCGCGCAGCGCGGAGAGCCGGCCGTCGGACAGCGTCGACACGTCGTACCCGTCGATGTGGATGCGGCCGGAGGACGGCCGGTCGAGGGTGCCGACGACGTTGAGCATCGTCGACTTGCCCGAGCCGGACGGGCCGACGATGGCGACCAGCTCTCCGTGGCCGACGCGCAGCGACACCGACCTCAGCGCCGCCACCCCGCCCGGGTACGTCCTGGACACGTCCGTCAGCTCGATCATGGGGTACGTCATTTCGGCATTCCCACGGTCATGCCCTCGGCGAGCCCGTCCCCCTCGACCTCGACGCGCCCCCCAGCGAACAAACCCGCCTCAATAGCGATATATCGGGACTTACCGCCCTCGATGACCTCCAACCCGAACCCGCCCTCCCGCAGCGCCACCAGCGCCGCCACCGGCACGGTCAGCACGTCCTCGCGCCGCGACGCCGTGAACGTCACGTCCACCGACGCCTTGTCCAATCCCTTGGCCGCCTTGGAGTCGCCGATCGAGACCAGCGCCTCGATCCGGGTCTCCGGTTCGGCGTCCTGACCCTCGCCCGGCACGATGACCGTGGCGACCTCGGCCACCCTGCCGTTCACGCTCCTTCCGTCCGGCAGCGTGACCGTCACCTTGGCCCCCTTCTTCGCCATCCGCTGGTCCTCGGCGGCCAGCTCCGCCGTGACCACCTTGGACGTGCCCGTGTACGCCAGGACCCGCGCGCCCGGCTGCGCCGGCTGGCCCTCCTCGGCCTCCACGCTCTCCACCCGCACCTTCCCGTCGGCGAACACGACCCGGCCCAGCTCGACCATGCCCGTCTCCTCCAGCCCGCGATCCTCCTGCCACTCCATGACGGCCTCGGCCGTGTCCCAGGTGTACTCGTCGTCGACGTCGAAGCCGTCGTAGCCGAGCTTGCTCAGATTGCGCTCCAGGTGCTCGACGTCCTTGCCCTCCGTGCCGATCTTCAGGTCGCGGTACGCGGGCGTGTCGCCGTACATGAGGACGACCGGCTGGTCGTCGAGCCGGTACAACGACCGGCCCCGGGTGATCTGCCGTCCGCTCTCCGGCAGCCAGGTGATCGTGCCGGGTTTCCTGGTCATCGCGGTGGTGACCGGGCCGTAGCCGAGTTCGCCGTCGACGTCCACGGTGTCGTCCAGGGTCTGCCTGGTCACCGTGGCGGTGGCGGGCGGCAGGACGTCCGCCGGCCGGGTGGGGCCCGCGCCGCCCTCCAGCAGCCCGGTGCTGTTGACCGCCACGAAGGCGCCGCCCGCGGCGGCGAGCACGATCAGCAGCCCGGCGGCCGCCTTCCCCCCGCCGCGGCGGCGGCGCGGCGGGGAAGGCGCCGTGTCCGGCCCGGCCTTCCCGTCCATGGTCGC
>DASUCK010000571.1:0-14453 GCA_036276095.1 Nonomuraea sp. | reverse complement strand
AGTACTCCGCGTGCCCGAGTACCAGCACCATATTCTCGCCCTGCTCGCGGGCGGCCTCCAGAGCGCCCCGGATGGCCGCGGACCCGGCTCCCCGCCGCTGCGCCTCCGGCCGCACGGCGCACGGACCGAGCGCCAGCGCCGTGCCCGCGGCACCGCCGGTCGCCAGACTCACAGCACTGCCGGGAGCACTGCCGGGAGCACTGCCGGGAGCCCTGCCGGGAGCACTGCCGGCGGCGTTCGGGGGGCCGTCGACGTGGCAGCGGGTGAGCAGGGCGAAGCCGGCGATCCCGCCGCCGGGGTGCTCGGCCACCCACGACAGGCCTGGCCGCCAGGCCGCCGGATCGGCGCGCAGCGCCTCCACCAGGTCGGCTTCCTCGGCCGTGGGGAAGGCGGCGAGGTTGACCTCGCGGACCTGCGGGCGGTCGGCGTCGGTCTCCGGTCGGACGATCCAGGCGGTGGGCGTGACGCTGGTCATGGCGGAGCTCATGGCGGTGTCGGGATCCGTTCCTGTCGTCGGGTGCGGTCGCGGGGTGCCACCGGCACGGTCGCGGGATGGTACCGGCGCGAGACGCCCTCGTCCAAGGGGCGGCCAGTCGATCAGCTCCGGCGGGTCGCGGGCGCCGGTTTCCCGGGCACGTCGGCGCCGGGCGTAAACTGCGTGCAGGTCTGCGGCGGAGGGGCCCGCCGCGTCCGGGCGGTCTCCGGGGAAATCCGCGGCCCGCGTGCCGTCAACGGTCCCTACCAGGCAGGTCGTGCGGGTAGGGAGGATCCTATGCGAGAGCCTGACGCCCCCGTCGACCCGGACGTCGACGTCCACGTCCCCGCGGTGCGGGCCGAGGCCCGGTCGCACCGCGCCTGGCCCGTTCTGGTCGCCGTGTCGGCCGGCGGCGTGGCGGGGGCGCTGGCCCGCTATCAGCTCGCGGTCGTGCTGCCGCACCCGCCGGGCGGCTTCCCGTGGTCGACGTTCGTGGCCAACGCGTCGGGGTGCCTGCTGATCGGGGTGCTGATGGTGCTGGTCGGCGAGGTGTGGACGGGGCGGCGGCTGCTGCGCCCGTTCTGGGGCGTGGGGGTGCTGGGCGGGTACACCACGTTCTCGACGTACGTGATCGACATCCACCAGGCGATGCGGGCCGGCGCGGCCGCCGTGGCCCTGGCCTACCTGGCCGCGACGCTGGTCGCGGCACTGGCGGCGGTGTGGGCGGGCACGGCCATGACCACCTGGGCCTTGTCCGCGGCCCGGCGCCGGAGGAGGAGGCGGCGATGAGGCTCCACGGACCCGCGCTTCGGCTCAGCGTGTTCGTCGGCGAGGGCGACCAGTGGCACCACCGGCCCCTCTACCACGAGATCGTGCACCGGGCCCACGCCGCCGGTCTGGCCGGCGCGTCGGTGCTGCGCGGCATCGAGGGGTACGGCGCCTCCCACCACATCCACACCACCCGCATCCTGTCGCTGTCGGAGGACCTGCCGGTGGTGGTCGTCATCGTCGACGCCGCGGAGAAGATCCGCGCCTTCCTCCCGCAGCTCGACGAGCTGATCGGCGAGGGCCTGGTGATCCTGGACGACGTCGAGGTGATCCGCTGCGCCGGCCGGTCTCCGGAGCGCGGCCGATGACCCTGCTCCTCGTGGCCCTGGGGGCGGCGGTCGGGGCGCCGCTGCGCTACCTGACGGACCGCCTGGTCCAGACGCGGCACGACTCGGTGTTCCCGTGGGGGACGCTGGCGGTCAACGTGGCCGGGTCGTTCGTCCTGGGGATGCTGACCGGCCTGCCCGTGGGGCCCGGCCTGTCGGCGGCGCTGGGCACCGGGCTCTGCGGGGCGTTGACGACGTACTCGACGTTCAGCTACGAGACGCTGCGCCTGGCGCAGGAGGGCGCGCGTTTCTACGCGCTGGCCAACGTGGTCGCGAGCGTGGTGGCCGGGCTCGGCGCGGGGATGACGGGGCTGCTCGTCGCGCAGGCCGTCGCGTCCTGAGCTCGGGAGCCGACACCGGTTCCGTCCTATTCCGGGACGCGACGATCATCGTTCGGCTCAGGGAGGCGGCCGACGGCTTGCTGGTCTCCCGCCAGGAGGTCGTGGACGGCCGGGTGCGCCGGGTCTACCGGGCGACCGAGGCGGGCCGCGCCGCCCTGGCCGAGGACCGCGCCGCCCTGGCCGCGCTGGCCCGCGAGATCCTCACCGGGGAGGACGGCTGAGGACCCTCATCGACAAGGGCTGAGGATCTGGGGACTCACCTCGCCCATCGGTGCGGCACCGGCCTGGCGGTAATATCGCAAATCGATATCGGAGTCCGTCATATCCGGCGAAGGGAACCGTCCCGGTGAGCGAGCACGACCCCGAGAATCACCCTGCCGGCCGCGACCGGCGCACGCGGACGGCCGGCTCCGTACGCGAGGTCGCGCTCCTGTTCCTCAAACTGGGCACGATCGCCTTCGGCGGCCCGGCCGCGCACACCGCCATGATGCGCGACGAGCTCGTACGCCGCCGCGGCTGGGTCACCGACCAGCGCTTCGTCGACCTGATGGGCGCGACCAACCTCATCCCCGGCCCCAACTCCACCGAACTGGCCATCCACCTCGGCCACGACCGGGCCCGGGGGCGTGGCCTGCTGGCCGCGGGCGTGTGCTTCATCCTCCCGGCCGCGCTCATCGTCACCGCCCTGGCCTGGGCCTACGTCACCTACGGCGACACCCCGGCGGTCGAGGGCATCCTGTACGGCATCGTCCCGGCGGTCATCGCGATCATCGCGCACGCGTTGTTCGGCCTGCTCCGCACCGTGATCAAGAACGTCTGGCTGGCCGCGCTGGCGGGCGCCGCCCTGGCCGCGTACCTGCTGGGCGTCAACGAGCTGCTGGTGCTGGCCGCGGGGGCGCTGCTGGCGGGCGCGGCCCGCGCCGTGCGGCGGCCGGGCGGGGTGCGCGGGCTCGTCGCCGCCCCGCTGCTGACGTTCGGCGGATCCCCGGTGTTCCCCGACCCGACCGGCGGCCAGCTCGCCCAGCTGTTCCTCACCATGCTGAAGATCGGCTCGGTGCTGTACGGCAGCGGGTACGTCCTGCTGGCCTTCCTGCGGGGCGACTTCGTCGCCCGGCTCGGCTGGATCACCGAGCAGCAGCTCATCGACGCCGTGTCCATCGGCCAGGTCACGCCCGGCCCGGTGTTCACCACGGCGACGTTCCTCGGCTACGTGATCGCCGGTCCGCTCGGCGCGTTCCTGGCCACCGTGGCCATCTTCCTGCCGTCGTTCGTCTTCGTCGGACTGCTCACCAGGATCACCGACAGGCTCCGCTCAAGCGACTGGACCTCGGCCCTGCTGGACGGGCTCAACGCGGCCGCGCTCGCACTGATGGCCGGGGTGTCGTACCAGCTGGGGCGGACCGCGATCGTCGACGCGCTCACGGCCGTCATCGCCGTGGCCACGCTGGCGCTGCTGTGGAGGACCCGGCTCAACAACGCCTGGTACATCGCCGGGGGCGCGCTGATCGGGCTCGCCCACACGCTGGTCACCTGACCCGGCGGACGCGTCCGAGCGCCCCCGACACCTGCGGCGCGGCCGGCGTCCCGCGCGTGGCGGCCGGCGTCAGGGGGTGGGGAAGCTCTCCGATGTGGTCAGGCCGGTGCTCTCCAGCAGGCGCTGGTGGTTGAGCACGGCGGCGTTGGCCTGTTCGGAGAAGCGGCGCACCAGGGTGTTCTGGGTGCTCCCGCGCACGGTGCCGATCAGGGGGAAGATCTGGCCGTGGGCCAGGCGCAGCCATTTGACGTACGTGGCGTCGTAGGCGGAGCCGGACCTGCCGGAGATGTCGGCCATCCAGTCCTGCTGCTGCCGGGTGGGGGTCACCGGGAGTGTGATCTTCAGTCGGGCGGCCACGTCGCGCACCTGTTCGTCCAGCGTGTGGTGCTGCTCGGCGATCTCCTCGCTGATCTCGCGGACGCGCGGGCTGCTGGCCCGCTGCACCGCGTCCTGGGCCATGGGCATCTCCCAGAGGCTGGCCAGCCGGACCTTCTTGATCAGCTCGCGGTCGGTCTCCGTCAGCGGCCCCCACCGGGTCTGCCACGTGCCGGTGTCCGGCTCTGTGGCGGTCGGCTCTGTCACGGTGGGCTCGGTGACGGTGGGCTCTGTCACGGTCGGCTCCGTCACGGGTGTCTGCTCGACGTCGACGACGGCGGCGTCGGTGCTGGCGCCGGCCCCGACCGCGGCGGGCGCCGGGGTGTAGGGAGCGCAGGCGATGAGTGACGCGTGCGCGGCGGCGGCGCAGCAGACGATGATGACGCGACGGCTGTGGCGGAAACGCATATGCCGCCAGCTCCTTCCCCATCCTCGGGACCGGCCTCAATAGGGGATACGCCAGGACGGAAGGGGATGTTCACCCGAAAGCGTGCCTGACCACGATCCGGTCCCGCGGCACGCCGGTCAGCGCACGGGCCGCGGTCACGCCTCGGCGAAGGCGATCACGATGTACCGGCCGTTGGCGTAGCTGACCACCGGCCGCCGCAGCTCCTCGCCCACCCTGCGGGCCACGGCCTGGAACAGCTCGACCATCTCAGGGGTGTCGGCGCTCACCCGGAACCGCCCCCGCGCGCGGAGCTGCTCGCCGACCAGGGCGGAGAAGGTCGCCTCGGCGCGGACTCGCTCCTCCGGGTCGAGCGGGGTGCGCCTGGGCGCGGGGCGCAGGCCGGCAGGCTGGGTCATCGCTGATCTCCTCGTGGTGGCGTTGGTCCAGGATGTCATCATTAGCCCCGGTATGCGGGCTAGAGCGGGGCGGTGACCCGGCGGCGGAACTCGGCGGTGGCGCTCTGGATCACCCGGTTGAGGCGTTCCAGCTCGTCGCCCGTGGGCGCGCGGCGCAGCTCGACACTGACCGAGAAGTCCCCTTCCGCGACCGTGACGTCGAGCCCGGCGAGCAGGTCCTGCGGCAGCCTGCTCAGCACGAACTCCCTGAACGCCTCCGCCACCACGCCCGGCAGATCGCCGCAGCCGCAGGACCGGCCGTCCTTGATCGCCTGCAGGTGGCTGCGGCCCATGAGCGCGTCGGGGTGGGCCACGTCGAGCGTGGTCAGCCCCGTCTCCACCATCCGGCCGGCGTCGTCGAGCCGCCCGTGGTGCTGGAGGAACAGGCCGTACGCGACGCGTACGCGCCCGAGCAGCTCCTGGTCGCCGCTCACCTCGGCGGCGGCCACCGCCTCCCGCAGGCGGTCCTCCGCCTCGGCCGGGCGGTCGGCCTCCGCCAGCGCCAGCCCCCAGTTCCGCAGCACCTGGGCGGTCAGCCCGGACCGGCCGATGGCGTGCGCCCTGGCGCGGGCCTCGGCGTACGTCCGCAGCGCCGCATCCAGGTCGCCCCCGTCGCTCTGCGCCAGCGCCAGCCCGAGCGCGGCCATCAGCGCGTCCTCCGCCCGGCCCTGCCGGTCGTAGGAGGCCAGCACCTTCCCGATCGCCGCCAGCCGGCCGGCTTCGTCGCCGTGGTCGCGGCCGGAGTTGGCCAGCTGCGACAGCACGTTGAGCGTCGTCTGGTGGTCGGGGCCGAGCCGCTGCTCCATGGCCTCGGCGAGCCGCGCGAGCAGCACGCGGTCGGGGCCGGGCTGGTCGCCGAGCCGGTTGAGCACGGAGTAGGCGACCTCCTCGACGATCTCGTCCGGCAGCTGCCCCAGATCGGGGAAGGGCGGCTCGCCGTCGCCGGCGGCGGTCACGATCCGGGCTTTCAGCGCCAGCGCGGTGGCGATGCGCTCGTGCCGGTTGTCGTGGAAGTTGGCGATCGTCTCCTCCACGGCCGCGCGGGCGGCGCGGAGGTCGCCCCGCCGGAACAGCACTTCCGCCAGCGGCTCCAGGCCGAACGCGTACCCGGCGTGCCCGCGGCCGTAGAAGTCCTGCCG
Organism: Nonomuraea sp.; assembly: GCA_036276095.1. GTDB lineage: Bacteria > Actinomycetota > Actinomycetes > Streptosporangiales > Streptosporangiaceae > Nonomuraea. Next base: position 8,592 of record DASUCK010000571.1, on the reverse strand, counting down.
CTCGCGCAGGTTGCGGCGCAGCTCGTCCTCGGCTTCGTCGAGCCGCCCGGCCATGGCCAGCACGGTGCCGAGGTTGAGGCGGTAGGTCAGGTGGTCCTTGAGCGCGTCGGGGTCGGCGGGCGCGGGCCCTGCGCAGGCCGCGCGGTAGCAGTCGACCGCGCGGTCCACCTGGTCCGCGTTGAGCAGGACGTTGCCGAGGTCGCACTGCGCGGAGGCCCACTGCGGGCTGCCCCGCCCGTGTGCCCGCTCGGCGGCGTCCAGCTCACGCACCATGACGTGTTCGGCGTCGACCAACCGGCCCTCCCGCAGCAGGGCGTAGGCCAGGTCGAGCGACGTGGGTGAAGTCGGCATGGCGCAGGAGCATATAGGGCAATACTGGCAGCCGGCTGGGAGTTCGCACGACGCCGCGTTCGCGGCAGGTCCCGCCGCCGTGACGGCGGCCGCCGGCACGAGGCCGGACGTCAACGCCCGGCCGATGCGCGGCCGCCGCCTCGAACGGCTCCGCCGGGTCACCAGGGCCGGCCGCCGCGGGCGCCGAACTCCGTGCCCCCGGATCACGCCGGCGAACGGGACCCCGGATCACGCCGGCGAACGGGCCCCCGGATCACGCCGGCGAACGGGGCCCCGGCCGGACCGTCACCTTCGCCCGGCTTCGAGGGCGCGGCCGGTCGGCAGCAGCCCCGACAGCGTCCAGCGGCCCGGCCCGAAGATCGCGATGATGAGGAACGACCAGCAGAAGAGCGCGGCCCGCTCGCCGCCGTTCTCGATCGGGAACAGCGCCTGCGGCTGGTGGACGATGAAGTACGCGTACGCCATGGAACCCGAGCAGAGCACGGCCGCGACGCGGGCGCCGAGGCCCAGCAGCACCAGCGTGCCGCCGATGAGCTGGATCGCCGCGGCCCACCAGTCGGGCCACTGGCCGATGCCGGGCACCTGGCCGTCGTGCGGCCCGCCCAGGATGTCGAAGAGCGTCGCCGCGCCGTGGCAGGCGAACAGCAGCCCGACCACGAACCGGAACAGGGCGAGGAACAGTCCTTGGTTCTTCTCCACCAGCTCCACAGCGGTGTCCTTTCTCGGAGGGGAAGGCGTCGGTGCCGGAGACCGGCGGACGTCGCGGGTGGGGACGCGACGCCGCCGCCGTGCGATGGTGCGCCGGTCAGGACCCGTTCCGCGGCAGCCGGGACCGGCATCGCGGCGGATGCGTCCTGGATCGGGGGATGCCGGGCAGCCGGCCGGGGTCGGACGCGCGCCTCGTCGTCGAGGACGGCGCCGGCCGGGCCCTGTCACGCGGGAGCCTCGCCCCGCGCCCGGTGCGGCGGACGCGGGGGAGCCTCGTTCGCGGTCAGCTCGTCGTGGTCACAGCGCGGGGAAGGCGTTGTTGACGAGCATCACGAGCTGGTCGTGGAACCAGCGGCCGGCGTGCGGGGCGCCGGGCAGGGCGTTGGTCGGGAACTGGCTGTTGTAGCGGTTCTGGGCGTCCGGGTCGCACATGGCGTCGAACTTCTTGTTCGGGTCGTTCGGGTCGACCACGCCGGGGTCGCTGACGCCGTCGGACTCGCCCGGCGGCTTGACCCACACGAACGCGTCCACCCCGGCGAACGGGCTGGCGGCCGGCCGGGCGCCGACACCGGCGCCGTTCTGGTTGCACCAGCCGCCGCGGTGCGGCCTGCGGTCGATCTTGGACTCGTTCACGTACGGGTTCAGCTGGGTCGAGGTGCTGACGGCGGTCGGCCGGTTCGCGCCGCCCCAGCCGTTGCGGCTGGTGTCGATCAGCATGCCGATCGCGTCCGGAGCGCCCGCCGAGATGATCGAGGAGCGCCACTGGGTGACGTAGTCGCGCTCGTCGAACATCGGGTTGAACTCGTAGAAGGTGGCCGACTGGACCTGCTGGCCGCCCACGTTGAGCTGCGGGTTGGTCAGGAACGGCTCCTCGGTGGGGGTGTAGTTGGCGGTGTTGGACACGAACCCGTCGATGGTGTTCCAGCCCGGGCCGCCGGAGCCGGCGATCGTGTCCCGGTACAGCGTGATGGCCTGGTTGAAGTTGTTGCTCCAGCCGAGCCAGCCGGAGTGGGCGATGTCCAGGTAGATGTAGACGTTGTCCGGGACGGTCAGCTTGCTGATGGCGTACCGGATGCCGTCGCGGTAGGCGTTGGTGGAGTTGGCCTCGGCGCACGCCGGGGTGCTCAGGTTGGTGACCAGGTTCGGCAGCGAGTCGGGTTCGAGGATCACGACGATGCGGACGCCGGCGTACTTGGGGTCGGCGACGATGTCGGCGATCGGGTCGACGTACTCGGTGCGGTACCTCTGGCTGCCGTTCTGGCTGATCAGCAGCTCGCCGTTGGAGGCCAGCGCGGCGCAGTCGCGGTTGGGCAGGTCGTACACCACGATGTTGGCGGTGATCGGCGTGTTGCCCTGCTTCTGGGCGAGCGCGGCGTCCAGGTGGTCGCGCAGGCCGCGCGAGGTGTCGGTGCCCTCGATGGCGGCGATACGGTCCAGCCACACCGCGGTCGGCACGTTCTTGAGCGCCCTGATCCGGCTGGCGGTGGTGCCGCTCTCCTGGGTGGCGGACTCCTCCAGCTTGGCGGAGTAGTCCGGGTTGAGGTACGCGGTCGCGCCGGTGAACGGGTTGGCCTGGTGCGGCTCGCTCGGCCCCGGCTCGTCGCCGTCGTTGTCGGCCTCGGTCGCGGTGAACGTGGCCGAGGTCAGCCCGGTGCCGGAGGAGGTGAAGGTGGCGGAGCCGTTGGTCTCGTCGGTGTCCTCGGCGGCGCGGATCACCACGTCCTGCGGGGTGTTCCAGTTGCCGGTGGTGAACGTCAGCGTGCCGCCGGAGGCGACCGTCAGGTCCGCGTCACCCGACGTGCGGGCGGTGTTCACGGTGACCGTGCCGGACGGCTGGCGCGACAGCCGCACCGGGACGGAGGCCGTGCCGCCTTCGGAGACCGACACGGACGCCGACCCCGGCACGATCGCCGGGTCGCCGGTCGCCGGGCTGACCACCACGCTCACCGGGTCGGACGTCGTGGTCGCGCCGTCGTCGTCGGTGGCCCGCGCGGTCACCGTGTAGGTGCCGGCCGCCACGTTCGCCCACGAGTACGAGTACGGCGCCTGCGTGTCGGTGGTGAGCAGCGTGCTGCCGTTGAAGAACGACACGCCGGTCACGGTGCCGTCGCTGTCGGAGGCGTTGGCGGCCAGGTTCACCGTGGCCGGTGCGGTGAAGCCGGCGTTCGGCGCGGGCGAGGTCAGCGCCACCGTCGGCGCCTGGTTGCCGGGGCCGCCGCCGTTGCAGGCGGTGCCGTTGATCGTGAATGCCGTCGGGGCGGCGTTCGTGCCGGAGTAGGAGCCGTTGAAGCCGATGCTGGTGGACGCCCCGGTGGCGAGGGCGCCGTTCCACTGCATGCTCTGGGCCGTCACGTTGGCGCCGGACTGGTTCCAGGTGGCGCTCCAGCCCTGTTGCACCCGCTGGTTGCCGCTGAAGGCGAAACCGAGCGTCCAGCTGGTGAGGGGGTCACCGGTGTTGGTGATCTTGATGGTGGCGGTGAAGCCGCTGCCCCAGTCGTTCGTCTGGTAGTCGACGGAGCAGGCGACGGCCGCGTTCGCGGGGGAGGTGGGCACCAGCGCGGTGAGTCCGCCGGCGGCCAGGCAGGTGATGGCGGCCGCGGCGATTCGCCACCGGCGTGACCTGGCTGGATGTGCGGTGTGTGGCGATGTCATGCCGGATCTGGTCTCCAGAAAGCGGGGTTCATGAGGGCGTGGGAGCGCTCCCAACCGCGATTCTGGAGCTCGGTTACGAAATGTCAATGGCGGGTCGCCCAGAGGATCGGCCCCGCACCGGCCCGCCATGCGCGCCATGTGGCCGTACGCCGCCACGCCCGATCCGCCTTACTTGAAACTTTCACCCCGCCGATCGGGGTCGACGAACCGGCTCCGGCCGGTCTCCGGCCTGGCTCAGTTCATGATCCGCCAACCCGGCGATCCCGGCGGCGCTCAGTGGGCGCTTCCCGCCCGCCAGTAGCCGCAGAACATGATGTGGCCCTTCGGCACCCCCGCCTTGACCCAGTGCCGGCGCAGGGCGACCGGCAGCGCCTGCTCGTGACGCGCACGAAGTGGGGGAGAGGCGCCGGCTGCGCAGCACCCGCAGCTTGAGGAGCTCGGAGACCGCGGGCTTGACGCGGACGGCGGTCATGTTGGACCTCACCATGGAGGACTCCTCGGCCCGTACCGGACGACTTTGTTAGGCAAGGCTGCTTAGTCGCGGTACGGCTGGAGATCATCCCCGGGGCGGCGGCAGGTCCGGCTCCCGGGGGATGCCGGTCGCGGCCTCGGCCTCCTCCCGCGGGTAGGGAGAGCCGGGCCACTCGACGAGCAGGACGGTGGCGTCGTCGTGCAGCCGCCGCCCGTGATAGTCGAGATGGTGGAGGATCAGCCGGCGCAGCGTCTCGGGCACCGGCAGCTCGTCGGCCTGGTGGCGGATGAGGAAGTCGGTGAACCGAGCCATGCCGAACTCCTCGCCGTGGCGGTTGCGGGCCTCGGTGATGCCGTCGGTGTAGAGCAGGAGCCGGTCACCGGGCTGCAGCTGCCGGCGGCACACCGTCACCCTCGGCGACAGACCGGTGCCGGTGGGCGCCCCCGGCGGGCAGTCCAGCTCGACGGTGGTGCGGCCGCGCAGGACGACCGGCGGCGGATGGCCGCAGTTGACCCAGGCCAGGTCACCGCTCGCGATGTCGAGCACGGCGAGGACACAGGTGGCGAACCGCTCGCCGCCGAACTGCCCCAGCAGGGCCGCGTCGATCCTGGCCGCCGCCTGTTCCAGGCCGATGCTCTCGTAGCGGCTGTTGCGCAGGGTCGTCAGGGCGAGGTTGGCGGTCAGGCCGGCCGCGGTGTCGTGGCCCATCGCGTCGAAGATCGCCAGGTGCGCGAGGTCGCCCTGGACGGCGTAGTCGTACACGTCGCCGCTGACGTCGTAGGCCGGCTCCATCACCGCGCTGACCATGAGCCGGTCGGTGGCGAACGTGCGCTGCGGCATGAGCCGCCACTCCATCTCCGCCGACACGCTCATCCGCCTGCGCCGCACCAGCCTGGCGTACGTGTCGCTCAGCGGGCGCTTGGAGACCACCAGCAGCGCCACCAGCGAGGCGAGGCGTTTCATGTCCAGCAGCGCCTCGGCGTCCGCGCCGGGGGCGGTGATCCGCAGGACGCCCAGCCGGTCGGTGCCGTCGACCAGCGGCACCCACCACTGCTCCGGGTCGCGCACCGTGGCCGGCAGGATCGTCCCCTGCTGGAACGCCCGGCCCGCGACCGTGCCCTCGATGCCGATCTCGCCGATCTCGCCCGCCCCGGCCGGAGCGGGCCGGGCGACCAGCGGCGACAGCACCTCCTGCTGCAGGTCGGCCAGGTAGATCAGCACGTCGTGCAGCCCCACCCGCGCGGCGACGTCGGACACCAGCCCCGGCAGCTGCTCCAGCGTGGACGTGTGGCTCGCCGAGATCAACGCCCCGAACATCGCCGCGCGCGCCGCCGCCGACTCCGCGGACGCCTCCAGGGAGCCGCCGCGAGAACCCTCGTGAGCGGTCATGCACCCACCGTAACGTCCGGCGCGGCGCCGCCCCGCGGAAGGGTGTCACTCCGGTGCGCGCCGCGGGAGTGTCACTCTGCCGTTCGCACCGGGGGGAGCCGCCCGGCCAGGCGGCGGCCGGCCCGCTGCATCGGCAGTTCGAGCAGGCGGTGCGTCAGCCCGCTGACCGGCAGCAGCACCCCGAGGACCACGACACCGACGCCGACCTGCAACGGCGGTGGCGACCAGCGCAGCTCGCCCGCCAGCCGCATGACGATGAGCAGGATCGGCAGGTGCACCAGGTAGAGGGAATAGCTGATCGTCCCGAGCCAGGTCAGGAAGGCGGGCAGGGCACGCCCCCGGCACGCCATGGCCACCGCGAACGTGCCGCCCGCCAGCACGATCGTCAGGCCCCACACGTCCGGCCGCACCCACCACCACCCCGCGTTGAGCGCCCACGACGGCGTGGACGCCACCAGCGCGGCGGCCACGGCCACCGGCCACAGCGGCCCCTCACCGCGCTCCCACCGGTGGATCGCCGTGCCCGCGAACATGACCGCCAGCACCGCCGCCGCGAACCACGGCACCCGGCTGCTCAGCACCAGCAGCGCCAGCGCCATGACCCCCAGCGCGCAGGCCCCCGCGGTACGCGCGCCCTTCGTGAACACGCAGGCCAGGCCCGCGACGAAGACCGCCAGCGACGCCCAGGCCACCCACCCGCCCGACACCGGCGCCCCGGACAGCGCCAGCCCCGCCACCGCCGCGATCACCCCGAACACCACCGGCGCCAGCCCCCGCCGGTCCCGCACGCCGACGACGAACATCGCCGTCACCAGCAGATAGAAGACCATCTCGTACGACAGCGTCCACATCGTGTTCAGCACGCCCGCCGAGCCCACCGCGTCCATCAGCATCGTCGCGTGCGCGGCCACCGAGGACGCCTCCCGCGGCACCTCCGGCCGGACGGGGATCCACCACGCCAGCGCCAGGGTCAGGCCGATGACCGCCAGGTAGAGCGGGTAGAGGCGGAAGAACCGGCCCACCCAGAAGGACCGCACGTCGCCGTGCCGCTCCAGCGAGAACGGGATGATGTAGCCGCTGACCAGGAAGAACACCAGAACGCCGTAGACGCCGAGGTTGATCGAGGTGGGACGTAACCACGGGATCGCCCAGGTCGTCAGGTGCTCGCCGACGACCGCGAGCGCGCCGATGCCGCGTAACGCGTCGAGCCAGGCGAGCCGGGCGGGCGGCGTGCGCGCGGCGTGGGGGGCTTGGGAGGGGGCGGTCGCCATGGCCCCAACGTATCGGACGATCCGGACGATGATCTCCGGGCCGGCTCACCCGCCGGTGTCCCTGCGCAGGACGTAGCCGTAGGAGGCCAGGCGGGCGTGCATGGCGCAGTCGAGCCCGAGCTTGCCCAGGATGGCCGACACGTGCGCGCGGACCGTGCGCTCGCTCACGTGCAGCCGGGCCGCCATTTCCCGGTACGCATAACCGGTCGCGAGCAACAGGAAGACCTCGCGTTCTCTGGGAGTGAGCAGAGCCACCAGCCGGACGTCTAGTTTCCAGCCGCCGTATCCGATTACGCCGGATTTCATGGCGCTTTTCCCGCGTCCAGCACGAATTGCTCCTTCGTTTTTCCGTTCGCGTCAATGGAGGGACGCAGAATTCTTCCGGAGGCAGGACGAAGGAATCAACTCGGGAGCGCGGCCATGATCTCCGTCAGGTCGGCGAGCGCGGCGGGCGCGCCCTCTCCGGCCAGGACGCCGCAGGGGTTGAGCACGATCTCGTCCGCCCCCGCCTCGTGGAGGCCGCGCAGCCCGTCGGCGATCTCCTCGGGCCTGCCCGCCAGGACGGCCCCCGAGGCCAGCAGCTCGCGCTCGGGCGCGCCGCCGTCGAGCCGCACGCCCGCCAGCCGCAGCATCTCCCGGTAGTGGGGCGCCTCCAGGTGGGCGGCGGTGGACCGGCGCACCAGGCCCGCGAGGTGCCGGCCCGGCCGGTCGACGGCCACGTGCACGACGGACGCCACCCGCGGCGGCCGCGCCCGCCCGCCGGCGCCCGCCCGCAGCGCGGGCGCCAGGACCTCGCCGAGGTAGGACGCGGGCGTCAGCCACGTGATCGCGACGTCGGCCACCTCTCCCGCGGTACGGGCCATGCGGGGCCGCAGCACCCCGGCACCCACCTCCACCGGCGGCTGAACGCCCATGGGCGGCAGCATGCCGGTCACGCTGAACTCCGGCCCCCGCCTGGCCAGCGGCCGCCCGTCCAGCAGCGCCCGCACGGCCGACAGGTATTCGCCGACCGCCCCCCGCGGGCTCCGGTACGGCCGCCCCGCGAGGTTCCCCACGAACACCGGGTCGCCCGCGCCGAACCCGGCGACGTACGGCAGCCCGGTGAGCGCCGCCAGCGACCTGGCCTCCAACGCCGCCTGGTAGGGGTGGCGCAGCGGCAGCAACGTCACCGCCGTGCCCAGTGGCACGCGCACCCCCCGCCCGGCGAGGTAGGCGGCCACGAGGTGGGCGTCGACGCACAACGACTGCCCCAGCCACAGCCGCGCCATCCCGTGAGCGGCCGCGAATTCGGCGAACGGCACCACCAAATCGGGATGGACCACCTGAAGGGGATAAGCGACGGAGAGCCGTACCGGCATAAATCCTCCCGTCCTCGCGCGGCGGGGGAAAATGCCGCGAATGATGTCGTCCGATCGGAAAGATTGGCGGCAATGACAATACTCCGGAAGGCCGCCGAGGGTTAATCATAGAGGTGTCGTACGGCGCGCTGCACAAATCCCTCGAATTCTCCGACGGCCGGAAAGGGTTAATGATGGACCCATTCAATCTCGACCCCTGGGTGTGCACACCTCCCAACGACGGCGCGGGCCAGCTCGACCCGGCCACCATCTCGGTCGTGACCCGCGCGGTCTGCACGCGCTCCTGGGCCACGTGCCGGTCGACGTGCACGTGCGCCTGCACGCAGATGTGCACGATTGGCTGCCCAGCCGGTGCGCAATGACCGACGCCACGTGAGACCAGGGGGTGGGG
>DASUCK010000570.1:0-18587 GCA_036276095.1 Nonomuraea sp. | reverse complement strand
CGCATCGCCGCCGACGAGAACCTCCACATGCTCTTCTACCGCAACCTCCTCAAGGCGGCCTTCGAGCTCGACCCCGGGCAGACCATGCGCGCGGTCACCGACGTGGTCACCACCTTCCAGATGCCCGGCCAGGGCATGGAGGGCTTCAGCCGCAAGGCCCTGATCATTGCCAACGAGGGCATCTACGACCTGCGGCTCCACCTCGACGACGTGCTGATGCCGGTGCTGCGGCAGTGGTCGGTGTTCGACAAGACCGGGCTCGGGCCCGAGGGCGAGCAGGCGCGCGACGAGCTGGCCGCGTTCCTGGCCAGGACCGAGGCGACGGCCGCCCGGTTCGTCGAGCGCAGGGACGAACGCCGCGCCCGCGCCGCCACCCGGTGACGATCCGCTCACCCGCACCCGCCCTCTGACGAACCCGCACGCGGTCGCGGGGGTCGTGCGTGGATCGGGGGCCATGGAGTCCTCGCATGCTCGCTCCCAACGTCCGCCGGCACCGACGACCACCACTCGTGCATATGCGCACGAACCACTCTTGACTCCTGGATGGTCTTGGACATCCACGGCATCGGGCAGGTTTCCGGGTAAGACCGGAACCCCTTGGGAGCAGAGGGTGAAAATCATCGGGATCGCCGCCGGCCTCCATCCGGGGTCTTTCATCAACAGGCTGCTGGAAGCGGCGGGCGGCGAGCTGCCCGAAGGCGTCGGGTTCGAGGTGTGGCCGCGGCTGCGCGAGATGCCGCCGTACGAGGCCGGTCCGGCGCCCGCGCCGGTGCCCGAGCTGCTCGTACGGGTCGCCGGGGCGGACGCGGTGCTCCTCACCGCTCCCGAGCACAGCCTGCTGCCCGCCGAGCTGCTCCACACCCTGGACTGGCTGTCGGCGCGCGGCGCGCTGGCCGGCAAGCACGTGGCGGTGATGAGCGCCAGCGCGCGGGCCTGCGGCGCCATGTGGGCCCAGGCGGAGCTGTACACGCGGCTCCAGGCGGCCGGCGCCGTGGTGATGGGCGCCGAGCTGGTGATCTCGCCCGCCTGCCCCCACTTCGCCGAGGACGGCCACCTGACGGATCCGGTGCTGCGGGCCGAGGTGCGCGCGGTGATCGCGCAACTGTGCCCGGCCGAGGTCATGGAACCCGCCCTCTCGCTCCGCTGACCGCCCGCCGGACCGCCCGGGTCAGTGGCCGCGGCGGAGGCGCTTGACGTCGGAGCGGTGCTTCTTGGCCGCGATGCGGCGTTCGACGGCGGCCCGGCTCGGCTTGGTCGGTCGGCGGCGCTTGGGCGGCGGGGCGATGGCCTCGCGGATGCGCTGCGCCAGCCGGTGCTCGGCGGCCTCGCGGTTCCTGAGCTGAGAGCGGTACTCGGACGCGGCGACGGTGATCGTGCCGGAGCCGAGCCGGTCGAGCGCCCTGGCCTTCAGCGCGGGCGGCAGCGCCGTGCTCGCGGCCACGTCGAACGTCAGCTCCACGCGGCTGTCGGTGGTGTTGACGCCCTGGCCGCCCGGGCCCGACGAGCGTGAGAAACGCCAGACGAGCTCGGAGCCGGGGATGACGACCGAGTCGTTGACGACCAGCGGGCCGGGCATCGGCGGGACTCCTGTTCGGTGATTCACCTACGTATGTGGATGTCACCGTATCGGGGCGGCGTATGCGGGTCGCAACGGCATTTACTCCGCTCCCGTCCTTGTGGCCGGTCGCGAGCGGCCCACGCCACCATCCCACGAAAAGGATCACGCCTGCGGTACCTGGGCTGCCCGGCACTGCCGCCGCATCTGCGACCATTCCTGTCATGACGTGGATCGTGTTCGACTACGGCGGCGTGCTGTCGCTGCCCCAGCCCGAGTCCGACAACGCGGCCATGGCCGCGGCCGTGGGCGCCCAGCCGGAGGAGTTCAGGGACGGCTACTGGCGCCACCGGCTGGAGTACGACCGGGCGAGCCTGACGCCGCACGCGTACTGGTCGGCGGTGCTCGGCCGGGCGGCCACCCACACGGAGGTCGCCCGTCTGGTGGCCATGGACGTCACCAGCTGGGCCCACCCCAACGAGGGCACGGTGGCGCTGCTCGGCGAGCTGCTCGCCGCCGGCCGCGACGTGGCGCTGCTGTCGAACGCCCCGATCTGCGTCGGTGACGGCCTCGACGAGCTGCCCTGGATCGCCGCCATCGGCCGCCGCTTCTACAGCGGCAGGATGGGCCTGGTCAAACCGGACCGGGAGATCTACGACGCGATGGCCCGCGCGCTCTGCACCGCCCCGGCGGAGGTCGTCTTCGTCGACGACCGCCTGGAGAACGTCGAGGGCGCCGAACGCGCGGGCATGGCCGGCGTGCACTTCACCGATGCCGAGGCGCTTCGCCGAACTCTGGCCGACGTGCGGGAGGCCGCCCCCTGATCGAGCGGCGAACTGTCGGACCGCCGTCCGTAGGGGGCCTCGCGGGTCGTCATCTCCTGGTGGAACGTCGCGAACAGGACGACTGATGCTGTTCACCCGCCCTTGACTCCGCGGTCACGGCGGCGTCAGCGCGGCCGGACATACCTGGGACGTGGACCGCAGAGCCTTCCTGACAGCGGCGACAGCCGGCCTCCTCACCCCCGCCGCCCTCGCCGCACCGGCGGCGGCGCGCCCGTCCAGAACCCTCAGAGCCGACCCGTTCACGCTCGGCGTGGCCTCCGGCGACCCCTCGACCGACGGCTTCGTCCTGTGGACCCGGCTGGCCGTCGACCCGCTCGGCGGCGACGGCCGCGGCGGCATGCCCGCCCGCGACCTCGAGGTGGACTGGCAGGTCGCGGCCGACGAACGGTTCTCGACGATCGTCACGTCGGGCACGGCCACCGCCCGCGCCCGCGCCGCCCACAGCGTGCACGTCGAGGTGGCCGGCCTGGCACCAGGACGCGACTACTTCTACCGGTTCAGGAGCGAGGGCCGGGTCTCGCCGGCCGGCCGCACCAGGACGACGCCCACCGGCGAGACGTCGCCGCTGACGTTCGCCGTGGCCGCCTGCGCTCACTACGAGCACGGCTACTACACCGCCTACCGCCGCCTCGCCGAGCAGGAACCCGACCTGGTCGTCTTCCTCGGCGACTACATGTACGAGTACGGCCCCAGCGGCTACACCGCCCTGGCCGGCCGCGTCCGCACCCACACGCCCGGCAGGTGCCGCACGCTCGCCGACTACCGGCTGCGGCACGCGCAGTACAAGAGTGACCACGATCTCCAGGCCGCGCACGCCGCCGCGCCCTGGCTGGTGGCCTTCGACGACCACGAGGTGGAGAACAACTGGGCCGGCCCCGTCTCCAGCCGCGAGACGCCCGGCTTCGCCCGGCTGCGGGCCGAGGCGTTCCGCGCCTACTACGAGAACATGCCGCTGCGCCGCGCCAGCCTCCACGGGGCGACGCTCAAGGTGAACCGGCGCGTCTCCTGGGGCACCCTGGCCCGCTTCCACCTGCTCGACACCCGGCAGTTCCGCGACGACCAGGCGTGCCTGGACGGCGTGCGGGCCGGCTGCGACGAGCGGCTCGCCGAGCGGCGCACGCTGCTCGGGCCCGGCCAGTGGCGCTGGCTGGAGGACGGGCTGCGGGGCTCGGCCACCCGCTGGAACCTGCTCGGCCAGCAGATCATGATGACCCAGCGCGACTACAAGCTCGGCCCGGGGCGCGAGGTCAACCTCGACTCCTGGGACGGGTACGCCGCCGAGCGCGCCCGCGTCCTGGAGACGTTGGCCCGCACCCCCAACCCGGTGGTGCTGACCGGCGACGCCCACATGCACCACCTGGCCGACCTCAAGGCCGACTTCGACGACCCCGACTCGCCGGTGGTGGCCAGGGAACTCGTGGCCTCGTCGATCGCCAGCGACGGCGACGGCTACCGGGACCGCACCTGGATCGCCGAGGCGCTCCAGGAGAACCCGCACATCTCCTACATCGACCAGCGGCGCGGATACATGAGGGGCCGGCTCACCCGGGACGAACTCACCGTCGACTTCCGGACCCTGGAGTACATCTCCCGCCGTGGCGCCAAGGCCAGGACGGCGCACCGCGTCACCATCCCGGCCGTCACCGGCGCCGCGGCCGCCGGGCGGATGGGAGTCACCGGCTGAACGCTTCCTGCGAGCCCGCCGAGGATCCCCTCGACCCGCGGGGTCGATCCGCGCACCAGGGCGGGCGCCCGGCCAGACACGTCCTCGGCCGCCACCGTGGGGGATCGTGCACCGTGGGGATTCGGCACCGTGGGGGATCGTGACCGAGGCCGTCAGCCGAAGGTGTAGCCGTACAGGCCGGTGCCCTTGCTCAGCCGGCGGACCTTGCCGAGGCGGAGGCCCGGCGTGCGGGAGCCGGGGGCGTACATGACCAGGCCCTGGTCAGGGGCGGCCACCAGCAGGCCGTGGACGGGGCGGCGCCGGTCCAGCGGGCGGTAGCGCTCGCCGAGGGGGATCGTCGCCAGCGCGGCGCCGAAGTCGCGGCCCTCGCCCTTGATCAGCAGGTTGCCGGCCCTGGTCAGCCCGCCGGACGCCCGGCCGGCCAGCACCTGCACCGCGCGCTCGCCGGGCACCCCGACGGCCAGTTCGTCCCGCCCGTCGCCGTTGAGGTCGCCGGTCGCCAGCGACGCGCCGAACCGGTCGTAGTAGCGGGGCCTGCCGTCGAGCGAGTTCTGCGACCAGGCCTCGGTCCGGTCGGTACGCAGCCCGCCCCGCGACCCGTACAGCACGTCCACGGTGCCGTCACCGTAGTCCAGCGCCCGCTGGTACTCGGTGATGCCCTCGCCGGGGACGCCGATGGCGAGGTCGGACCTGCCGTCGCCGTTGAAGTCGCCGGTGGCCAGCGCCGCCCCGAACCCGTCCCATTTCTCGGCGGCGCCGTGGACGCCGGGCGTGCTCTGGGTGTACTGCCGCGCCCGCCTGCCGCGTACGTCGATCACCGTCACCGATCCCTGCCCGTCCACCTGGACGCTGTCGGACGGCGCTCCCACGGCCAGCTCGTCCCGCCCGTCGCCGTCGAAGTCGCCCGTCGCCAGCGACGCCCCCCACTGGTCGGTCACGTTCGGCGACTGCCGCACCCACGGCGTCCTCTGCGTGACCTGAACCGGTTGGCGGCCCTTCATCCAGTACACGGTCACCGCGCCGCCGGACCGGTGGCCGGGCGCACCGACGGCGAGCTCGTCCCGCCCGTCGCCGTCGAGGTCGCCGGCCGCCAGCGCGGCCCCGAACCGGTCGCTCGACGGCTTGGCCAGCGCCAGCTCGTCCCCCTTGACCAGTCCGTCCGCCGAACCGTGGTAGAGCTGGACGACCCCGTTCCCGTCCGCGCCCGGCACCCGCTTCCCGGCGAACTCCTCCGACACCCCCACGGCCAGGTCGGCGCACCTGTCGCCGTCGAAGTCGCCCACGGCCAGCGCCGACCCGAACGAGTCGCCGGGCTCCGCGCCGTCCTGGGTGAGCTTGACCGTCGTGCCGGACCCGTACATGACGGTCACGGAACCGGCCCTGGCGTCGTCGTACGGCGCCGCGACGGCCACGTCCGGCCGGGCGTCGCCGTCGAAGTCGAGCGGGTGGCCGCCGCACGACCGAGTCGCGACGGCAGGCGTCCCGGAGGCGAGCGGAAGAACGAGACAGGCGGCCAGCAGCGCGTTCATACTGGCAGTAATGTCCGGCGCGGACGAACCAGGCTTTAACACCGGGGGAACGTGCCAGGATGGACGGGTGCACATCGACCTCGCGGACCTGGATTTCTGGCGTAAGCCGCCGAAAGAGCGCAACGCGGCGTTCGCCCAGCTTCGGCAGCTGGAGCGTCCGGTGTTCTTTCCGGAGAAGAAGGTTCCGTTCCTGCGTTCGGGCAAGGGCTTCTACGCCCTCGTCCGCCACGCCGACGTCGTCGAGGCCAGCCGCAACGCCAAGATCTTCTCCAGCGAGCCGGCCGTCACCAACCCCGAGCCGCCCGGCTGGGTGAAGCAGGTGTTCGGCGAGTCGATGGTCAACCTGGACGACCCGCGCCACGCGCGCCTGCGCCGCATCGTCACCCGCTCGTTCAGCCCGAAGATGCTGGCCGGGCTGCAGAGCGACATCAAGGCGGCGTGCGCCCGCATCGTCGACGACGTGATCAAGGATGGCCCGCGCGACTTCGTCACGCAGGTCGCCGCCCGGCTGCCCATCCACGTCATCTGCGACATGCTGGACATCCCGCAGGAGTTGCGCGCCCGGGTCCACCAGCACGTCGACGTCTCCACCGCCTACACCGGCGTACGCCCCAGCCTGGCCCGCAGCGTCCAGCTCGCCGGCCAGAACATGCTGGCCCTGCTCGCCCTCCAGCGCATGGTGATCAAGCTGGGCCACGAGCGCGCCGCCAACCCCAAGGGCGACCTCGTCTCCCTCCTGGTCACCGCCAACGTCGACGGCGAGAAGCTCACCGACAAGGAGCTCGGCTCGTTCTTCTCGCTGCTGCTGGTCGCCGGCAACGAGACCGCCCGCAACACGATGGCCCACGGCATCAAGCTCCTCACCGACCACCCCGCCCAGCGAGAGCTGCTGATGAGCGACTTCGACACCTACATCAACGGCGCCATCGAGGAGATGGTCCGCCACGTCTCGCCGATCATGCAGTTCCGCCGCACCGTGACCGAGGACTACTCGCTGCGCGGGCTGGAACTGAAGAAGGGCGACAAGGTGGTGCTGTTCTACGGCTCCGCCAACCGGGACGAGTCGGTCTTCCCCGACCCCGACGCGTTCGACATCACCCGCGACACCAAGCCGCACGTCGGCTTCGGCGGCCCCGGCCCCCACTTCTGCCTGGGCGCCAACCTGGCCAGGCAGGAGATGCGCACGATGTTCCGCGAGCTGCTGACCAGGCTGCCCGAGGTCCGCTCGGTGGGCGAGCCGGAGCTGCTGCTGTCGAACTTCGACAACAGCGTCCGCAGCCAGGCGTTCACGTATGAGCCGGGGCGATCCTGGTTCAGCTCTGCGGCTGGTCCTCGGCGGCCAGGACATTCGTCCTGATCGTGAAGAACGTGAGCAGCGCCGACACCGCCATCATCCCGGCGCTGATCAGCATCGCCGTACGGAACCCGGCGTCGAAGACCAGCGGGTCGCGGAACGCGTCGCCCACGAGCCCCACCAGCGGCGGCACCGCGGCCACGGCCAGCAGGCTGCCGGTGCGGGCCACCGCGTTGTTGACGCCGCTCGCGGTGCCCGCGTAACGCTCGTCGGCGCTGGCCAGCACCGTCGAGGTCAGCGGCGCGACCGCCGCCGACAGCCCCAGCCCGAACACCGACACCGCCGGCAGCACCTGCAGCGCATACGACGCGCCTGGCCCGATCGTGCTCATCCACACGAACCCGCCACCCGCCACCAGGATCCCGAGCGTCATCGGCCAGCGCGGCCCGACCCGCTTGGCGACGTCGCCGGCCCTGGCCGACAGCAGCATCATGAGCACCGTCGTGGGCAGCATCGCCAGCCCGGCCGCGATGGGCGAGAACCCGGACACCACCTGCAACTGCACCACCAGCAGGAAGAACACCACGCCCATGGCCGCGTACATGACCAGCGTCACCACGTTGACCGCCGCGAACACGTGATTGCGGAACAGCCCCACCGGCACCAGCGCGTCGGGAGACCTGCGCACCTCGACCGCCACGAACGCCGCCACCAGCACCAGCCCCGCGATCAGCGGCACCGGCGCGCCCTTCTCGATCAGCCCGTACGTGATCCCGGCCAGCGCCAGCGCCGCCAGCACCGACCCGAGCACGTCGAACCGCCCCACCGCCTGCTCGTCGCGGCTCTCCGGCACGTGCCGCACCCCCACCAGCACCACGAGCAGCGCGAACGGCAGATTGATCAGGAACGCCCACCGCCAGCCCACCGTCTGCACCAGCCAGCCGCCGAGCAGCGGCCCGATCGCGCTGGCCACCCCGCCCAGCCCCGACCACGCACCCACCGCCCGCGGCCGGTCCGCCCGCACGAACGACGCCTGGATGATCGCCAGCGACCCCGGCGTCAGCAGCGCCCCGCCGATGCCCTGCAGCGCCCGTGCCGCGACCAGCACCTCGATGCTCGGCGCGAGCCCGCACAGCGCGGACGCGACGGCGAACCACACCGTGCCGATGAGGAAGACGCGCCGCCGGCCGAACCGGTCGCCGAGCGAGCCGCCCAGCAGGATCAGGCCGGCCAGGGTGAGCGTGTAGGCGTTGATCGTCCACTGCAGGCCGTCCATGCGCGCGTCGAGCTCCCGCCCGAGGTACGGCAGCGCGACGTTGACCACGGTGCTGTCGAGCAGCGCCAGCCCGGACCCGAGCACCGTCGCCGCCAGCACCCACCGGCCACGCGCCGACCTGAGCTCCAGATGGTCGTTGGCTTGGACCGCGTCAGCGCCGTGCGTCATGCCCCCCATCCTGTCACCGCCCCCCGACAATCGATCAACGCGGGTCGCCGGACGCCCCAACGCGGAGGCGGCACGCACGCGGCCGGTCGCCCGCAGGATGGCGCGTAGGCGGAGGATGGCGTGCTGCCCGCCGCAGGACGGCCTCTTACGCGGCGGGTGGCGTGCTGGCGAGCGCCCGCAGGATGAACTCGCTCACCAGCGCCTCCGCCGCCTCCACCGTGACGGCCCCGCTGATCAGCGGCACCCGCTCGGCGCCCACCACCGCAACGATCATCCGAGCCGTGGCCGGGACGTCCACC
The DNA here is from genome assembly GCA_036276095.1 of Nonomuraea sp. GTDB lineage: Bacteria > Actinomycetota > Actinomycetes > Streptosporangiales > Streptosporangiaceae > Nonomuraea. Next base: position 9,937 of record DASUCK010000570.1, on the reverse strand, counting down.
ACCCTGAACTCACCCGACGCGACGCCGCTGCGCAGGATCTCCACCAGGATGCGCTGCATGGGCTCGACATGCTCGGCCAGCTGCTGGTAGGCGTCCGGACCGAGGGCCGCGCTGAGATCGGCCGCGCCCGGATGCGGGTAGGCCAGCAGCCCGGCCAGCTGGAGCCGTACGAACGCGCGCAACCGGTCGGCGGGGGAGGCGTTCTCGGGCAGTTCACGCTCGTAGCGCTCGATGAAGTACCGGGTGACCTGCTCGGTGAACGCCAGCAGCAGCGCCGCCTTGTCGGGAAAGTAGTTGTACAGGACCGTCCTGCTGATTCCGGCCTCGTTGGCGACGTCCGTGAGCGAGATGGCGTCGATGCCCTGCACACTCGACAGGCGGGAGACGGCCCGAAGGATGCGATCGCGCGTCTGGGCGCGGTGCTCGCCGATGGTGGCGGCGGAGATGCGGGGCATACGCCCCATGGTAGGCCGGATGGCCGCACCGCAACCGGTCGCCTGGACCTGCCGTTTGAGCCCGCCGCCCGGTTGTCGCTGCACCCGGCGAGACACCAACGCTCCACGTGGGACTTGAACTGCTCGTACAGCGCCCTGTCGGTCATTCTCTGATAGACGATCTTGTCCTCGCCGACGACCGCGGTGCGGGGGCATGGGGCGTCGGAGTCCATTCGCGCGAACGCGACGACATCACCGGACGCGACCTCGCGGAGAGTCACGTCCCACTTCGTGTGTGGTGAGGAAGGGACTCACCGAGGAACGCGCAACGGCCGATCTTCGTGTCCTCTCCTGTCGTGTGCCAATCCACACAAAGGACCGCCTGCACCTTCGCGGGATTCCTCGGCACCCACGCCGCCGGACACTTCGTTCTCACCCTCCAAGGGCGCGCTGCGGAGCGTGAGAGGCTTCTTCGCCGACCACTTCCTACATGCGGGCGGGCTGATCGATACGAGGGATGGTCTTGACGGTGTGCGTCAGCTCGGTGAGGACTTCGGCGTTCAGCTTGTAGGCGAGTTTGACCTCGTGGATGATGCGGTGTTGCTCCCGTTCGTCCAGGTCGAGCGCGTCCAGCCGGGCGCGGTATTCGGTCTTGAAGCGGGGAAGGCTGCCCAGCTCGTCGAAGATGTAGAAGTCGACGCCGCCGCCCTTGGCGTACCCGTAGATCTTCTGCAGTTCCATGCGGATGAACTGGCCGCCGGACAGGTCGCCGAGGTAGCGGGTGTAGTGGTGGGCGATGTAGCCGCCGGGCCAGTCGGACATCTGGCGCATCCGGGCGGCGAGGACGCGGGTGGACGTGGACGGTGCGATGCGGTCACGCCAGCCTGGGCCGTAGATCGTCGCCAGGTCGCGCTCCAGGGCGGGCTCGCGGTACAACTCGGGGAACACGAAGCGGCCGGCCATCGGGTGGTCGGCGAACTCTCGTGACAGGCTGTCGAGCGCGATGTACGCGAAGTAGTGTTGGGCGACCAGCTCGCCGTATTCGTGCTCGCTCAGGCGGCCGCTCATCAGCTCGGTGAGGTATCCCTCGGACTCGGCGGACTGGTGGTCGCCCCAGGTGGCGTTCCTCAAGATTCGGGAGAACGACGTGGTCACGGCCCACCTCTGCTCGCACGGATATTTCATGACGAAGTGTCACAAAAGGCTGAGTCGCGCGTCAACCTTTTGACGACACCATGTCACCAAACCTCATTCCTCACTCACCTACCCCGAAACCGCCAGATCAAGAGGTCACGTGATCGGGACGTCCCATGCGGGGGGCGCGGGGCAGAGTCCGGGGTGGTCGGCGAGGAGGCGGGGCACGCGGGCGCTGTTCGAGCGGGAGGTGGTCAGCGGGTGTAGCGGTGTTTGGCGCCCGGGGGGAAGTATTCGGGGTCGCCGGACTCGCGCAGGCGGATGAACGGCGCCTGCTGGGCCGGCGGCACGTACGCGGCGAACTCGCTGTTCAGGCGGCGGAGCTGGGTCAGGACGGCCTCGCCCACGGCCTGGGCCGTTTCGTCGGAGGGTTTCTCGCCGGGCATCAGCTCCACCGTCACGGTCAGGTGGCGGTCGCGGTGGTCGTCCTCCACCACCTCCATCACGAACTTTCCGGTCACCCGGGCGCTGACCTCGGGCTGTTCGAGGCCGACCGCGATGTTCTCCGGGTAGACGTTCGCGCCGTAGTACGACACCGTGAAATGGCTGCGGCCGAACACGTACGCGAACGGCCGTTCCGGGCCGGCCGCGCTCGGCTCGAAGCGGTGATGCCGGACGAAGTCGAGCATGCGGTCGTACGGGATCACACCGCCCTCGTCGGCGATGTGGTAGCGGATGAGCGGGATGCCGTTGTCGCCCGAGAAGAGCAGGGTGCCCTGGTGCTCCTCGAAGAAGCGCACGTCGGGGTCGTACTGGACGAGGGTCGGGAGGCGGGACTCGCCGAACAGCTCTCTGGCGGTCGCGGGGCGGGCCGACAGGAAGCGGCGGATCTCGACCGACAGCGCCGTCTCGTTGCCCAGGACACCGGCGTCGGCGGTGCCGTACAGGGAGGCGATGCCGCGGACGGGGTCGGCGATGCCGGCGCGTGCGGCGACGAGGGCGCGCCACTCCTCGCTGAAGACCTCGCCGGCCGTGACCAGCTTGAGGTTCCACGACGCCCAGGGGAGGTCCTCGGTGTCGATCACGTTCTTCAGGAACGGCGGGTAGCCGAGGAGCACCACCTGGTCGAAGTGCGGGGCCAGGGCCGGCAGCACGCGGGCGATCTCCCTGCGGTCGGTGCCGGGGGCGATCACGGTGATCGGGTGGCCCCGTTCGGCCAGGTGGCGGCAGCAGTTGACGGTGAACAGGCCGCCCACCCAGGTGCCGAGGGCGAAGCAGACGACGGCCAGCGTGCGGCGTTCGCGGGCGGCGAAGGACTCGATGAAGACCTCCTCGAACCGGTCGGCGATGACGCGTTCGTCGGACGCCGAACGCGGCCAGAACGCCGGCTCGCCCGTGGAGCCCGACGAGACCGCGACCAGGTCGCCGATGACGCCGCCCCGGCAGAGGTCGGGCAGCGGGTGGCGGCGGATGTAGGTGTCCTTCGTGGTCATCGGCAACCGCTCAAAATCACGAAATGTCGTGATCTGTGAGGGGTTGACGTCGTGCTCCGCGAGAAAGGCCCTGTAGGCGGGTACGGTCGCCGCCACCTGATGGAAGAGCTCAACCGGGTCCATCCACCGAATGTACGGCGCTTCCCGGCGGTCGTCCGACCAAGGGCTGATCTCCGTCGTCACCCTCCGGTATCGCTTACATGATTACGATCGCCCTGAGCGAACATCGACAAGGAAGGGAACAACGGCCGGCTCCAATGAATTGAGTCGGTATAACTCAACCCTTGGGAGTTCGCATGAGTGAGAGCTTGACCCTCCCGGTCCTGCCGCTTGACGACGCGGTGGTGCTCCCGGGCATGGTGGTCCCGCTGGACCTGTCCGACTCCGAGGTGCGCGCCGCCATCGACGCCGCCCGTGCATCCGGTGGCAACAAGCCTCGGGTCCTCCTCGTTCCCCGGATCGACGGCCGCTACGGCGCGGTCGGCGTGCGGGCCGTCGTCGAGCAGGTGGGCAGGCTCCCCGGCGGCGAGCCCGCCGCCGTGGTGCGCGGGGTCGACCGCATGCGCGTGGGCACCGGCACGACCGGCCCAGGCGCGGCGCTGTGGGTGGAGGCCGACACGATCGACGTCGTCCCGGCCGGCGAGCGCGCTCACGAGCTGGCCAAGGAGTACAAGGCGCTGGCCACCACGATCCTGCAGAAGCGCGGCGCCTGGCAGGTCGTCGACCAGGTCAACCAGATCGACGACCCGTCGCTCCTGGCCGACAGCTCCGGCTACACGCCCTGGCTGACCACCGCCCAGAAGGTCGAGCTGCTGGAGGCCGACGACCCCGCCGACCGGCTGGCCAAGCTCATCGAGTGGTCCCGCGACCACCTCGCCGAGCTCGACGTCGCCGAGACGATCCGCAAGGACGTCCAGGAGGGCATGGAGAAGCAGCAGCGCGAGTTCCTGCTGCGCCAGCAGCTCGCCGCGGTGCGCAAGGAGCTGAAGGAGCTCAACGGCGACGCCGAGACCGAGGAGGAGGACTACCGCGCCCGCGTCGAGGCCGCCGACCTGCCCGCCAAGGTACGCGAGGCGGCGCTCAAAGAGGTCGACAAGCTGGAGCGCACTCCCGACCAGTCACCCGAGACCGGCTGGATCCGCACCTGGCTCGACACGGTCCTCGACATGCCGTGGAACGTCCGTACCGAGGACACCTACGACATCACCGGCGCGCGGGAGGTGCTCGACGCCGACCACACGGGCCTGACCGACGTGAAAGACCGCATCATCGAGCACCTGGCCGTGCGCAAGCGCCGCCAGGACAAGGGCTTCGGCGTGGTGGGCGGCCGCCGCAGCGGGGCCGTGCTCGCCCTGGCCGGCCCTCCCGGCGTCGGCAAGACGTCCCTGGGCGAGTCCGTGGCCCGCGCGATGGGCCGGGCGTTCGTCCGTGTCGCGCTCGGCGGCGTACGCGACGAGGCCGAGATCCGCGGCCACCGGCGCACGTACGTCGGCGCGCTGCCCGGCCGGGTCGTCCGCGCCATCCGCGAGGCCGGCTCCATGAACCCGGTCGTCCTGCTCGACGAGGTCGACAAGGTCGGCGCCGACTACCGGGGCGACCCCACGGCCGCGCTGCTGGAGGTGCTCGACCCGGCACAGAACCACACGTTCCGTGACCACTACCTCGAAGTCGAGCTCGACCTGTCCGACGTGCTCTTCCTGGCCACGGCCAACGTCCTGGAGGCCATCCCGGGGCCGCTCCTCGACCGGATGGAGGTCGTCACCCTCGACGGCTACACCGAGGACGAGAAGGTCGCCATCGCCCGCGACCACCTGCTGCCGCGCCAGCTGGAGCTGGCCGGGCTCGCCGCCGAGGAGGTCACCGTCGACGACGGCGCCCTGCGCCGGCTGGCCGCCGAGTACACCCGCGAGGCCGGCGTGCGCTCCCTGGAGCGGGCGATCGCCCGGATTCTGCGCAAGGTGGCGGCCAAGGACGACCTGCCGGTCACCGTCACCGATGACGACCTGGTCGGCTACCTCGGGCGGCCGCGGTTCGTGCCCGAGTCGTCCCTGCCGGAGACCGCCCAGCGCACGTCCGTGCCGGGCGTGGCCACGGGCCTGGCCGTCACGGGCGCGGGCGGCGACGTGCTGTACGTGGAGGCGTCGCTCGCCGACCCCGAGACCGGCGAGACCGGGCTCACGCTGACCGGCCAGCTCGGCGACGTGATGAAGGAGTCGGCCCGGATCGCGCTGTCCTACCTGCGCTCCCACGGCGCGGAGCTGGAGCTGCCGGTCACCGCGTTGAAGGACCGGTCGGTGCACGTGCACTTCCCGGCCGGCGCCGTGCCGAAGGACGGGCCGTCGGCGGGCGTCACGCTGACGACCGCGCTGGCCTCGCTCCTGTCGGGGCGGCTCGTCCGCAGCGACGTGGCCATGACCGGCGAGATCTCGCTGACCGGGCGGGTGCTGCCGATCGGTGGCGTCAAGCAGAAGCTGCTGGCCGCGCATCGGGCGGGCATCACCACCGTCCTCATCCCGGCCCGCAACGAGCCGGACCTGGACGACGTGCCCGAGGAGGTTCGTCAGGAGCTGACCATCCACCCGGTCAGCGACGTGCGGGAGGTCCTGGACATCGCGCTCGCCCCGGCCGAGGTCGCCTCGACCACCGTCGCCGCCTGACCCGCCGCCTCCGGCCGCTCGCCCGCGCCGCCCGCCGTGCCGTCGGTACGGCGGGCGGCTGGTGGCCGGCTGATCACTCGATGATCCGGAATGGTCGCGGAGTGCCGGGCAGAATGATCGTGAAAATGCACTGATAAAGCTACCTTGATCGGAAAAATCTCCTTATTGCATGCTTTGTGTCGTTAAGTGGCTTGAAAGTGTGGCGCAATGCGGCCGGCGTACCAAAGCAGGGACAGCGACCTCTCCCGAGGAGGACCCAAAGTGCGATTCGTTTCACGAATCCTGCTCGGCGTCACCGCCGCCACCGTCGTGGCGGTCGCCGCCCCCGTCGCCGCCGGCGCGGCGTCCGCCACGTCCGCCACGTCCGCCACAAGCTCCTACGACGCGGCTTGGGGGCCCTATTTCTCCGCCGACCACAAGGCCGAGGCGTCCGGCCACGTGAGCGTCGAGAAGAAGAAGGACAAGCACTGGTACCACACGTGGGTTCCGGTGAAGAAGAAGCTGCAGTGCTGGACGGACAAGAAGGGCCACAAGCACTGCAAGTGGATGGTGGTCAAGGTCAAGAAGCACGTCTGGGAGTGGCGTTACTTCGACGCCTTCACGGTGCACAGCGTGCTCTCCAACGACAAGTGGTGGGGCAGGAACCGCTGCGCGTGGGAGAACTTCAAGATCGTGTACGAGAACGGCTCCACGCAGTTCAAGAGCTTCCGCAACTGCGCGAAGCACAAGAAGGAATTCACCTTCCACGGCAAGGACGCCGCCCACATCTACGTGGACGTGAGCCGGGGTAACCGGTTCGGCCCGACCGGCCGCCACTCCGGCTGGAAGGACGTCTACCACGCGGCGGCCTGATCGCTCGCGCGGCGGCCGCGGCCTCGACGTACGAGGTCGCGGTTTCGTCCTGCTGGCCGTGGGACGCTCGACCGAATACTGTTCTGTTCATGTATCCGGGAGCCATCGCAGCAGCCACTCCGGACAAGCCCGCTGTGATCATGGCGGGCTCCGGGCGGATCGTCACCTATCGGGAACTGGACGAGGAGTCCAACCGGCTGGCCCACCTGTTCCGCGCGGCCGGGCTGCGGCCCGGTGACCACGTCGCGTTCATGCTCGGCAACCACCCCCTCTTCCTGGTCGTGGCCTGGGCGGCGCACCGCGCGGGCCTGTACTACACCCCGATCAGCTCCCGGCTGCAGACCGACGAACTGTCCTACATCGTCGGCAACTGCGGCGCGCGGGCGTTCGTCTCCAGCGCCGACCTGGCCGCCGTGGCCGCGTCCATCACCGCCGCCACGCCCGGCGTCGAACTGCGGCTCATGCTGGACGGCGTGGCCGAGGGCTTCATCTCGTACGAAGAGGAGGTCGCCAAGCAGCCGGCCACCCCGATCGACGACGAGTGCACCGGCGCCGACATGCTCTACTCCTCCGGCACCACCGGCCGTCCCAAGGGCGTCAAGGTGCCCGCCCCGCTCGGCCCGCTGACCGAGCCGGGCATGCTGCTCAAGCTCGTCCAGGCGCTCTTCGCGCCCTCCGCCGGCAGCGTCTACCTCTCGCCCGCGCCCCTCTACCACGCCGCCCCACTGCGTTACTGCATGACGTTCCAGCGGCTCGGCGCCACGGTCGTGGTGATGGAGCGCTTCGACCCCGAGCAGTTCCTGCGGGCGGTGGAGCGGTACCGGGTGACGCACGCGCAGTTGGTACCGACGATGTTCATCAAGATGCTGAAGCTGCCCGAGGAAACCCGGAAAAGGTACGACATCTCATCGCTCACACATGCCATCCACGCCGCGGCACCCTGCCCCGTCCCCGTCAAGGAGCAGATGATCGGCTGGTGGGGCCCGATCGTCCACGAGTACTACGCCGGCACGGAGGGCAACGGCTTCCTCTACGTCAACTCCCAGGACTGGCTCCAGCACAGGGGCACGGTCGGCCGCTCGCTCCTCGGCGTCGTGCACGTCTGCGACGAGGACGGCGACGACCTCCCGCCCGGCGAGCACGGCACGATCTTCTTCGAGAACGGCGGCCCCTTCGAGTACCACGGCGACCCCGACAAGACCCGCTCGGCGCAGGACCCGAAGGGCCGCGGCTGGACCACCCTGGGCGACATCGGCTACCTGGACGAGGACGGCTTCCTGTACCTCACCGACCGGCGCTCGTACATGATCATCTCCGGCGGGGTGAACATCTACCCGCAGGAGGCCGAGAACGTCCTGGCGGTGCACCCGAAGGTGGCCGACGTGGCGGTGTTCGGAGTGCCGGACGAGGAGATGGGCGAGCAGGTCAAAGCCGTGGTGGAGCCGGTGTCCATGGCGGCGGCGGGACCGGAGCTGGAGGCGGAGCTGATCGCGTACTGCCGCGAGCGGCTGGCGCACTACAAGTGCCCCAAGTCCGTGGACTTCCGCGCCGAACTGCCCCGCCACCCGACGGGCAAGCTCTACAAGCGCCTCCTCAGGGACGAGTACTGGCCCGAACGGGCTTGAGCTGGATCGATAAGGTGACCGTGAATCCGCCAAGCGTGTCCGGATCACCGGCTTAACCAGGTCTTACGCGGTTCTTGCGACCCTTGAGTCATCGGGACTTGAGGGAGTGACAGATGGACGCGAACGAGCCTCGCGAGCAGGGCACCGGGTGGAGCCAGTTCGGCGCCACCCCACCGGCCGCCGGGGGCTTCCCCCGGCGGGACACGATCATCATGGAGCCGCCGCCCCCGCCGCCGCCCGCTCCTCCGCGGAAGCCCGGCTTCGGACGCAAGGCCGTCGCCGGGCTGGCGCTGGCGGTCACCGCCATCGGCGGCGGCATCGTGGGGGCCGTCGTCGCCAACGCCCTCCAGCCCGACCCGGTGACCGTGACCACCAACAGCGACACCGGCACGCCGAGTCCCGCGTTCAAGACCACCTCGACCGAGCTCACGGTCGCCCAGGTGGCGGCGAAGGTGCAGCCCAGCGTCGTGATGATCCAGGGCCAGACCGGCGAGGGGTCGGGTGTGGTGCTGTCGGAGGACGGGCTCATCCTGACCAACAACCACGTGGTCGAGGGCGCCGCGCAGGGCGGTCAGATGACCGTCAAGTTCAGCGACGGCAAGACGGCCAAGGCGAGCGTCGTCGGCACCGACCCGGCCACCGATCTCGCCGTCATCCGGGCCGAGGACGTCTCCGGGCTGACCAAGGCCACGCTCGGCAACAGCGACCTGCTCAAGGTCGGCGACGACGTGCTGGCCATCGGCAGCCCGCTCGGCCTGGACGGGTCGGTGACCAGGGGCATCGTCAGCGCGCTCGACCGTACGCTGACCGTCGGCGGCGATCAGCGGCAGGTGCCGCCCGGCTGGCCCCAGCAGCAGGGTGGCGAGCCCACCACGATCGGGGGCGCCATCCAGACCGACGCCTCGATCAACCCGGGCAACTCCGGCGGCGCGCTGGTCAACGCGGCCGGCGAGCTGGTCGGCATCAACACCGCCATCGCCTCCCAGGCGGCGGGCGGCGGCGTCGGGTTCGCCATCCCCGTCAACACCGCCAAGCAGGTGTCGGAGCAGCTCATCACCACCGGCAAGGTCACCCACGCCTTCCTCGGCGTGAGCGTCACCGACGCCACCGGCGACGCGCCCGGCGCCCTGATCAGGCAGATCACCACGGGCAGCCCGGCCGAGAAGGCGGGTCTGCGGCAGGGCGACGTGATCACCAAGATCAACGGCAAGGTGGTTGACGGAGGAGATAATGTGGTTGGGCAGGTCAGAGGTTTCAAACCCGGCCAAGAGGTCAAGATCACGTATACGCGGGACGGGCAGGCCAAGGAGGTCACCGTGACCCTCGAAGAGAAGAAGTAAGCCGGACCCCCACATTGACGGGTGTGCCGTTGAGATCGCTGCGGACTCGGCGGCACACCCCCCCTGTGATCAGGAGAAACGACGCCCCTCGTCGCGGCGGTAGGCCCACACGGCGGCCGCCGCCGCGACGACCGTCCAGCCGGCCAGGCTCGCCAGTGACAGCGCGCTCGGCGCGACGTCCGCCGTCGCCCACCAGATCAGCTCCGCCGCTCCTCTCGTGGGCACGTACGGCGAGAGCACCCGCACGAACTCGGGCAGGATCTGCGGCGGCGGCAGCAGCCCGCCCACGATCGCCGTCGGGAAGAACAGGATCTGCGCCACCGCCGTCGCCGCCTTGGCCGACAGCGTGAAGCCGACGAACAACCCCATGAGCATGAACGGCACCGTGCCGGCGACGAGCAT
>DASUCK010000569.1:0-13358 GCA_036276095.1 Nonomuraea sp. | reverse complement strand
CGGCGCGGTGACCGGGCCTTCGCGCGACGGCACCGCAAGCTCTTCGAGTGGCTGACCGGCCACCGGGACCTGCCGCCGATGGAGTTCCCGCTCCCCCGCCGCCAACGCCGCCACTGACCCCGGTGGTCCCGGTGGTCCCGGCGCGGCTCGTCGCCCGCGCCGGGGCCGCCGGTCTCTCGGGCGCCGGCCGATCCGCGCCCGGGGCCCGGCCGGGTCAGCCGGTCTTGCCGATGGGGGCGGTGACGGCCCGGGTGAGCGTGATCAGGTTGTCGGGCGCGGTCTCGATCTGCAGGCCGCGCCTGCCGGCCGAGAAGTAGATCGTCTCGAAGTCGAGGGCCGAGGAGTCGACCACGGTCGGCAGCTGCTTGCGTTGCCCCAGCGGGCTGATGCCGCCCACGACGTAGCCGGTCACGCGCTCCACCTTGGCCGCGTCCGCCATCGCCGCCCGCTTGCCACCGAGCGCGCCGGCGAACGCCTTGAGGTCGAGCTTCCCGGCCACCGGCACGACGGCGACCGCGAGCCCGCTCTCGACCTCCGCCACGAGCGTCTTGAAGATCCGCTCGTACGGCACCCCGAGCGCGTCCGCGGCCTCCTCGCCGTAGGCCTGCGCGGAGGCGTCGTGCGCGTAGGGGTGGAGCGTGAACTCGGCCTTCGCCCGGGTCAGCGCCATCGTGGCCGGCGTCGCGCCCTTGCCTTTCGTTGTGCTCACGAGCAACGATTGTAGCGAATCTACAATGTAAAGGGCCTAGGCGAAGGCGCGGCCGGGCGTATGCCCGTACGCCCGGCGGAACACGTCGATGAACGCGCTCGCCGACGCCCACCCGCACCGGTGCGCCACCGCCGTCACCGGCATCCCCTCGGCGAGCAGCGACAACGCCCGGTGCAGCCGGAGCTGGGTGCGCCACTGCGGGAAGCTCATGCCGAGCTCCCGGCCGCAGAGCCGGGCCAGCGTGCGCTCGCTGGTGCCCGCCTCGGCGGCCAGGCGCGCGAGCGTGCGGCCGTCGGCGGGGTCGCGGCGCAGGACCTCGCAGACGGCGACCAGCCGCGGGTCCTTGGGCGCGGGGATGTGGAGCGGCTGCTCGGGAGCGCGTCGGAGCTGGTCGAGCAGGACCGCCAGCAACCGGCCCCGCTCGCCGCCGTCGCGCTCGGGGACGTCGGGGGAGGTGGCGCCGGGGGTGGGGCCGTCGGTGCAGGCGATGATCAGCTCGCGGAGCAGCGGGCCGACCGCCAGGACGGCGGGCCGGGTGAGGGCGAGCGGGTTGCCGGTGAGCCCGACCAGGCGCAGGTCGGTGTCGCCGTGGGCGCGGTGCTCGTGGACGGTGCCGGCGGGCACCCAGATCGCCCGGCTGGCGGGGGCCACCCAGGTGCCGGCGTCGGTGGTGACGGTGACGACGCCGCGGCAGGCGTAGGCGATCTGGTGGGTGTCGTGGCGGTGGGCGTCGATGCCGGCGCCCGGCGCGAGCGGCCGCCGGGCGGTGGGGGCCTTCGGCACGTGGCGGATTTCCGACATGGGTTGGCACTTTATCGGAAGCGGGCCAGGTTCCGGCGGGAAATGATCGGTGGGTGAACTCCAGGGTCCCCATGCTCGCCGCCGGGCACGCCGCCGTGGATCTCTACCAGGGGGCGGTGCCGGCGCTGGTGCCGTTTCTGGTGGCCGAGCGGGGTTACGGGTACGTGGCGGTCTCGGGGGTGGTGCTGGCCGCGACGCTGCTGTCGTCGATCGTGCAGCCGGTGTTCGGCGTGCTGACCGACCGGTGGCGGATGCCGTGGCTGATCCCGGTGAGCATGGTGGTGGCCGGGGCGGGGGTGGCGGCCGGTGGCGTGGCGGACTCGTACGCGCTGACGTGGCTGGCGGTGGCGCTGTCGGGCCTGGGTGTGGCGGCGTACCATCCGGAGTCGGCGCGGCTGGCGCGGATCGCCAGCGCGGGCAGCCACGTGCGGATGAGCTGGTTCTCGCTGGGCGGGACGCTGGGGTTCGCCTCGGCGCCGGTGCTGGTGACGCCGCTGCTGGCGGTGTGGGGGCTGGGGGCCTCGCCGCTGCTGGTGGTCCCGGCGTTGGCGGGGGCGCTGGTGACGCTCCCCGCGGTGCTCGCGCTGGCGGGGAAGGGGCGGGTGGCGGCGGCCGCCGCGCCGGTGTCGGGCCGGGACGACTGGGCGTCGTTCGCGCGGCTGACGCTGGTGATCGTCTTCCGCTCGGTCGTGTACGTCGGCCTGAGCGCTTTCGTGGCCCTTCACCTGGGCGGCGGGGCGGCCGGCGCGACGGCGTTGTTCGTGTTGTTCGCCGGGGGCGCGTTGGGGACCGTGCTGGGCGGCCGGATGGCGGCCCGGTGGGGCCGGATGCGCACGATGCGGCTGGCCTACGCGGCGGCGATCCCCGCGGTCGCGGGGGTGGTGCTGGCCCCCGGCCCGTTCGTGTACGTGTTCGTGGCCGCCTCCTCGATCGCCCTGTACGCCCCCTTCTCCCTCCATGTCACGCTCGGGCAGGACTTCCTGCCGCGCCGGGTGGGCACGGCCGGCGGCGTGACGCTGGGGCTGGCGGTGAGCGTGGGCGGCCTGGCCAGCCCGGTGGTGGGCGTGGTCGCCGAGGCGACCTCGCTGCGTACGGCGCTGGCCGGCCTGGTCGCGTTCCCGGTGCTGGCGTGGGCGGTGTCGCGGACGATCAGCGAGCCCGCCGGCTGACGGTGGACAGGTGGGCGACGGCGGTGTTGTCGCGCTGGCTCGGGTCGAGGCGGGTGGAGGTGACGTGGGCGGAGACCGGCAGCCAGCGCGGGGCGTCCCGGGTGATGCGCAGGCGGGCGGAGATCCGTACCGGCCGCCCCGGCCGGACGGCGCCGATCACGCAGGTCGCCTCGCGCTCCGCGCGGTCGCAGTCGGCGCCGCGGACGGTGCGCAGCCCGGCGCCGTCGGGCACGCGGAGGGTGAACGGCACCTGGGCGGCCGCCATCAGCCCGCGCATGACGACGGTGGCGGTGACGGTGGCCGCGTCGCCGCGCCGGACGGGCCGGCCGGGGCCGGTGATCTTCACGGAGAGCGCGTCGTACACGCCGCGCGGGTCGGCCTGCTCGACGATCGCGCCGTAGCCGTCGGCGTCGAGCGCGTTGGCGACGGAGTAGCCGTCGCTCTGGCCGTCCTCGGTGCCGGCCGAGAGCACGCCGATGAGGTCGTGGGTGCCCGTGAGCACCCAGGGCCCGCCGCTGTGGCCGCGGAACAGGTGGCAGTTGAACGTCTCCAGCTTCGACGCCGGCGCGGCGGCGGCGCGGGCGGCCGGCATGGGGACGGTGGAGGTCCGGCCGGTGACCACGCGGGCGGGCTGGGTCCTGGCCATGCACCAGAGCTGGTCCCTGCCGTCGTATGGCTTCCTGCCGAGGACGCCGGGGTAGCCGGCGGTGAGGATGGTGTGGCGGCCGCCCTGGCTGCGCATGGGGGTGAAGGCGCCGACGGCGTCCTGCAGGGTGCGGCTCTTCCTGCCGACCTCGATGAGCGCGATGTCGTAGGGGGAGTTCCAGTCGCCGCCGGTCAGGCCGGTGTAGGCGTCGGGTTTCCAGGCGCGCCGCCCGCCCCACCGCCCGTACGGCTCCCGCTGCCGCTGCCCGGCCGCGCGCCCGTCGTAGGCGGGGACGAAGGCGAAGTTGCTATGCCAGCGCCCTTGCGCGGCGCCTTCGGGGACGCTGTAGACGCAGTGGGCGGCGGTGGCGACGAGCAGCCCGGCGGCCGAGCGTACGACGGAGGCGCTGCAGGAGTCGCCGTGCCCGCTCGCGTTGACGAAGAACAGCCGGCCGCTGATCCGGCTGCGGGCCTGGGCCGTGTAGGGGCGGGGGACGTGGGCGTACCCGTTGGCGTCGCCGCCGGGGGTGAGCCGCTTGGCGGTGGGCACGCTGCGCCGCTGGGCGGCGGACGCCTGGGACGGCGCCGCCGCGGTCCGGGCCGCCCTGGGTTGGGCCGTCTTGGGCAGAGTGGTCTTGGGCAGGGTGGTCTTGGGCAGGGCGGCGGCCTTGGCCTTGGCCTGTTTGTCGGGGGTCCAGTAGCGCACGGCGCGGCCGGGGCGCATCAGCGGGGAGGATTCGGCGCCCCAGACGTCGTCGCCGACGGCGGCCGGCCGGGCCGGGGCGGCGTGCGGTGGCTGGTCGGCCGTGGCGGGCAGCGCGAAGGCGACGCCGGCCAGGGTGGTCAGCGTCGTGACCAGAGTTCTCGGCACAGTTGTTCCCCCTGAGTGATCGGGTCGATGAGCTTCGATCACTGTAAGTCACAAATAAGCGACGAAGTGTAGTTAGAACACTCGTGTCGTGATCCGGGGGGTGGGCGGGCCACGGCCCGGCCGGCGCCGTTGGGGGACCGGAGTCAGCCGGCCGCGGCGTCGCCGTCGCCGCGGGCGCGGAGGATCTCGTCAGTGTCGGCGTCGGTCGGCTCGCGGTCGGGGCGGAGGCCGCGCCAGGACGGGTGGCGCAGCATGCCATCACCGGTCACCTCGGCGTACTGCACCTCGCCGACGATCCTGGGCTCGACCCAGTGCGCGTCGCGGGCGTGCTCGCGGGGCACCGGCTCGGCGAACGGCGGGTCGGGCCGCGCCAGCGGGGCCAGCCGGTCGTGGAGGTCGCGGAGCATGGCCTCGGTGAAGCCGGTGCCGACGTGGCCGACGTACAGGAGCCGGTCGGGCCGTTCGTACGCGCCGAGCAGCAGCGACCCGATCATGCCCGCCCGCCGGCCGCCGCCGGGACGCCAGCCGCCGATGACGACCTCGACCGCCCTGACGTTCTTGACCTTGGTCCATTCGCTGGTGCGCCGGCCGGGCCGGTACGGCGAGCTCAGCCTCTTGCACACGACGCCTTCGAGCCCGAGCTGCCGGGAGGACTCGAACGCGCGCTGGACGTGGTCGGCGAACCAGACGGGCACCTGCCACCGGAACCCCGGCGTGAAGGTGCTCTCCAGCAGCTCGCGCCGCTCGGTGTAGGGGAGCGGGACCGCGCTGTCGTCGCCGAGGTGCAGGATGTCGAAGGCCATGAACGTCACCGGCACCGTCTGTGCCAGCCGTGCCACGGCGGCGGGGTGGCGCTGGTGCATGCGCGGCTGGAGCGCCTCGAAGCTGGGCCGCCCGGCCTCGTCGAAGGCCACGATCTCGCCGTCGACGACGGCCGGACGGCCGCCGGTGGCGCCGGTCATGAGCTGGAGTTCGGGGTAGGCGGGGGTGATGTTCCTGCCGTTGCGGGACATCAGGCGGACGGCGCCGCCCTCAAGGTAGGCGAGGGCGCGCACGCCGTCCCATTTCATCTCCACGGCCCAGTCCGCGCCCTGGACGGAGGTCAGGGTGCCCGCCTGGGCGAGCATCGGCGCGTACGCCGGCAGCCGCACCATGGTGCTTGCCGTACCCCGGCTGGTTGATCGTCAGCGCTTGACAGGGGTTCGCAAATGGTCAAGCCGGGGTGTCTTCGACGAGCTCGGCCAGGTCGACGCCGTGGTCGTCGAGTTCGGCGACGGTGGCGCAGTAGCCGCGCAGGTAGGTGCGGCCGTTGACGCGATGGGAGATGCGCAGCATGGGACGGTCGTCGAGGATGATCGCCTCGACGAGGAGTCCGCCGGGGCCTCGCCATTGTGCCATGCACCGAAGAATACGACATTCGCTGACAAAGTACTCAAACACGGCGTAAGTCCGCACAGGAACCTCGTTCCGCGCCCACGGCGCGCCGCCGCCCGCAAAGATTACTTAACGCAGGATCTCGCTACCGGGAGTATTGTGCCGTCCCGCGTTAGAGAACCCGTGTCCGGGGCAGAGGCATTTCTTCCAGAGCCTTTATCGGCCGTGGCCGTACCCCCGTGACGGCCACGGCGCCCGCCCCGGCAGGCCCGGTCCGGGGCGACGTCGGCCGCGGGCGCGGCAACGGCTCGGTTCGCGCCCGCGGCCGACGAACGTCCGGACCGGCGACGGCCGGAGCGTCCGCACTGTGGACAGAACCAGATGCAGGGGCCGGACTCCGTAGACTGTCAGGGTGATTTCCCGTATCGACATGCGCGGGTCCCTGCCGGGCAACCTGCGCGACGTGCTGCCCCGCGCCGAGCTCGACGTCGAGGCCGCCCTGGAGAAGGTGCGGCCCATCTGCGACGACGTACGCCATCGCGGGGCGCCGGCCGTACGGGAGCTGACCGCCAGGTTCGACGGCGTCGAGATCGCCGCCACCCGCGTGCCCGCCGAGGCCGTCGGGCGCGCGCTCGCCGAGCTCGACCCCGCGGTGCGGGCCGCGCTCGAAGAGTCGATCAGGCGGGCCCGCATGGTCCACCGCGACCAGCGCCGCGCCGACGTCACCACCCAGGTCGTGCCCGGCGGCACCGTCACCGAGCGGTGGGTGCCGGTCGACCGCGTGGGCCTCTACGTCCCCGGCGGCCGCGCGGTCTACCCCTCCAGCGTGGTGATGAACGTCGTGCCCGCCCAGGAGGCCGGCGTCGGCTCGCTCGCCGTCACCAGCCCGGCGCAGCGCGAGTTCGGCGGGCTGCCGCACCCGACCATCCTGGCCGCGTGCGCGCTGCTCGGCGTCGAGGAGGTCTACAACGCCGGCGGCGCCCAGGCCGTGGCCATGTTCGCGTACGGCACCGAGGAGTGCCGCCCGGTCACCATGGTCACCGGCCCCGGCAACATCTACGTCGCGGCCGCCAAACGCCTGCTCAAGGGCATTGTCGGCATCGACTCCGAGGCCGGCCCCACCGAGATCGCGATCCTGGCCGACGAGACCGCCGACCCGGTCCACGTCGCCGCCGACCTGATCAGCCAGGCCGAGCACGACACGATCGCCGCCGCGGTGCTGGTCACCACCAGCCCCGAGCTGGCCGACGCGGTGGAGAAGGAGCTGCCCGGCCAGGTCTCGGCCACCCGCCACTCCGAGCGCATCACCGAGGCCCTGAGCGGCCGGCAGTCCGGCATCGTGCTCGTCAGCTCGCTCGACGACGGCCTCAAGGTCGTCGACGCGTACGCCGCCGAGCACCTGGAGATCCACACCGCCGACGCCGCCGCGGTCGCCGCCCGGGTGCGCAACGCCGGCGCGATCTTCGTCGGCACCTACGCGCCCGTCTCGCTCGGCGACTACCTCGCCGGGTCCAACCACGTGCTGCCCACGGGCGGCTGCGCCTGCCACTCCAGCGGCCTGTCGGTGCAGTCGTTCCTGCGCGGCATCCACGTCGTCCACTACACCCGCGAGGCGCTCGCCCAGGCGGCGGCCCACGTGTCGGTCCTGGCCGACGCCGAAGACCTGCCCGCCCACGGCGCCGCGATCCGCGCCCGCTTCGACTGGCGGGTGCCCACGGAGACCACCGAGTGAACCCGCACGCCACGAGCCCCGACGTGAAGCTCGACGACCTGCCCGTCCGCGACGACCTGAGGGGCAAGACCCCCTACGGCGCGCCCCAGATCGACGTCCCGGTCCGGCTCAACACCAACGAGAACCCCTACCCGCCCTCGCCCGAGCTGGTGGCCGACCTGGCCGAGGCGGTGCGGGAGCAGGCGGGCGCGCTCAACCGCTACCCCGACCGCGACGCCGTCGCGCTGCGCGCCGACCTGGCCGCCTACCTCGGCCATGGCCTGCGCGCCGACCAGGTGTGGGCCGCCAACGGCTCCAACGAGGTGCTCCAGCAGATCCTGCAGGCCTTCGGCGGCCCCGGCCGCACCGCCATCGGGTTCGAGCCGTCCTACTCGATGCATCCGATCATCACCGGCGGCACCAGCACCGAGTGGATCAAGGCCGGCCGCGAGGCCGACTTCTCCCTCGACCCCGGCAAGGCCGTGGCGGCGATCGAGGAGCACCGCCCCGACATCGTGTTCGTGACCTCGCCGAACAACCCCACCGGCACCGCCCAGCCGCTGGCCACGATCGAGGCGGTCCTGGCCGCCGCGCCCGGCATGGTGGTGGTCGACGAGGCCTACGCCGAGTTCGCCCGCGCGGGCACCCCGTCGGCGCTGACGCTGCTGCCCGACCACCCGCGGCTGATCGTCACCCGGACGATGTCCAAGGCCTTCGCCATGGCCGGCACCCGCCTCGGCTACCTCGCCGCCCACCCGGCCGTGGTGGAGGCGCTGCTGCTGGTGCGGCTCCCGTACCACCTGTCGACGCTCACCCAGACGGCGGCGCGCGTGGCGCTCAGGCACCGCGCGCACCTGCTCGGCACGGTCGACGCGCTGCGGCGCGAGCGCGACGAGACGGTCGCCTGGCTGCGCGCCCAGGGCCTGGCGGTCGCCGAATCCGACGCCAACTTCGTGCTGTTCGGGCGCTTCCCCGACCGCCGGGCGGTGTGGGAGGGGATGCTGGAGCGCGGCGTGCTCATCCGCGAGGTGGGCCCGCCGGAGTGGCTGCGGGTGTCGATCGGCACGAGCGAGGAGATGGCGGCCTTCCGCGCCGCCCTGGAAGGAGTCCTGTGAGCCGCGTAGGCCGCGTCGAGCGCGTCACGAAGGAGACCGCGGTCCTGGTCGAGATCGGCCTCGACGGCACCGGCCGGGTCGAGGTGGCGACGGGGGTCGGGTTCTTCGACCACATGCTGGCCCAGCTGGGCAAGCACGGGCTGTTCGACCTGACCGTCAAGACCGAGGGTGATCTGCACATCGACTCCCACCACACGATCGAGGACACCGCGCTCGCGCTGGGCGCGGCGTTCCGCGAGGCGCTGGGCGACAAGTCGGGCATCCGGCGGTTCGGCAGCGCGTCGTGTCCCCTGGACGAGTCGCTCGCGCAGGTCACCGTCGACCTGTCCGGCCGCCCCTACCTCATGCACACCGAGCCCGAGGGCATGGCGCCGATGATCGGCCCCGACTACGACACCACGATGACCCGCCACATCCTGGAGTCGCTGGTCGCCCAGGCCGCGATCTGCCTGCACGTCCACGTCCCCTACGGCCGCAACGCCCACCACATCGTGGAGGCCCAGTTCAAGGCCCTGGCGCGGGCGCTGCGGGAGGCGTCCGAGCCCGACCCCCGGGCGACGGGTGTGCCGAGCACCAAGGGCGTCCTATGACGGCAAACCTCATCGCCGGCGTGATGGTGTTCGTCGGGCTGTTCCTGATCGGCGGCGTGTTCTCCCTGGCCAGGCAGGGGCTCAAGATCGGTGCCGTCATCTGCGCCGTCGGCGCGGCGATGGCGATCACGGCGGGGGTGCTGTGGTGGTGAAGAAGAACGTCGTCGTCCTCGACTACGGCTCGGGCAACCTGCGCTCGGCCGAGCGGGCGCTGGCCCGGGCGGGCGCCGAGGTGACCGTGACAGCCGACTTCGAAGCCGCGCTCGAATGCGACGGGCTGGTCGTGCCGGGCGTGGGCGCGTTCGCGGCGTGCATGAGCGGGCTCAGGTCCGTGCGCGGCGAGCAGATCATCGGCCGGCGGCTGGCCGGCGGCCGCCCGGTGCTGGGCATCTGCGTCGGCATGCAGATCCTGTTCGCCAGGGGCGTCGAGCACGGCGTCGAGACCGAGGGCTGCGGCGAGTGGCCCGGCACGGTCGAGCGCCTCGACGCGCCCGTCCTGCCCCACATGGGGTGGAACACCGTCAAGGCCCCGGCGGGCAGCGTCCTGTTCGCCGGGCTCGACGCCGCCACCCGCTTCTACTTCGTTCACTCCTACGGCGTGCGCGAGTGGGAGCTGCGCACCGGCGACGGGTTCGCCGAGCCGGTCGTGACGTGGGCCGAGCACGGCGTGCCGTTCGTGGCCGCCGTGGAGAACGCCCCGCTCATGGCCACCCAGTTCCACCCGGAGAAGTCCGGCGACGCCGGCGCCGTCCTGCTGAAGAACTGGCTGGGCACGCTGCGATGAGCAAGGAGCGGGCGCGCCGGCGGGCCGCACGCGAGGCCGAGCGGGCCCGCGCCATCCGGGCCAACGAGGAGCGCCAGGCCCGGCGGGCCCGCCGCCGCGCCCTGGTCGCCCGGCTCGTCCCGCGCCCGGTGCGCGTACGCCGGCAGGGCGGCCTGCTGGCCCGCCGCCACCGCGCCCAGAACGCCGTCGTGGGGGCCGCCTTCCTGCTCGTCCAGGCGCTCGCCTGGCTGTTGTGGGGGTCGCTCCTGGCCAGCTTCGCCGTCCTGATCCTGTCCCTGCTGCTCATGCCCGTCGTCGTCACCCTCGCCTTCGACCGGAGGATCTGAATGTCGCTCGTCCTGCTACCCGCCGTCGACGTCGTCGGAGGCCAGGCCGTACGCCTGGTCCAGGGCGAGGCCGGCACCGAGACCGGTTACGGCGCGCCGCTCGCCGCCGCGCTGGCCTGGCAGGAGGCGGGCGCCGAGTGGATCCATGTGGTCGACCTCGACGCCGCGTTCGGGCGGGGCAGCAACCGGGAGCTGATCGCCGAGGTGATCGGCCGGCTCGACGTCGACGTGGAGCTGTCCGGCGGCATCCGCGACGACCACTCCCTGGCCGCCGCGCTGGCCACCGGCTGCCGCCGGGTCAACATCGGCACCGCCGCGCTGGAGAACCCCGAATGGTGCCGCAAGATCATCGCCGAGCACGGTGACAAGATCGCGGTCGGGCTCGACGTCCGCGGCACCACGCTGGCCGCCCGCGGCTGGACCGAGGACGCCGGCGACCTGTGGGAGGTGCTCGACCGGCTGGAGCGCGACGGCTGCCCCCGCTACGTCGTCACCGACGTGACGAAGGACGGCATGCTCAAGGGTCCCAACCTCGACCTCTATCGGCGTCTGCTCGCCCGGACCGATCGGCCCGTGATCGCCAGTGGCGGCGTGTCCAGCATCGATGACCTGGTCGCACTCGCTTCCCTCGTTCCCGACGGACTGGAGGGGGCGATCGTGGGCAGAGCCCTCTACGCTCACGCGTTCACACTGGAAAACGCGCTGGCCGCGGTACGCGTGTAGCTTTCGCCGGGAGGGGGCGTAATGAGCGTCGGAAGCATCGGCATGCGAAGCACCGGACCAAGGGTGTTCTCTGGCGGCGTCTGGGAGGAGAAGTACGGCTACGCGCGCGCCGTGGTCGTCGGAGAGCGGGTGATCGTGTCGGGCTGCACGGCCACGATCGACGGCGAGGTGCGCCACGTCGGAGACGCCTACCAGCAGGCCATGACCGCGATCGACATCGCGCTCGAAGCCGTCCTGATGGGCGGGCTGACCCGCGACGACGTCGTCATGGTCCGCTACTACGTGGTGGAGCAGCGCCACTTCGACCGGGTCGGCAAGGCCATCGCCGAGGTGTTCGGCAAGGTGCGCCCGGCGTGCACGGGCGTGCGGGTGGCCGGCCTGGTCGACCCGAGAATGCTGGTCGAGATCGAAATCGAGGCACTGCGAGCATGACCGTAGCCGTGAGAGTCATTCCCTGTCTCGACGTCGACGCCGGGCGCGTGGTCAAGGGCGTCAACTTCGAGAACCTGCGCGACGCGGGCGACCCCGTCGAGCTGGCCCGGCGGTACGACGAGGAGGGCGCCGACGAGCTGACCTTCCTCGACATCACCGCCTCGTCGGGCGAGCGCGAGACCATGCTCGACGTCGTACGCAGGACCGCCGAGCAGGTGTTCATCCCGCTCACCGTCGGCGGCGGGGTGCGCTCGGCCGGCGACGTCGACCGGCTGCTGAGGGCCGGCGCCGACAAGGTGTCGCTCAACACCGCGGCCATCGCCCGGCCCGAGCTGCTGACCGAGGCGTCCCGCCGGTTCGGCGCCCAGTGCGTCGTGCTGTCGGTGGACGCGCGGCGGGCGCCGGGCACGCCGAGCGGGTTCGAGGTCACCACCCACGGCGGCCGGCGCGGCACCGGCATCGACGCCGTGGAGTGGGCCGCTCGCGGCGAGGAGCTGGGCGTGGGCGAGATCCTGCTCAACTCGATGGACGGCGACGGCACCCTCGACGGCTACGACCTGGAGATGCTGCGCGCGGTCCGGGCGGCCGTGCGCGTGCCGGTGATCGCCAGCGGCGGGGCCGGGCGCCTGGAGGACTTCCCGCCGGCGGTGGCCGCGGGCGCGGACGCCGTCCTGGCCGCCTCGGTGTTCCACTTCGGCACGCTGAAGATCTCCGAAGTGAAGGACACGCTGCGGCTGGCCGGTTACCCGGTCCGCTGACGGCGCGCCCGCCCCCGGCGGGCGCCGGTCAGAACACCCGCAGGTGGGCGTACAGCTCGTAGGCGACGTCCTTGGCGGCGAACGCGGCCGACTCCGACCGCTTGACCGCCAGGTACGCGTCGCGCCGCAGCGGCCCCAACGCCTCCATCAGCATCTCGTCGGCCTCCAGCGCGTCGAGCGCCTCGTCCAGCGACGACGGCAGGCGGGGGTAGCGGCCGGGCCGCGTGTCGGGGTCGACGTCCACGGGCTCGCCGGGGTCGAGCTTGCGCCGGATCCCGTCGAGCCCGGCGTGGATGACGGCGCCGAGCGACAGGTAGGGGTTGGCCGAGGAGTCCGACGGCTTCAGCTCCAGGTTGGGCTCGCCGGTCTCGCCCAGCGGCGAGCACAGCCGGACGGCGGCCTCGCGGTTGTCGGGGCCGTAGACGGCGTACGCGCTGGACCACATGCGGGGCGCCAGGCGGCGGAAGCTGTTGACACTGCCGCAGGTCAGGGCGGTCAGCGCGGGCAGGTGGGCCATGATGCCGCCGAGGAAGCCGGCACGCGCGTCGCCATCCTCGGCGAAGACGTTGTGGCTGTCGCTCCACAGCGACAGGTGCAGGTGGGCGCCGTTGCCGGCCTGGTCGGCCAGCGGCTTGGGGGCCAGCGTGGCCCACATCTGCATGCGCATGGCCACGCCGCGCACGGTCTCGCGGAACAGCACGTGGTTGTCGGCGGCGCGCAGCGCCGGGGCGTGCCTGATGGACAGCTCCTGCTGGCCGGGGCCGAGCTCGGGATGGTAGTGCTCGACGCGCAGACCCTGGGTCTCCAGGGCGCGGATGAGCTTGACGGTGTAGTCGTGGGCGGTGTCGAAGCCGACGTTGGCGTAGCACAGCGAGTCGTCGAGGGGCGCCAGCCGGTCGGGGCCGCCGGCCGGGTCCGGCAGGCGGCGGCCCAGCGTGAACTCCGGCTCGAACGCCGCGAGCAGTGTGTAGCCCTCCGTGGCCAGTTCGGCGATCGCGTCCTTGAGGAAGGTGCGCGGGCACGCCGCGTAGGCGGAGCCGTCCGGCTGCCGCAGGTCCGACAGCATGGCGGCGGCGCCGGGGGCATGGGGCAACGGGACGTAGGTGGCGGGGTCGGGGACGATGCGTACCTCGCCCACCGGGCCCATCTGCTCGACGTCTTGGAGCTGGTCGAGCATGTTCATCGCCATCATGGCCACCGTGTGCCCGATGCCCGTGCTGAGCCGTTCGGCCAGCCGCGACCGGGATGCCGCCTTGCCACGGATGACACCGCCGTGGTCGGCGTACAGAAAGCGGATCAGCTCGATGCCCTCGAGCTCAGCTCGCTCGAGGATGCGCCGCGCTTGCGGAT
>DASUCK010000568.1:0-6384 GCA_036276095.1 Nonomuraea sp. | reverse complement strand
TCTTCAGCACGGAGTTCGCGCTTAAGTGCCAGGGCGACATCCAGCAGTACTTCATCGAGCACAACGTCCGGAACTTCTATTCCGTGTCGATCTCGGGCTACCACATCGCCGAGGCCGGGGCGAACCCGATCAGCCAGCTGGCGTTCACGCTGGCCAACGGGTTCACGTACGTGGAGGCGTACCTGGCCAGGGGCATGAAGATCGACGACTTCGCCCCGAACCTGTCGTTCTTCTTCTCCAACGGCATGGACCCCGAGTACAGCGTGCTCGGCCGGGTGGCCCGCCGCGTCTGGGCGATCGCCATGCGCGAGCGGTACGGCGCCGGCGAGCGCTCGCAGAAGCTGAAGTACCACATCCAGACCTCGGGCCGCTCCCTGCACGCCCAGGAGATGCACTTCAACGACATCCGCACCACCCTGCAGGCCCTGATCGCCATCTACGACAACTGCAACAGCCTCCACACCAACGCCTACGACGAGGCCGTCACCACCCCGACCGCCGAGTCGGTGCGCCGCGCCATGGCGATCCAGCTGATCATCAACCGCGAATGGGGCCTGGCCAGGAACGAGAACCCGCTGCAGGGCTCGTTCGTCGTCGACGAGCTGACGGACCTGGTGGAGGAGGCCGTGCTGGCCGAGTTCGAGCGCCTGTCGGACCGCGGCGGCGTGCTCGGGGCGATGGAGACCGGCTACCAGCGCGGCAAGATCCAGGACGAGTCCATGCTGTACGAGATGCGCAAGCACGACGGCTCGCTGCCGATCATCGGCGTCAACACGTTCAGGAACGGCGACGGCGACGTGAGCGACGCGCACAAGCTGGAGCTGGCCCGCGGCACGGAGGAGGAGAAGCGCTCCCAGCTGGAGCGGCTGCGCGACTTCCAGGAGCGCAACCGCTCGGAGGCGGCCGCGCAGCTGGCCCGGCTGCGGGAGGTGGCGATGTCGGACGGGAACGCGTTCGAGGTGCTGATGGAGGCGGCGCGGCACTGCTCGCTCGGCCAGATCACCGACACCCTGTTCGAGGCGGGCGGCCAGTACCGGCGCAACGTCTGATCAAGGGGTCCGGTCGGCGGGTGCCGCCCGGCGGGGCCGGGCGCGTACGTCGATAGGATCGCGATCCGGGGAACACCGCTATCAGGAGGCCTTCATGTCCGAGATCACCTTCCGGGGCAATCCCGTCACCGTGGGTGGCACCTTCCCGAAGCCCGGCGACGCCGCGCCCGCGTTCCGCCTGATCGGCGGCGATCTGGCCGAGCGCTCGCTCGACGACTTCGGCCGCAAGACCAAGGTGCTCAACATCTTCCCGAGCGTCGACACCGGCGTCTGCGCGGCCTCGGTGCGCCGCTTCAACGAGCTGGCCGCCGAGCTGCCCGACGTCGAGGTGCTGTGCGTGTCGGCGGACCTGCCGTTCGCGCAGAAGCGCTTCTGCGGCGCCGAGGGCATCGAGAACGTGACCATGCTGTCCCTCATGCGCGGCCGCGAGTTCCTGTCCGACTACGGCGTGGCGCAGGAGAGCGGGCCGCTGGCGGGCCTGGCCGCGCGGGCGGTGGTCGTGCTCGACGGCGACAACAAGGTGATCTACTCCGAGCTGGTGCCGGAGATCGCCCAGGAGCCCGACTACGACGGCGCGCTCGGCGCCATCAAGTAGGCGGTCGAGCGTGGGCGGGAGATCGGCGTGAGGGTCTGCCCGCCCACGCCCCACACCGGCGGCGGCGTGAAACCGCCGCGATCGCCGATCTAGGCTGCGGACATGGATGACATCGGCGTGCCCGTGGCGATACCCGACACCGTGCGGCGGATCGTGTCCCTGGTGCCGTCGCTGACCGAGTCGGTGGCGGCGACCGTGCCGGAGGCCCTGGTCGGGGCCACCGACTGGTGTTCCCACCCGCCCGGCCTCGACGTCGCCAGGGTCCGCGGCACCAAGAACCCGGACCTGGAGGCCGTCAGGAGGCTCAGGCCGGACGTCGTGCTGGCCAACGCGGAGGAGAACCGCGAGCCCGACCTGGAGGCCCTGCGCCAGGCCGGGATCGCCGTCTGGGTGACCAGGATCGAGACCCTGGAGCAGGCGTTCGCCTCGCTCGACCGGATGTTCCTGCACGCCTGCCGCGTCGCCCGCCCGGCCTGGCTCGACGCGGCCGAGGCGGCCTGGCGGACGGCCCGCGCGGACGGCCCGAGGCGCACGGCGGTCGTCCCGATCTGGCGCCGCCCCTGGATGGTCGTCGGCCGCGACACCTTCACCGGCGACGTGCTGGGACACCTCGGCGTCGACAACCTCTACGCCGGCCACGCCGAGCGCTACCCCAAGATCCCGCTGGCCGAGCTGGTGGAGCGGCGGCCCGACCTCGTGGTGCTCCCCGACGAGCCGTACGCCTTCTCGGCGACCGACGGTCCCGAGTGCTTCCCCGGTCTCTCCTGCGCCCTGGTCAGCGGCCGCCTCCTCACCTGGTACGGCCCCTCGCTCGTCGAGGCCCCGGCCGTCCTGCGCCGCGCCCTCGCCGGCTGACCGGTCTCAGTTCACCGCCGTGGACGCGGCGGCCAGCGCGGCGTCCACGGCGGAGGGGGAGAGGACGTGCTCCATGACCAGCACCGCCATCCCGACGATGCCCGCCTGCTCGCCGAGCGAGGACGTGACGATCTCCAGGTTCCGCGTCGTGTACGGCAGGCTGCGCCGGTACACGATCTCCCTGATCCCGGTCAGGTAGTGCTCCCGCGTCTCGGCCATGTCGCCGGCCAGCACCAGCACGCCCGGGTTGAGCAGGCTGACAGCGGTAGCCAGCACGACGCCCAGTGTGCGCCCGGCCTCCTGGGTGCGGGCGATGGCCGTGGGGTCGCCGGCCTGCACCAGCCGCACCACCGCCCGGCTGGACTCCTGGCCGAGGTCGGCGGCCAGGGCGCTGCCGCTGGCCAGTGAGGCCACGCAGCCGCGCGAGCCGCACGTGCAGACGCGGTCGTCGGTCTCGCGGATGCGTACGTGGCCGATGTTGCCGGCGGCCTCCTCGACCCCGCGGTAGATCTGGCCGTCGAGGACGATGCCGGTGCCGATGCCGGTCGAGACCTTGATGAGGATCAGCGAGTCGGTGTCCCGCCACGACGACCACCACTCGCCCAGCGCCATGGCGTTGGCGTCGTTCTCGACCAGGATCGGCACGTCGTACTCGGCGCCGATGGACGCGCCCACCGGGTGGTCGTCCCAGCCGGGCATGAGGAACGACCTGATCACCCGCCCGGTCGTGTGGTCGACGGAGCCGGGCAGGTCGAGCCCGATGCCGCACACCTCGCTCGCCGGCCGCCCGTACCGGTCCAGCATGCGCTGGAACGCCTGCCGCACCCATGACAGCACCGCCTCGGGCCCGCGGTCGATGCGCATCTCGGCGCTCTCCTCGGCCAGCGGCCGGGCGGACAGGTCGGTCACGGCCGCCCGGACGTGGCTGGCGCCGAGGTCGGCGACCAGCAGCAGGCGCTTGGTCGCGGCCACGTCGAGCATCGAGGGCGGCCGCCCGCCGCCGGAGGCGCCGACCCCGGACTCGTGGATGTAGCCGGCCTGGATGAGCCGGTCGACCCGGTCGGTGATCGTCGACCGGGACAGACCGGTGTACTCGATGAGTTCCTTGCGCGTACGGCAGGTGCCATGGCGGATGAGCTGGAGGATCTGCCCTGCCGTCAGCATGCTCTATCCCTTCTCTGCCCCTGCCGTCAGCCCTTCGGTCAGCAGGCGCTCACTGGCGAAGAAGACGATGACGATCGGCAGCGTGAGCACCACCGATCCCGCCATCAGGACCGTCGTCGGGATCTCGATGCTTCCCGCGAGCTGCGACAGCCCGAGGGAAACGGTCCAGCTGTCCCGCTTCTCGACCAGGAAGAGCAGAGCGAACAGGAACTCGTTCCAGGCGATCATGAAGGCGTAGAGCCCGGTGGCCATCAGCGCGGGCTTGGACAGCGGCAGAACCACGCGCCAGATGGTCGACAGTCTCGTGCACCCGTCGATCGCGGCCGCCTCTTCCACACTCTGCGGCACGGTCTCGAAGTAGTTGCGGAGCATGTATACCGTGACAGGGACGGTTTGCGCGATATAGACGAGGATCAGCCCGATCAGGGAGCCGCGCAGCCCGAGCATCGTGAAGAGCACGAACAGCGGGATGGCCAGCACGATCGCCGGGAACAGGTAGACCGCCAGGAACAGGAAGTGCACCTGCCGCCGCCCGAAGAACCGCAGCCGCGCCACCGCGTACGCCCCCGGGATCGAGATCAGCAACGTGACCGCCACCGACGCCACCGCGACGATGGCGCTGTTGCGCATGAAGGTCAGGAACCCCTGCCGGGTGAGCACGTTCACGTACGTGTCGAGCGTGAACGTCGACGGCCACAGCGACCCCGGGTCCAGGATCAGCTCCTGGATGTCCCTGATCGACAGCATCACCATGTAGTAGAGCGGGAACGCGGTGATCAGGAAGAGGAACGCGATCACGACGGGCTTGAGCACCTTCAACACCGCCCGCTCGGCCCTATCCCTGCTCATCGCGCTGCCCTCCTCCGAAGAACCGCAGGTAGACGGCCAGGAAGACGACCAGCACGACGGCCAGGACGATCGCCTGGGCGGCCGAGGCGCCGATGTCGTCGCGGGCGGTCAGGAAGTTGTAGACCCGCACGCTGACCACCTCGGTGCCGGCTCCGCCGCCGGTCAGCAGGTAGACGTCGTCGAACTTGGTGAAGGTGAACACGAACCGCAGCACCGACAGCAACGCGATGATCCGCCACAGCTGCGGCATGGTCACGTACCGGAAGCGCTGGGTCGGCGTGGCGCCGTCCACGACCGCGGCCTCGTCGAGCTCGGCGGGCAGCGCCTGCAGCCGGGCCAGGATGAACAGGAACGCGAACGGGAAGTACCGCCACGCCTCGAACGCGATCACCGTCAGCAGCGCCACCGGCACCTGGAGGCCCAGGAACTCGCCCCTGGCCTGGGTGAGGAACGCGATCGGCTCGTCCAGCCAGGTGTTGACGATGCCGTACTGGGGGTTGAGCATCGTCTCCCACAGGAACGCCACGGCCACCACCGGCGCCACGTACGGGATGAGGATCGAGGCGCGCACCAGCGTCCGCCCCCGGAACCGGTCGCGTAGCACCAGCGCCGCCACCAGCCCGATCGCGATCGACAACACCGTCCCCGCCACGGTGTACACGAGCGTGTTGACCAGCGACGACCAGAAGCCCGGCTCGGAGATCACGTACGTGAAGTTCTCCAGCGTGTAGTTGCCGAAGACGCCGGTACGCCGGATGTTGATCAGGCGCGCGTCCTGGAAGGCCAGCATGACCGCCCACAGCAGCGGCACCACCACCACGACCACCGTGATGACCAGCGTGGGCGAGATCAGCGTGAGCCCCGCGCGTGCCTCCTGCTCGCGCAGGGTCCCGCCGGTTCTCACTGCCGGATCCCCCGCTTGATCGACTCCACGTCGGTCTTGGCCTGCGCGGCGGCGGCCTGGGCCGTGAGGGTGCCGTCGGCGACCGCGCTCAGCGCCTTGGGCACCGGCAGCTCGCCCATGGTGGCGCCGACCAGCTTGCCCTGCCCCTGCGGGATGCCCCAGCGGGCCAGGGTGTCGGGGCTCTTGCGCAGCGCCTCCAGCACGTCGGCCGGGTAGAGGTCGGACAGCGGCTTCTTGGTGTCGACGCCGGCGGGCAGCTTGTTCCACTGCTCGGCGAAGGTCGTCCTGGTGGGGAACTTGCCCTCGGGGGCCATGCCGATCCAGCGCTCGTATCCCTCGTTCATCATGTACGCGACGAATCTGGCCGCCGGGTCCTTGGCCGCGTCGGCGGTGACGGCCCACGAGACGATCTCGCCGTACTGGGCGGGGGCGCTGCCGTCGGGGCCCTTCAGCGCGGTGACCACGCCGGTGTTCTTGGCCAGCCACTCCGGGTCCTCCCGGCACTGCGGGCAACTCGGCAGCGCGTCCTTCCGCAGGCTCGCCATTTCGTCCAGGATGAACGACGACCAGATCATCATGGCCGCCTTGCCGGAGAAGTACGTGGCCCTGGTGGTGTCGACGTCCTGCTTGCCCTTGACCGAGTAGTTTCTGACGAGGTTGGCGTAGAAGTCGAAGGCCCGTACGCACTGTGGCGAATTCAGAGCGACATTTCCGGAATTGTCCACCAGCTGACATCCGTTCGCCAGCGCCACGTGCTCGAAGCTCTGCGCCGTGAACGAGTCCGTCGGCGCGATCGCCAGCGTGATGCCCGCGACCCCGCCCCGGTTGAGCCGCTCGGCGGCGGCCCGCAATGCCTCGTACGTGTCCGGCGGCCGCAGCCCGGCCTCCTCGAACAGGTCCTTCCGGTAGAGGATCAGCTGCGCCCACCCGTCGCTCGGCACCGCGAGCAGCCGGCCGCCGGAGGTGTC
>DASUCK010000567.1:0-3055 GCA_036276095.1 Nonomuraea sp. | reverse complement strand
GCCGCCTCGTCACCACTACGCTGGTCACGAGGTCTCCGGTATGTCGTTCTTCTTGGTCGTTGAACCATCTACCGGAGACCTCTTCGTTTAACGATCACCGACACACCCCACACATCGTGATCTTTCGAAACACGACCTAGGATCGCCTGGTCCATTCCGCCGATGAATCCGTCGCCGACGCAGGAGGAAACGACGGAGGAAACATCGTCGATCCTCGCATCCGCGACGTCCCGGCCATCCACGGTCGCGGACACTTGCAGACGGACGTAGTCGCCATGTTGCAGCGGTCGGTCCACCGAGGTCCGCCATCGACAGCGCCGGGATTCGGCCACCGGAGGGCCCTGCGTCGGCCACCTGGCCGATGTTCTCCCCGGCCGCACGAGGAAGTCTTTCCTCCTGACCACCGGACTCGACGACCAGGGAGGAACGCGATGAAATCCGTCGTCGCCAGTGTGTCCGTGCCGTTCGACGGCACCGACCCCGACGGTCGTCGAGGACAACGGGTGCGGACGCACCCGCGCCACCCCGTCGGCCACTGACACAGTCGCACCGAAATGAGACGCCATGCCGGATATATCTGCATACCGTGAGCGGATGCCCGGTCCGCTGGAAGTGTCCGCGGACAACCCTCGCTATTTCACCGTGCGGTCGGACGGCCGGGCGGTGTATCTCACCGGTTCACACATCTGGAACAACTTCCACGACGGCATGGGGCCCGGCCCGACCCCACCAGCCGAGCCGGAGCGGCTCGACTATGACGCCTACCTCGACTTCCTCGCCGCCCGCGGACACAACTTCATCCGGCTGTGGCGCTGGGAGCAGTTCCAGTCCCAGGCCGCGGGCGGCGCGTACCACCTGAACATGACCCCGCAGCCATGGCCGCGCACCGGGCCGGGACTGGCCAAGGACGGCGGTCCCAGGTTCGACCTGTCCCGGTTCGATCCGGCCTATTTCCGGCGGCTGCGCGAGCGGGTCACAGCCGCCGGCGAACGCGGCATGTACGTGGCCGTGATGCTGTTCGACGGCTGGGCGCTGCACCTCAGCCCGCCCCCGGACAACGTCGAGGGCCACCCCTTCCACGCCGCCAACAACGTCAACGGCGTCGGGATCACCTCGATCCTCGACCACCAGGTGCTGCCGCTCGCCCCCGACGTGCGGGCGCTGCAGGAAGCGTACCTCCGGCAGGTCGTCGACACCCTGCACGATCTGCCCAACGTCCTCTTCGAGGTCGCCAACGAGTCATCCGGAGGTGGCCGGGTCAGTTCGGAGATGGCCGCCGCGCTCGGCGTATCGCCGGATACCGAGTGGGGTGACTCGACCGGCTGGCAGTACTGGGTGATCGAGTTCGTCCGAGCGTACGAGCGGCGGCGCTCCTACGACCCGCGCCCGATCGGGATGACCATGCAGTTCCCGGTGGCCGACCAGACCCTGGTCAACGCGCCCCTGTTCGACGGGCCCGCCGACTGGATCTCGCCTGGCTATGACGATGAGACCTTCCGCGAGGGCGGTCACCCGGGCGCTCCTGACGGCCCGGCGTCGCGCTGGCTGGACGACCCGCCGTCCGCCGACGGCCGGAAGGTCCTGATCAGCGACACCGACCACTTCGCGCCCGGCCAGGGCGACGCGCTCTGGGTGTGGAAGGCGTTCCTGCGCGGCCACAACCCGATCCTGATGGACTTCGGCCTCATCGATGGCATTCAGGCGGCACCGGACGCCTTCGAGCCGGCCCGCCGGGCGATGGGCGACACCAGGCGCTACGCCGAGATGATCGACCTGGTCCGCATGCCCCCTCGCGGCGAGCTCAGCTCCACCGGCTACGCGCTGGCGGACCCCGGCAAGGAGTACCTCATCCTGCAACCGAGCGAGACCAGCAAGACGTTCACCGCCGAGTTGTCTGCCGGCAGGTACACAGCGCACTGGTACGCCGTCAACGAGCGGACCTCACAGCCCGGCGACGAGATGACGGTGCCGAGCGACGGTCTGGTGACGTTCGCCGTGCCGTCTACGGTCTACGGCCCGGTCGTGTTGCACCTGGCGGCCCCGCTCCACCTCGGACCGGCTCCCTGCTGAAGGCGCTGGCGGCGGCCCTGGACGCCGAGCACCTTCTGGCCTGCATCGACCCGGACCCCGCGGAAGCCGCACGGGCACGGGAGTTCCACTGCGAGGACGCCCATGCCATCCACCGGGCTACCCGCCGCGCCGCAGGTAAGGACTCCCCCAGAGTTCCGCGCACCCGCGACACCGACGATCACATCGATTCCGTGCCGGGAATGCCGGCGCCGTCGACCAACACCGCCGCCGTCGGCGAGACCCCGAGGAAGGCTGCGTTCGCGCGGCCGGCCCCGCCCCGAAGCGCTCGCCGTCGCCACCCGCAGGCACTACCGCCGCTCTTCCGCCGACCGGCTGTCAGGCGACCTCGACGTAGTCCAGCTCGGCCGCGAACGGTCCGTCGTCGTGCTGGAATCGCAGCGTGTTCCATTTGTGGTCCAGCTTCAGCCTGACCGACGCGTGCGACCACGTTGTCCAGGTGGGACTACCCGGATAATGCAGTACGATCTTGCGCAACCCGTTCACCGTCAGGTACTGCCGGGCGTCGCCGTCGGCGGCGCTGTACCGCACGTTCACCGTATAGGTGTCGGCCCTCGGCGCGTACACCTTGATGTCGACCCAGCTGTCCGGGTAATTCAAATGGCCCATCGAAGCGTTGTTCGATGCGCCGTCGATATTGTAAAGGCGCCTGGCATTGTGGTAAGTGCCGTCTTCGGCCTCGTAGCGGACCGGCGCATTCGATACGACGGCCAGGACGACCAGGGTGGTCACCACGACCGCCGATACGGCCGCGATCAGCAGGACCGTCCGACGTCGCGGGCCACGGGCGTGGGCGGGCTCCCCCTGGCCGGGCCCCGGTGTCCCCGTGGTGGATGCGACGTCGTCGACGGGCCCGCTTCGCAGTTGCGCGCGCAACCCCAGCATCGAGACGACCAGCCCGGCCGCGCCCGTGAACATGCCGATCACGCTGGCCCGTCGATTCAGCCCCTCCAGCACATCTCCTGGC
>DASUCK010000566.1:0-6030 GCA_036276095.1 Nonomuraea sp. | reverse complement strand
GCCGCCTCGTCACCACTACGCTGGTCACGAGGTCTCCGGTATGTCGTTCTTCTTGGTCGTTGAACCATCTACCGGAGACCTCTTCGTTTAACGATCACCGACACACCCCACACATCGTGATCTTTCGAAACACGACCTAGGGGTCACGTCGGAAGACCGCGGCGCTGGTCGCGCCGGCGGCCGGGCCTCTTCTCGTGCCCGGTACCTATCTCAGGAGGAGCGCCTCGCCATCGCCGACCTGGTGCGCGAGGGCGCGTCGATCCGGTCCATCGCAGTCGTGCTCGGACGAAGCCCGTTCACCATCAGCAGAGAGGTCCGCCGCAACGGCCACCCGACGAGCGGCGACTACCGGCCGTACGCGGCGCAGGCCCCGCGCGGACGCCCGACGACCGCGGCCCAAGGCCGGCAAGATCGGCCAGAACTCGGAGTCGCGGGCATACAGCGGCGTGGCAACGAGGCCCGGAATCTACGGCACCGCCGGGTGACCGGCTTGCCGAATCCGAGTCACTCCTCGCGAGGGCGCATGTCGGGAAACACGGCCGCCAGGGTCGGGCTGTCGGGCCGGTACAGGTCCAGCGGGTCGGCACGCATCGCCGCGTCGAGCGCGTGGGCGTCATCACCGACCAGGATGCGCCACGTGCCAGCGCGTACGCCATCAAGGATGACGGTCGCGGCGTCGGCGGCCGACAGCGGCGCGTTGTCGCGAAACCACTCACCCATGCTGTTGACCGCAGCCCGAACCTCCTCATCACTCAACCGGTCGGCGGGAACGCCCGCGATGGCGGCGGCGAGCACGCGGGCGTCCGCGAGCTCCTCGGCGGTCATGTCGTCAGGCTCGGAGTGGCCGTGGATCCGGCGGGAGTTGATCACGATCTCCGTGCCGACGTGCCCCGGCATCACCAGCGCGACCCGTACGTGCGGTGCGTTGATCCGCAGGTCTGTCAGCATCGCCTCGGAGAAGCCCTTCACGGCGAACTTGGCGGCACTGTACGCGCTCATCGGCACACCGGGGCCGGCCGCCCAGAACCCGTTGACACTGCTGGTGTTGACCAGGCACCCCTCATCACTGGCGATCAGGAGCGGCATGAACGCACGCGTGCAGTTGTAGACCCCGCCCCAGCAGACGCCGAACGTACGCTCCCACTCGGCTCGCGGGCTGGTGACGAAGCTGCTGCCGCCGCCGATGCCGGCGTTGTTGACCAGCAGGTTGATGTGGCCGGTCCGGTGCCGCTCGACCACCTCGTCGCGGAACCTCGTCACCTGAGCCTCGTCCGACACGTCGCAGTGGTGGGTGGTGACCCGCACATCGCCGCCGCCGGGTGCGGCTTCGGCGGCTCGCTCGGCGGTGACGGCCAGCCCGGCCTCGTCGACGTCGCACGCGGCGACCGAACAGCCTTCGGCGGCCAACTGAACGACCAGTTCGCGCCCCATCCCGGCGCCGCCTCCGGTGACGACGGCCATCTTGCCCGTGAATGATCTCATCGCTCACCCCCTCCGTCGCTGACCACCCTCGCACGTACCGGGGCGGCCATCAACGCCTGGTCCACCTCACAGCACCCGCCTCGTCGTCGCGTGGCCGTGATCGCTCATGTACGCGATGAGAGGCCATTCTCACGCATCTTCCTGGCCCTCAGCGCGGTCCTTCGTGGTCGAATCAACGGCCCTCTGAGCCGTTCAACACCACCATGGAATTCAACATCCTGACCTGGTCTGTCGTGTTCCGGCCCCGTCTGTTCGGACAGCAGACCACAGCCCCCAGCTGAGTCGGGGCGGTAAAGGAGAATTTCGGCAGCAAATCCGGGAGATGAGTCGTGGCCAGCGCTCTAGAGTGCGCGGCGGTCGCTCGCGTGACCGCACCAGCAGGGGCGGCCAAGAGAAACAGTTCGGCATCCCCTGCCGACTCGAGCGGCTACGCCATCCTTCCGAGGTCTCGTGAACGTGCCCCTTCGAGCCGTTCAGCAGAGCGGCGTCTTGACGGCGTCGCACCGTCTCGCAGCAGGCGACGACGGCCGGAACTGATCCTTGGTTGCTGCCACGCCAAACGACTACTACGCGTCCCTAGTCGTTCGTCCCCCTTCGAAGGGATGGTGATGTGTGCCAGCACGACAATCAGAACTGGCGGCCGTGGACCCTACGAGCACAGCAGCCCACCGTCGAGCTAACGCTGGCGCTGGCGCAGAAACTGACGCGACCAGTGCTGCAGCAGGCGGTCGAAGGCCTTCCCGCCAAGCTCGCGCGTATCTGCGGCTATCACTCCGGCTGGTGGGACGGCGATGGTGACACCGGCCGAAGTGCGCCGACAGGCAAGGCACTGCGGCCTGCGCTGGCGCTCTTGGCGGCCCAAGCCACATCAGACGATCCGACGCCAGCGGTACCCGTGGCCGCGCCCGTCGAACTCGTCCACAACTTCATCCTCATCCATGACGATGTGATGGACGACGACGAGCTGCGCCGAGGCCGGGCGACGGCCTGGAAGGTGTTCGGTGTCGGGCCGGTGGTGCTGGCCGCGGACGCTCTGCTCTCCGAAGCGTTCCGGCTGGTCCAGCAGCAGGGTCCTCGAAACAGCACGGGACCGCTGGAGCGCGCGGTGTCGGCACTGGTCGCCGGGCAGGCCGCCGACCTGGCCTTCGAACAGCGCGACCCCGCCAGCATCACAGTGGCCGAATACCTGGCGATGGCAGCCGGCTGGAGCGGATCGACGTGCTCGCGGACGTCACGCCAACACCTTGGAATCGCGGCTGCGTGCCCGCCCCGGTGTGCGGGTGGTGTGCCGGGACGGCAGCGGCGCCGACACTGAAGCGATCCGTCGCGCCCTGCTTGAAGCGGTGCAGGTTGATGATCGCTGGCATATTTGGCGGCCACCACGCGCGAGCGCTGGCAGCAGGTTCATGCCTGCTCGGGCAGGATGTCGGACTGCTGGAATTCACCACCACTCGAATCACAGCGCCTCACGTCGCAGGCCGAAGACCGTACAGTCCCGCCGCCGAGGGCGCGGATACCGCTCTGGGCGCGGCACTGTGCGCCGAGGCCGCCGTCATGCATTCGGC
Source organism: Nonomuraea sp. (assembly GCA_036276095.1). Lineage (GTDB taxonomy): Bacteria > Actinomycetota > Actinomycetes > Streptosporangiales > Streptosporangiaceae > Nonomuraea. The sequence goes on along the minus strand of DASUCK010000566.1, from coordinate 2,983 downwards.
GGCCCCACCAGCCACGTTTCGCAGCTCAGCCAAATCCGACCAGAAAACTTCGTGAGTGCTACCGGGACCCCATATTATGCAAGTGTTCGCTTGCGCGTGACGGCTGGAGGGCATGGGCGTGGAGGACCGCATCGAGCAGACCATCACCATCAACGCCGGGCTGGAGCAGGTGTGGGAGTTGGTCACCGAACCCGGCTGGTGGGTGCCATCTGACGTGCAGGTGCCGGGTGACCGGACGCCGGGTCATCGAGTCATGCGGGAAAGCGAGAAGTGGGGCCGGTTCGTGGTGGAGGTGGTACGACTGGAGCCGCGCAGTTACGCCGCGTTCCGGTGGGCGAGTGCCTTCCCCGGAGAAGAACCGGAGGCAGGCCGGTCGACGCTGGTGGAGTTCTTTGTCGCCGAGCGAGCCGGGGCGGTCGAAGTGCGGCTGGTGGAGAGCGGGTTCGCCGGGCTGGACCTGCCGGCCGAGGCGCGCAGGTCGGCCTGGCGCGGCAACATCGATGGCTGGCAGAAGTGCCTGGCCGGCCTGGCCTCCCGTGCGCAGTCGGCCACGTGACCGGTACCGACGAGTCGATGGGGCCGGTGTTCGCGGCACTGGCGGACCCAACCCGTCGCCGCCTGCTGGAGTTGCTGGGATCAAGCCCTGAAAGCAGTGCCACCTCGCTGGCGACCCAGTTGCCGGTGTCCCGGCAAGCGATCGTCCAGCACCTAGCGGTGCTGGACGCGGCCGGTCTCGTGGCAAGCCGCCGGGTCGGCCAGCAGGTGCTGTTCAGAGTCCGTCCTGGCACGCTTGCGGTTGCCGCATCGTGGCTGGCCGACCGGGCCGGCGCTTGGCAGCGCAGCTTGCGCGCCCTCAAAGACGCCGCCGAGGCTCACTACGGTTCCGATACGGAGTAGTCCGGCGACGATCAAAGGATCGACCGGATGATTCCACCATCGACGCGCAGTGCCGCTCCGGTGATCCCGGAGGCTTGGTCGGACGCCAGGAACGCGACGAAGTTGGCGATCTCGTCCGGCTGGATGAACCTACGCAACAGCGAAGAAGATCCCGGCCCTTCGAAGTAGTCGCGCTCGAACCGCTCGAATGACGTCTCCGCCGGAGGCTCGCCGGCAAGGTAGCGTTCTTCGGTCATGGCGGGTCCCGGAATGAATGCATTGACCGTGACGCCGCGCCCGGCGGCGATCTCCGCCAGGCTGCGGGACAGTCCCAGCACAGCCGCCTTACAGGTGAGCCAGGCGGTCATGGAGTCCAGGGAAGGGTCCGCCGGCGAGTAACTGCAGGTGACACCGGCACCGAACAGGACCCGGCCCCAACCTCGATCGATCATTCTCATCAGGTGGTGCCGCCCCAGCAACATTCCAGCCGTCACGTAAGTGTCCAGCCACGCCTGCCATTCGGCGAGGTCCATGTCGAACACCGAGGTCGAGCGCGTCGGGCCCGCGTTGCTGACCAGAATGTCGACGTCGGGCACCTCGTCGATGAGATCGGTGACCGCGTCGGGGCGGTCCAGTCGCGCGCTGCGCCCCATCACGTCACTGTCGGGGACCTCTTGCCGGAGACGCTTCAGAGCACCGGTCACCGTCTCGTCCGAGCTGCCGTGCACAACGACCCGAGCGCCCGCGGCGGCCAGTCCCTTCGCGATCGCGTAGCCCATGCCGGAGGTGGCGCCGGTGACCAGAGCCGTCTTCGTCGCACGTTCGATTCGCATGTCGTTCCTCCGCTCGCCTTCCGCGTCACCGCCCCTGCGGCAACGCCGTGATCAGGCCACCGATTGTGGCGCAAGCACATACTTGCACATCGGTCGGCGAAGTGAAAGTCGATGCTTGCACCGATCCGCACCCGGCGACGTCGAGGAGCCGGGCGATCGTCTCGGTGTAACCGGGGATCCTTGTGCCCTTGGAAAGAGTCTGGCGGATGCCCGCTGACTGGCCAGATGGTGTCCGGCACGCTCCAGCTCGGGCCGCGTCGGCTCCTCAGCGAACCTCCCGTACGCCTCAGCCTGCTCATCACTCAGAAACTCCACCGGCACGACCAGACCGTAGCCAGTAACGGGGCCAGTTCGGCGGCGTTGCGCCGAACCCCAGCGGCGGAGTGGATCAGTCCGCGCCGACCTGACCTGATCTGTGCGTACGTCTCGCTTCATAACAAGGGGTATCGGCGTCGGCACCACACGTCTACGGTTGCGGCATGGGCGCCTGGCAACCTCAGCCCTCGCCCCGCACGGCGAGGACGCCGATTCCCGCGCTGACGCTGGCCCACCAGCACCTTCCCGGCGCAACGCTGGTCTGCCGCGACGGCGAGCTGGACCGCACCAACAGCGCCCAGCTGGCCGACTACCTTGCGTCCACCGGACCGGTGACCATGTGGTGTTCGACCTGACCGAGCTGCGCTTTTGCGACAGCTCCGGCCTGCACGTCATTCTCGCCCGCGCCCGCGCCCGTGCCTGCGCCGCCACCGGTGCCGGCGCCCGGCGCGCATCTGGCCGGCGCATGCGGCGCACCGCCCGTCTGCTCTCCATCACCGCCGTCGACCAGTACCTGCCTGTGCACACCACCGTGGCTCACACCCATCGCCGCCGTCCTGGGTGCCCGGCGCAGCAGACCCGCGCCGCAACCCACGCGTTCTCTCGATCGCCACGTCGCGACCACGTGAGGGTCGGCGTGGCGGAACCTGCCGATGCGGGCCTGCCGCCCGCGTGCCGGGATCTGACCGCCGACTCCCGCCGGACCGGTCAGCAGCAGGTGGACCTCCGGGCCCGCCCTGAGCCCGGTGCGGCGGCTTCGGCCAGGTCCTGCTCTGCGGTGGCTGCTTCGCCCGCCGCATCTGCTGTGGCGCAGCGGACGGAGTCGGCCTGCGTGGCCAGGGTGTCGGCGTGGCCCTTGACCACGTACACCTCCCACGGCTCGGCGCCCGGTCCGTGCACCCACACCTTGTCCTGCAGGGCGTAGCAGCAGGAGGTGTCGTTCTCCTCGAAGGTCGCGA
>DASUCK010000565.1:0-4872 GCA_036276095.1 Nonomuraea sp. | reverse complement strand
CGATCGGGCCCGCTCCCTGCAGCATCGAGTAGGCGCGGAGGACGCCGTAGTAGTCGCCGCTCGTGCCCTCGGGGATCGTCTTGCCGGTGAGGGCCTTGTAGACCTGACCGGCCTCCGACTTGTCGCCGATGAGCTTGTCGGTCGATCCGAGCTGGCTCATGCCGAACAGGTGGCGCGACTGGCTCGGCTCGAACAGGCGGGCGAAGAAGTCGGTGTCGTTCAGCGCCGTCCCGATCATGTACCACTCGGGGTAGTAGGCCTGGTTGGTGGCCGCGGCCATGAGCGCCACCGACGAGATCGGGTCGCACGCGAGCACGACGGTGGTGACGCCGGCGGCCTTGAACCGCAGGATGCCCTGAGCGGCCTGGTCGGCCATCCGGCTCACGTCGAGCTGGTAGTTGTACTGCTCGCGCTGCTTGCCCTTCTGACCCCACTTGGTGTCGAGCTCGCGCATCGTGATGTTCACGCAGTGCTGGTACTCGTCGTTGTCGGGCACGTAGGTGCCGAACAATCGCTCCTTGTTCCCGAGCACGGGGTCGTCGGTGAAGATCGACTTGTAGGGGGCGAGGCGCTTCCCGATGTACTCCGACACCTGGTACGAGACCCGCTCGCACTCCATGACGCCGCCCCACAGGTACGGGTGGTACTTCTTGTACCAGACCTCCGGGTAGTAGGGGCCGGTGGAGAAGACCATCATCCCGCGCTGCGCGGCGCACTCACCGAAGACGGCACTGCCGTCGTACACGGCGAAGGCCTTGAGGGTCTCCTTGATGTAGGTCGCATCGGCGCACGCTTCTTCGCGGCCGTTGCCGAGCGACTCCTGGGTGGCGTCGCCGTTCTGCGACTCGTAGTCGATCCACTCGATCTTGCGGCCGTAGAGCTCGAAGATGCCGTCGAACTTGGCGATGAACTCGTCGCGGATGCGGTTGGTGGTCTCCTCGTCGGCGAGGCCGGCGGAGGAGGCGAACGCCTCGACGGCCTGGCTGTTGGCGCTGTCGGGGAAGTTGCGGCGGACGATGCGGATCTTGTCGCCGCTCACACCGTGATAGGTCGCACCGCCGTTCGGGCCCTCGTACTTCGCGGTGCAGATCGCGCCGTAGCGAGCGACGGGGAGCTGGCGGATCTGGCCGTTGCAGTCGCGCCCGTCGCGCATCTTGCCGGTCTTGTGGGCGAGGGCCACCGACTCGGCGATCGAACCGGGCACGCCCGGACCTGCACCTGCCCCTGCGGCTGCTGCCGCACCGCCGGCCGCTGCGGTGGCTCCTCCGGCGGTGCGAGCCGCGCCGCCGGTGCGTCCTCCGCCCGCCGCGGTTGCCGCGCCGGCATCGAGGGGCGCACCGGTCGCGTCCACCGCACCCGCGTCGGTGGCGGCGAGGACGCCCGGGTCGGAGGAGCCAGCGAGACCGCCGCTCCCCGAGGGGAGGTCGGTGCCCGCGAACAGGCTCGCGTCGTCGGAGGTGGCCGAGCGGATCGACGGGAACAGCGACAACGTGAGGACCCAGACGAGCCCGAACACGTAGAAGGGCATGTAGCGGCGCAGATGGAGCGCCGTCTTCAGCGATCGCCGAACGAACGGGTCCTCGAGACGACTCGTGATCGCAGAATCACGAGCCAGGTCTCCCTTGCTCACGGACATCCCCCCGATGTGGTCCGAATGTGACTGGTGTCACCTATGACGTGCGTTGAGCACTTTGTCCGATTCTTGACCCGTGGGTCAAGGTGCGGGTTGCTGAAGGGTTCGTCGCCGCCGTCTGTGACTCCTGTCTCAGCAAGGCACAAATCACCCGGGGTAGACCGGCGGATCCTCGGCCGGCCATTCGCCGTTCCGGAAGCGCTTGCCCCCGTAGGTCTCCTTGAAGGTGCCGCTCTTGCCGTCGGGCGCCGGCTCGGTGCAGGCCTGGTTGCCGCCCTTGCAGACCCAGTAGATCTCGCGGCTGTCGTCGATCATCGTGTGGTCGCCCGCGCCTGGCGTCCCGTCCGGTCCGTCGGCGTACGACCAGTAGCCGAGCGCGAAGTCCGGCGCGCCGCTCGGGATGATGTTGCGGGCGCCGGCGGCGATGGTCTCCGGGGTCAGCGCGGGGCCGGCGGCCTGCAGCATGTTGAACACGTGGATGTAGTTGAAGTAGCTGCCGGTCGTCCCCTCGGGGATGTCCTTGCCGGTGATGAGCTTGTAGACGCGGCCCGGCTCGCTGGTCTTGCCGAGGATCTTCTCGGTCGCGCCGAGCTGGCTGAGACCGAACATGTGGCCGTCGACCTCTGACTGCTCGTAGAGGCGCGCGGCGACGTCGGTGTCCTGCGCGGCCACGCCGATGAGGAACCACTCGGGGAACCACGCCTGGCGCGCCGCCGCCTGGGTCAGGAAGAGCACCGAGTACGGATCGCAGGTGAGGACGATCGTCGTCACGCCAGCCGCCTTGAACTGCACCGACGCCTGGGCGGCCTGGTCGGCGAAGCGCGACAGGTCGAGCGCGTAGTTGTAGCGCTCGAACTTGCCCGAGTTGTAGCGCTGCTCCGACTCCCGCTGGATGACGTTGCCGCACACCTGGTAGCCGTCGTTGTCGGGCACGTACATCCCGAACTTGCGCTTCGACCGCTGGTACGCGGCGTCGCCGGCCCACTTCGCCGGCTTGTTGGCCAGCCGCTTCCCGAGGTACTCGGCGACCTGGTAGCTGATTCGCTCGCACTCCATCACGTAGTGCCAGCCATAGGGGTGGTACTTCTTGAACCAGGACTCGCCGTAGTACGGCGCGGTCTGGAACACGAGCATCTTCCGTTCGGCCGCGCATTCACCGAACGGCGCGCTCGACGACACGACGGCGAAGGCCTTGAGCTCCTGCTTGATGTACGTCGCGTCGGCGCACGCGCCCTCGCGCCCGCGGCCCTGCACCTCGTCGGTGCTGTTCCCGTTCTGCGACTCCCACTCGATGATCTCGACCTCGCGGCCGTAGAGCTCGTAGCTCTTCTTGAAGTACTCGACGAAGACGTCGCGGACCGCGTCGGCGACCTCGTCGTCGGCGAGGCCGGCCTGCTTGTTGATCTGATCGGCGGCCTGGGAGTTCGCCGACTCCGGGAACGTGCGCCGGACGAGGCGGATCTTGTCGCCGGTGACGCCGTGGGACGTCGCGCCGGCGTTGTTGCCGGTGTAGATCCCGGTGCACTGCGTCGCGTACGCGCTCTGCTGGATCTGCCGCACGCCCGCGGCGCAGTCGCGGCCGTCGCGCATCTTCCCGCTCGCGCGGGTGGCCACGGCCACCGACTCCGCGACGGATCGTGGGGGACCGTCGCTCGCGGCGGCGACACCCTGCGCGGCCGTCGCTCCCTTCGCCGCCGCAGGTCCGCCACGTTGACCGACGCCTGCCGCGCCGCCCGCCGTGCCGCCCGCGCTCGCCCCACCGGCGGCCGCGCCCTGGACCGTCGACGCGTCCCCCGCGGTGGCGAGACCTCCCTCGCCCGTGCCTGCACCCGCGTCGAGGGCGGCTCCGTCGTCGAAGCCGCTCGTCGCCGCGAGCCCGCTCGAGTCGTCGTCGGCGCCACGGATCGACGGGAACACCGACAGCGTGACGATCCAGATCGTGCCGAAGACGTAGAACGGCAGGTACCGACGCAGATGCAGCGCCGTCTTCAGCGAGCGTCGAAGGAACGGATCCTCGATGCGACGCGCGAGAGCCGCGTCTGCTCGGCGTTCGTCCACGGTTTCCCCCCAGCTTGTGACACCCGTCACGGCCGATCTTCTGCGCCGCGACGGGTGCCGTCAAGGATTTGTTGGGGAAACCGTCAACTACGGATAGACCGGAGGCTCCTCGTTGGGCCACTCGCCGTTGCGGAACCGCCTGCCCTTGTACGTCTCGACGATCGTTCCCATGTCGCCGTCAGGGCCGGTCTGCTGACCCATCCAGTAGATCTCTCGGCTGTCGTCGATGGCGGTGTGATCACCGGTGCCGGCCGACCCGTCAGGCCCGTCGGCGAACGACCAGTAACCCAGTGGGAACTCGGGCGCACCGCCCGGCGGGATCTCCGGAGCACCCGCCGCGATCGTCTGCGGATGGATGATCGGCCCGGCCGACTGCAGCAGGTTGAACACGTGGACGTACTCGAAGTACTCGCCCGTCGTCCCCTCGGTGATGTCCTTGTTGGTGAGCGACTTGTAGAGCTTGCCGGGCTCGGAGTTCGGTCCGAGCAGCTTGGTCGTCGCACCGAGCTGGCTCATGCCGAACAGGTGGCCGTCGACCGCGGTCTGGTCGTAGAGGCGTCCGAGGTTGTCGGTGTCCTGCGCGGCGACGCCGATGATGTACCACTCGGGGAACCACGCCTGCTTCGTCGCCGCCTGGGTGAGGAAGATCACCGAGTAGGGATCGCACGCGAGCACGACGGTCGTGACGCCCGCGGCCTTGAACTGCACCGCCGCCTGCGCGGCCTGGTCGGCGAAGCGGCTCAGGTCGAGCTGGTAGTTGTACTGCTCGGGCGACGGGGCCCCGTACTTCGAGGCCTCCCTCTTGTAGATGCTCACGCAGTGCTGGTACTCGTCGTTGTCCGGGACGTACACGCCGAACTTGCGCTTCTGGGTCTGGAAGGCGGGGTCGCCTGCCCACTTGGCGTTGCGGTTGAAGAGGCGCTTCCCGACGTACTCGCCGACCTGGTAGCTGATGCGCTCGCACTCCATGAGGAAGTGCCAGCCGAACGGGTGGTACTTCTCGAACCAGCGCTCGGGGTAGTAGGCGCCGGTCTGCAACACGACCATCCCGAGGGCGGCCGCGCACTCGCCGAAGACGCCGCTGCCGCTGAAGACGGCGAACGCCTTCAGGTCCTTCTTGATCTTCGTCGCATCGGCGCACGCGCCCTCGCGGCCTCGACCCTGCGCTTCTTCGGTGCTGT
>DASUCK010000564.1:0-6068 GCA_036276095.1 Nonomuraea sp. | reverse complement strand
GCAGCTCGGCGGGCACCTCGTAGCAGCGGCCGCACGCGCCCGGGCCGATCAGCGCCACCATGCGCCCCGGCTCGGCGCCCTTGGCGGCCATGGCCTCGACCAGGACCGCGGCCACGCCCGCCTCGGTGCCGGGACGGCCGGAGTGTGCGGCGCCCACCATGCGCGCCACCGGGTCGGCCACCAGCACGGCCGGACAGTCGGCGCCGAGCGCGGCCAGCGCCAGCCCCGGCTCGGCGGTGAACACGCCGTCGAGCGGCGGCGGGTCGGCGCCGAACGGCTCGGTCACGTACGCCACGTCGGCGCCGTGGACCTGGCGCATGTAGACCACGGCGCGCACGCCCAGCTCGGCCACCAGACCCGCGCGGTTGGCCCGCACGGCCTCGGGGTCGTCGCCCACCATGCCGCCGAGGTTGCGCGAGGAGTACGGCGGGGCGCTGACGCCGCCGCGCCGGTCGGTGACGGCGACGCGCACTCCGGGAGCCAGCTGCATGCTCCGATCCTAGAGCGCCGACGACGGCCGGACGAAAGCGCCCACTCGACGCCGGCCGGTCGGGCGTACGCGGCGGTTCGCCCCAGCGGTCCAGGCGGCGGTCCGGGGAACCCGGGCGGTGGGCCTGGGAGCCAGGCGGTGGGCCCTACGAGTCCAGGCGGTGGACGGTCAGCGGGCCGCCGCCCCAGCGGCCGATGGCCTCCTCGTCGGCGAAGGCCAGCACGCGCATCATGTTGCCGCCGTCGCTGTGCTCGACGTTGCGCCGCAGCCTGGCCACCAGCTCGGGAGCGAGTCTGGTGGTGCCGGCCTCGATCGTGTCGCCGTAGTGGGGGGCGAACGCGACGCCGGCGAAGCCCGTACGGGCCAGCAGTGTGCGCACGGTCTGCGAGGAGTAGAACATCAGGTGGTTCTTGGTGAAGCCACTCCAGGCCGACCCGTACGCCTTCAGGAGCAGCGACCGGGCGTTCACGGTCAGGATGAGCAGCACCCCGCCGGGCGCCAGCAGGCGGCGGAACTTCCTGAAGTCCTCAAGGGGCCTCGGCAGGTGCGCCAGCACCGACCACAGGGTGATCACGTCGAAGCCGCCTCCGGCGATCTCCGGCACGTCCTCGGGGGCGCCGAAGTACGTGCGGCTCCTGGTGAGCCGCTGGTTGGCCTGCTCGACGGACTCCGGTGACAGGTCGACCCCGCAGGCGTCGAAGCCGCGCCGCTCGGCCAGCTCCAGGAACAGGCCGACGCCGGAGCCGAAGTCGAGCAGCCGCCGTTCCTTGCCCTCGTCGAACACCGGCGAGAACGCCCGCATGGTCAGCTCGTAGCGGCGTTGCCGGTTGGCCGCGTACGTGCCGGACAGGAACGAGCTGTAGCCGGTGGCGTACAGGTCGCCGAGGCGTTGGGGGCGGACGTTCGGGTTGCGGTAGAGGAAGCCGCAGGACGGGCAGCGTACGACGTGGTAGCGCCAGCCCTTGTCGCCGGCCGGCTCGAACAGCGGCTGCTGGCGGGACTCCCCGCACATCATGCAGCTCAGGAACTCCTCGATCTCGCCGAGCGGCCGCGACCGCTGGTACTCCTCCAGCGTCATGACGGGGGCGCGTGCGGTCAGCAGCTTCCACTGCGCCTCGCGGATCAGGCGCTCACCGGGCCGCACGTACACGCGCTGACCCCAGGGAACACGGTTGTAGCGGGAGCCATACGCCAGACGGCCCAGAAGATGTCGATATGCCATAGCCACCACCCTGGGAAGCGTCGTGCCCCGCACCAGAATGTCTATGCGTCCGCGTTCGAGCGCTTTACAGGCTCTTGGAGCGCCAGGCTCACCGCACCGCCCCCATGTCGGGATATATGGGCAACGGTCGGCGGAGGCCGATCCGGCGCTTCGCCGGCGCCCCGCGCACCGACCGGGTGAGCGCCTTCCGCCGGATGCCGCCACGACCCGCGGCCGGATGATCGAGTTCCTCCGGGAAATGCCGGCCATCATCCGGATATGGTCAGATAGATTTTGCGCTCATGAGCGAGGGGATCAAGGAACGGGCTGGGCTTTCCGAGGCGGCCGCCCAGTCGCGGGCGTCGGTGCTGCGGAGCCGCGCGGAGTCGTACATCGCCCTGTCGCGGCACGACGCCGCGATCGCGGACCTGACCGAGTCGATCGCGCTGGTGCCGGACAGCGCCCGCGCCTGGCGGCTGCGCGGCGAGACCCACCGGGTGATCGAGCGGTACGAGGCCGCGCTGGACGACTTCGACGAGGCGCTGAAGCTGGAGCCGGACAGCGCGTACGCGCTCGGGTCACGCGGCCAGACGTACGCCGCCATGGGCCGCCTGGAGGAGGCCATGGCCGACTTCGAGCACGCGCTCACCCTCTCCCCCGGCTCCTTGTGGATCCTGGAGGCCAAGGCGGACGCCCTGGTCGACCTCGACCGCCTCGACGAGGCTCTGAACGAGCACGCGAAGATCATCGCACTGAACGGCGAGCTGCCCTACTCGTGGGTCGCCCGCGGCGACCTCTACCAGCGCATGCAGCTGTACGCCGAGGCCATCGCCGACTACGCCAAGGCCCTCGACCTCGACCCCGACCACGTACGGGCGCTCAGCAGGCGCGGCGAGGCACTGCGCATGATCGACCGGTACGAGGAGGCGCTGACCGACCTGAACCGGGCGCTGGAGCTGGACCCCGAGAACGACCGCGCGCTCGGGAGCCGGGGCGCGGTGCTGAGCGAGCTGGGGGACGACGAGGCGGCGCTGCGGGACCTGGGGCGGGCGATCGAGCTCGACGCCGAGTACGTCTGGGCGTACCGGGTGCGGGGCGAGATCCTCCAGGAGATGGATCGGCACGCGGAGGCGGTGGCCGACTTCAGCCGGGCGCTGCACCTGGAATTCGGCGACTGAGCGGGAGCGGGGCGCCGGGTCCCCGGGGCGGGTCACGACCGGTCGTCGCGTGGAAGTGCCGCGTTGGGCGCGACAAGGGGGTCACCGTTCCCCGCTGGTCTTCTGGCCCGCTCCCCGCCGGGGGTTCCGGCCGGCGGGGAGGCGGGGTCGTCAGAGGGCGAGCAGGGCGTTGACCGCCGGGAGGCGGCCGTTCGACAGCGGGCGCACGGCGATGCGGAGCAGCGCGAGCGCGTTGTCGTCGCCCGCGATGCGGTTCGCGCTGAGCCCGCCGCACGACTGGCAGTGATGGATGATCAGCCACTCCCCGTCCGGCCGGACGGTGACGCTCAGCGCCGCCATCCGGCCCCGGCATCCGGCCCGCCGGTCCCCGGGAACGCGGTGGTCGACGTGCAGGCTGGTCAGGCAGTTCGGGCAGTGGTTGCGGTGGGCCGTGCCGGGCGCGGACATCGGCACGTCCAGCCGGCACCCGACGCAGCGGAACGCGTCCGCCGCCTCGGCGTGATGTACGGGTTTGCGACGTTGTGGCCGTTCTCGGCCGGGTTTCCTTCTGGGCATGTCACAGATCGCCGAACGCCTCGAGCGGGAACGGCGGCTGCGCCAGCGGGCGTACCGCCATGCGCATGAGGATGAGCTGGTTGTCGTCCCCGCAGATGGGATTGGACGTCAGCTCACCGCACCGGGTGCAGCGATGGATGATCATCCAGTCGCCGGTACGCAGGACCGCGATCGAGATCGGGACCATCCGCGACCGGCAGTCCGACGGCCCGCCCTCCACCCGGTCGATGACGTGTCGGGAGTGGAGGCAGCTCGGGCAGTGGTTGCGGCGGGCGCCGTCGGGCGCGACCGCCGACACGGTCAGGCCGCAGCGTACGCATGCGAAGGTTTCGGTGTTGACGATGGAACGAGGTTTGCCGTTGGCGGACAACCTGGGTACTCCTTGCCGGAAATGAACCGATAAATGGCAGCAAGGGGCGCCAAGCGAGCGTCGCGGCCCTCGGGCGGGCACGCTCGTACCGCAGGCGGGCTGGCCTGCCGGCGTCAGTGGCGTTTCAGGAGGTCACTGGTGCGAGGCGGGGCACGCCGGAGGCAGGCCGAGGCGCTCGTGGCGCACGGTGCGAGGCATCAACGCACTCCCTCCAGGGGCGGCACGACCGCCCTCGCGGTCCGACGTTCGTCTTCCGTCGTTCCTGGTTCGTCAGTCGTCGTTCGTCGATTCGGCCACGTGCGAGGGTAGCCGCGCGGAGGCGTGCGCGGCCAATGGTTTTGCGCGGCGGGCGGGAGAAGGTCACGTCGCGAGCCCGACCGCCCCGACGCTGGGCGCCGGGCGGCCGCGGAGGCACTGGAGATCGACCGAATAGGGTTCTAGATTCGTACGCATGGGCATCGGGCTGACCGAGGAACACCGGGCGCTGGCGGCATCCGTACGAGGGCTGGTGGAACGGACCGACGACCACGCGGCGCTGGCCCGGCAGGGGCTGCTGGGGTTGCATCTGCCGGAGGAGTGGGGCGGCCAGGGGTACGGCCTGCTGGAACTGTGCGTGGCGCTGGAGGCCCTGGCCGAGCATCGCGTCACCGGCCCTTACCTGGCGACCGTTCTGACCTCAGCGGTCCTCGCCCGCGCCCGCGGGGGCCGGGGCGAGCAGTACGGTCATCCCCACGCGGACGACGACGACCCGGGCACGCGGCGTAACCAGCGGGGCGGGCGGCGCGGCGGGTCGGACGGGTGGCGGCCCGGCGGTCTGATCCCCGCGCTGGCCGACGGCTCGCTGACCGCGGCCGTGGCCCTTCCCGCCGACGCGCCCGCGGTCGGCACGCACCCCGCCGGTCCCCTCCCTGATGGCCCGCTCCCCGCCGGCCCGCGTCCGGTTGGGCCGATGCTCGCCGGATCGGCTCCTGAGCCGGCGGCCGTGCCGGGACCGTGGCTTGCTCTCGGACCGGCGGATGCCGGGCTCTTCCTGGTGCCGATGGGCGGTGGAGCGTGGGCGGTGCTCGACCCGGAGGACGTCGCCGTCGAGCCCGCCGACGGGATCGATCTCGATCGGGCGCTCTGCCACGTGACGCCGCGCGGACCCGTTCCCGATGATCGGGTGCTGGCGGGCGCGCCGGTACGGGAGATCGCCGCGGTGCTGCTCGGCGCGGACGCGTGCGGGGTGGCGGCGTGGGCCGTGGCGACCGCGAGCGCGTACGCCCAGGTGCGCGAGCAGTTCGGCCGCCCGATCGGCCAGTTCCAGGGCGTCAAGCACCGGGTGGCCGCCGCGCTGGTTGCGCTGGAGCAGGCCCGCGCCGCCGTCTGGGACGCCGCCAGAGCCCTGGACGCGCCCCCGGCCCCGCACCCGGAAGGCCCCCGCCACACCACCCGCGCCTCGGACACCGAAGACCGCCGCCCGACCCCCGTCCCGGACACCGAAGCCCCACGCCACGCGACCCCCGCCCCCGACACCCCCGGCGCCTCGGCGCTCGCCGACGATGTGCGGTTGGCGGTGGGGGTGGCCGGGGTGTTGGGGACGGATGCGGGGGTGCGGTGTGCGGGTGACGCGATTCAGGTGCTCGGCGGGATCGGTTACACGTTCGAGCACGACGCGCACCGTTACTACCGGCGGGCGCTGTCCGATCGCATGCTGGCCGGCGACCCCGGCCTCTGGGCCGAGGAGGTGGCGGAGCTGGCGGTCGCCGGGGTGCGGCGGGCGATGGAGCCGGACCTTCCCGAGGAGGCCGCCGCCGTACGGGACACGGTCAGGGCGGCGGCCGAGGCGTTGCGGGCCGAGGCGCCGGCGGCTCGGCGGACCAGGATGGCGGAGGAGGGCTGGATCATGCCGTACCTGCCCGAACCGTGGGGAAGGGGCGCCTCGCCGCTCGAACAGGTGGTCATCCAGCAGGAGTTCGGCGGCCTCGGCCGCCCCAACCTGGGCATCGGCGCCTGGGCGGCTCCGTCCATCGTCAGGTACGGCACCCGGGAGCAGCAGGAGCGGTTCGTCCCGGGGACGCTCACCGGGGAGATCGTGTGGTGCCAGCTGTTCAGCGAGCCGGGCGCGGGCTCCGACCTGGCCGGGCTGTCGACGAAGGCGACGAGGGTGGAGGGCGGCTGGTCGCTGACCGGCCAGAAGATCTGGACGTCCCTCGCCCAGCACGCCCACTGGGGCATCTGTCTGGCCAGGACCGCCCCCGAGCGGCCGAAGCACGACGGCATCTCGTACTTCCT
>DASUCK010000563.1:0-23399 GCA_036276095.1 Nonomuraea sp. | reverse complement strand
TGAGGAAGCACGTACTGCTGGGATCACCAGGATTCATCCCGGACCACCTCCAATCGCAAGAGACGCCGCAAAGCCGCCCTAACTTACCACAGGCGAGTGAACCTATCTGACCTTACCTGCCCCGAGAACCGCCGTTCATGGAGAACTCCACAAAGATTGTTGCCCGTTCTGGCATCTCGTGTGCTGGAGACCGCCGCCTTCGCGTGGTCCCGGGCCTGCGACAATGGGGCGTGTGCGCGTTCTAGTCATTGGTTCCGGAGGGCGTGAGCACGCCCTGTGCCGTTCGCTCAAGCTCGATCCCCAGGTCACCGAGCTCCATTGCGCCCCCGGCAACGCGGGCATCGAGCAGGTCGCGACCGTCCATCCGGTCGACCCGCTCGACCCGGAGCAGGTGGCCGGGCTGGCCACCCGGCTGCGGGCCGACCTGGTGGTGGTGGGGCCGGAGGCGCCGCTCGTGGCCGGGGTGTCCGACGCCGTGCGCGAGGCCGGCATGGCCTGCTTCGGGCCCTCCAGCGAGGCCGCCATGATCGAGGGGTCGAAGACGTTCGCCAAGGAGATCATGAGGGCGGCCGACGTGCCGACCGCGCGGGCCAGGACCTGCGCGACCGAAGCGGAGGCCGCGGCGGCGCTCGACGAGTTCGGGGCCCCCTACGTGGTCAAGGACGACGGGCTGGCCGCCGGCAAGGGCGTGGTCGTCACCGACGACCGCGACCAGGCGCTGGCGCACGCGCGGGCCTGCGAGCGGGTGGTGATCGAGGAGTACCTCGACGGGCCCGAGGTGTCGCTGTTCGCGTTGTGCGACGGGAGCACGGCCGTGCCGCTGCAGCTCGCCCAGGACTTCAAGCGGGCCCACGACGGCGACGCCGGGCCCAACACGGGCGGCATGGGCGCGTACACCCCGCTGCCGTGGGCGCCCGAGGGGCTCACCGACCAGGTCATGCGGGAGGTCGTCCACCCGACGATCGCCGAGCTGGCCCGGCGCGGGCTGCCCTACCAGGGGGTGCTCTACGTGGGGCTGGCGCTGACCGCGAAGGGGCCGAAGGTCGTCGAGTTCAACGCGCGCTTCGGCGACCCGGAGACCGAGGTGCTGCTCGACCGGCTGGAGACGCCGCTCGGCGGGCTGCTGATGGCGTGCGCGACCGGCGAGCTGGGGCTCGACCCGGTGTTCAGGAAGGGCTCGGCCGTGACCGTGGTGATCGCCGCGGAGAACTACCCGGGGCCGCCGGTCAAGGGCGACGTCGTCAAGGGGCTGCGGGAGACCGAGCACGCGTACGTGCTCCACTGCGGCACCAGGCGGGAGGGCGGCGAGGTGGTCTCCGACGGCGGCCGGGTGCTGGCCGTGGTGGGCCACGGGGCCGACCAGGAGAGCGCCCGCCGGCACGCGTACGACCTGGTCGGGCGCATCGAGCTGCGCGGCTCCCACCACCGCGCCGACATCGCCGCGACGGACCTCGCCCGATGAGGCGCGGGCTGAAGCACGTGCACTCGGGGAAGGTGCGCGACCTCTACCAGACCGACGACGGCCTGCTGCTGATGGTCGCCTCCGACCGGATCTCGGCCTTCGACTACGTGCTGGAGCCGCCCATCCCCGACAAGGGGGCCATTCTCACCCAGCTGTCGTTGTGGTGGTTCGACCAGCTGACGGACATCGTGCCCAACCACGTGGTGGCGCGGGGCGACGACGCGCGCAGCGTGCTGTGCCGGCCGCTGCGCATGGTGCCGGTCGAGTGCGTGGCCAGGGGTTACCTGGCGGGCGGCGGGCTGAGCGAATACCGCGCGAGCGGCACGGTGTCCGGCGTGTCGCTGCCGCCCGGCCTCGACGACGGCTCGCGGCTGCCCGAGCCGATCTTCACGCCGTCCACGAAGGCGCCGGTGGGGCAGCACGACGAGCCGATCTCGTACGAGCAGGTCGTCGCCGAGGTCGGCGCGGCGACCGCCGAGGAGCTGCGGCGCGTCACGCTGGCCGTCTACACCCGCGGCGCGGAGATCGCCCGCGAGCGCGGCATCGTCCTGGCCGACACCAAGATCGAGCTGGGCTTCGACTCCGGCGGCGTGCTCACGCTGGGCGACGAGGTGCTGACTCCCGACTCGTCGCGGTTCTGGCCGGCCGACGCGTGGAAGCCGGGCGGGGCGCAGCCCTCGTTTGACAAGCAGTTTGTACGAGATTGGCTGCTGTCACCCGAATCCGGATGGGACAAATCCTCCGGAAACCCCCCACCGCCCCTCCCCGACCACGTCGTCGAGCGCACCCGCCGGCGATACCTAGAAGCGTATGAGCGGCTCACGGGGGTTCCTTTTAGCGGATGATTCGGCTGGGTCATCTGGTGTTAGCGACTACTGTTGGCCCGATCAAGCCTCACCGTTGATTTCAAGGAGCCGCACGAATGGTCCGTTACCGCGTGCGCGGTGGCAACGCACTGCGTGGAACCGCGTTCATCCAGGGCGCGAAGAACGCCGTGCTTCCCATGATCGGTGCGGCTCTGCTCGCCCCGGAGGGCCGCACCGTCCTCCGCAACGTGCCGATCATCGAGGACGTCCGCCGCGCCGTCGAGCTGGCCGAGGCCGTGGGGGCTTACGTCGAGCTGCACGAGTCGGAGCGCACGCTGGTCATCGACGCCTCCAGGGTCAACAGCCCGGTCCTGCCCGCGGAGATCGCCCGGAGGTTCCGCGGCTCCGTGCTGTTCACCCCCGCGCTGCTCCACCGCCTGGGCGAGGCGGTCGTGGAGGGCGTCGGCGGGTGCAACCTCGGCAGCCGCAACCTCGACTTCCACTACCTCGGCTACAAGCGGCTGGGGGCGATCGTCGACGAGGGCGAGACCGTCATCCACGTCAAGGCCTCCGGCCTGACCGGCGCCACCCTCTATCTCGACACCCCGTCCCACACCGGCACGGAAAACCTCATCATGGCCGCCTGCCTCGCCAAGGGCACCACCGTGATCGAGAACGCCGCGCTGGAGCCCGAGGTGCTCGACGTCATCGACATGCTCACCAAGATGGGCGCGCGCATCAGCGGCGGCGGCACCGGGTTCATCACCGTGGAGGGCGTGGAGGAGCTGCACGCGGTCGAGCACACGGTGATGCCCGACCGCCTCGACGCCGGCGTCTTCGCGATGGCCGCGGCGATCACCCAGGGCGAGCTGAGCCTCGTCGGCACCGGCCTCGACCTCGGCGTCGTGCGCTACAAGCTGGAGCAGATGGGCGTCGAGTTCGCCCGCCAGGGCGCTGTGCTGCACGTACGGTGCGAGGGCCCGCTGCGCCCGATCAACATCATCACCGACACCTACCCCGGGTTCGCCACCGACCTCCAGTCGCCCATGATGACCGTCGCGGCCCTGGCCGACGGCACCAGCTACATCCACGAACGCATCTTCGACGGCCGGTTCGCCCTCGCCGGCGAACTTAATAAAATGGGCGCGAGCGTCGAGGTCGACGGCAGCCGGGCGGTCGTCCGCGGCCGTACCCCGCTGACCGGCGCCCAGGTCACGGCCCACGACCTGCGCTCGGGCATCGCGCTCGTGCTGGCGGGGCTGGCCGCCGAAGGCGAGACCCTGATCGACTCGGGATACCTCATCGATCGCGGCCACGCACATCTCGCGGCGCGAATGCGCGCGCTCGGCGCGGACATTACACGAGAGATTTCCGAAAGCTAAAAACTTCGCTAAAGACCACGATGAGCTGCTAAGACATCTTGTCGGGCGGTCAAGCTGAAGGGCTTTCCGGAAAAGTCGGGCGTGACATTACGGCCCCCGCGAGCGATCGTTCCAAAAGAGAGAACTGCAACGGACGGCAGGATGGGACGAACATTGGTCGAGAGGGCCGAAGAAACTCCCCGAGTGTCACGCCCGGGCGCCATGACACCGGACCTCACCATCGGCGTGGTCGGACCACACGATCTGGTCGAACGGGTCATGCTGATGGGCCACGCCGCCGCACCGCTGCCGTGTCGCCTGGTCGCGGCCGCCTACCGCGACGAGCAGGAGGCCCCCGACAAGGTGACGCGGCTCGGTCCCGGTGTCGACGCGTGCTTGTTCGCCAGCCCGGTCCCCTATGACCTGGCCAGGCGATCCGGCGTGCTGACGATGCCCGCGACGTACGTGCAACTCGGCGGAGCAGCACTGGTGGCGGCGTTGGCGAAGGCCGCGCTCGACACCCTCATGGACCCCCAGAGGGTCAGCATCGACGTGGTCAGCAGGGCAGATGTCGAGGAGGCGTACACCGACCTCGGCATCCCCGCCACCGATGTCCACAGCCGCGACGAGCCGGGCGCCACCGGCACGATCGCGGCATACCACGAACGCCTAGCCCGGCAGGGCGCGACCACGGGGGCGCTGACGTGCCTGCCCGCCGTGGCCGAGCGCCTGCACGCGGCGGGCGTACCGGTGATCAGGATCAGGCCGACCTCGGCGGCGGTCCGTACGGCGCTGCACACGGCGGCGCTGCTCGGGGCGCACCACCGGCTGGAGGAGTCGCAGCTGACCGTGGTGCTGGTGGAGGTGCCGACGCTGCGCGAGCCCGTGCGCCGCGCCGCGCCCCGCTACTGGCGCGACGAGCTGCGGCTGTCCCTGCATCGGCTGCTGGTCCAGGAGGCGAACCGGATCAACGCCACCGTCTGGCCGATCGACGATCACAGCTACCTGGTCACCGCGACCAGGGGCTCGATCGCGGCGGCGACAGACGGGTTCAG
Source organism: Nonomuraea sp. (assembly GCA_036276095.1). Lineage (GTDB taxonomy): Bacteria > Actinomycetota > Actinomycetes > Streptosporangiales > Streptosporangiaceae > Nonomuraea. The sequence continues at coordinate 18,715 of DASUCK010000563.1, read as the reverse complement.
GGTGTTGCCGTTCGCCGCCAGGATCAGGGACGAGCTGGGGCTGGCGGTCGAGGTCGGCGTGGGGATGGGGCGTACGACGCACGACGCGGAGTCGCACGCGCGGGCCGCGCTGGCGCGTACGCAGGCAGGCAAACAGGCACAGGGGTTCGCGGTGGACCGCGAGGGGCGGGCGCTCATCCCGGCCCCGCGGATGCCGCCGGCGGGCTCGACCGCACTCAAGCCGAAGGGGGTGGAGGTGCTGGCCAGACTGGCGGCCAAGCTGGAGGGCGGCGACACCGTGGTCGACGCCGAAGGGGCGGGCAAGATGCTGGGCGTCACGCCTCGCACGGCTCGGCGGTTGCTGCGCACGTTGGTTGACGAGGGACTCGCGTGGCCGCTTCCGCCGAACCGCACACCCCAGCCCGGCCGTCCGCGGCAGCTCTACCGGCTCATCGTCGAGAAGCTGGGCCCCAGGTAGCCGCCGCGCTGTGCGGGTCCGCCGTCTTCTTCCCCTTCCAAAGGCGGCGGGCCCTTCGCGGCACGCTCATGACCTGGGCAGAATCCGGTCATTGACCAGACGGGTCAAATGCGCGAACTCCCTGTTGACTCTTGGGAAGTAATTGGTTGACCCGCGTAGATGGGGGTATGTTCTCCGACGCCCCCGATCGACAGGATTCGGACGGGGGCACCAATCGTTTCTGACACCTTACTCCGCGTCATGTCGAGGGTGCTTTACACCGATTCGAACCATTCGCGAGGTTGATGTTGCGGGTGTGATACGGCCTTCGCGGTGATTTGGGGGCATCGGTACCGGCGGTCCCGGCGTCCAGAAGGGTGCTGCGCGGGGCTGTGGGGGCTCTTGAGGCCAGTGGGACCCCGGGGGCGGCCCCCGGGCGGCCCCCGCTTGCGACAGCCGAACCGGGGGGCGTGAGGGCGGCCCGGAGCCGGGGGCGTGAGGGCGGCCCCGAAGCGGGGGTGTGAACGTGGCCGGCGGGCCGGGGCCGTGGCGGGATCGCCGCCTGCCGCTGAGATTCCGCCACTCCTTCGGGGTCTGATACTCGCGGGCGTTCTGTCGGACTTGCCCTGTATCGTCATGAGTCATGAGTGCGAACACCCCTGACAACCGTTCTCCGCTTCTTGTCTGGGGCGCGTTGACGATCGTCTACGTGGTGTGGGGCTCGACGTACATCGGCATCATGATCACCATCGAGACCATGCCGCCGATACTCAGCGGCGCGCTGCGGTTCGACACGGCGGCGCTGCTGGTCGCCGGCTTCCTGATGGTCAGGAAGGGCCCGGCGGCCTTCCGGATGACGGGTCGCCAGTTCGGCGGCGCGGCGCTGGTCGGGCTGCTGCTGCTGACCGGCGGCAACGGCATGGTGGCGGTGGCCGAGCAGCACATCTCCAGCGGCCTGACCGCGCTGCTCGTGGCGTCGGTGCCGCTGTGGCTGGTGGTGTTCAGGATCGTGACCAGAGACCGGCCCGCCCTGATGACGCTGTCGGGCGTGCTGGTCGGCTTCGCCGGCGTGGCGGCGCTGTCGCTCAACGGCGGGGGCGCGGCGTCCGACCCCGCCGGCATCGCCGTGATCCTGGTGGCCTCGCTGTCGTGGGCCGTCGGGTCGTTCCTGTCGGGACGCGTCCCGACACCGGCCAACGTGTGGGCGGCCAGCGGCGTCGAGATGGCCGTCGGCGGGGCCGGCCTGCTGGTGGCCGGGCTCATGTTCGGCGAGCGGCTCGACGTCACCGCGATCTCGGGCCGGTCGTGGGCGGCGCTGGCCTACCTCGTGCTGGTGGGCTCGCTGGTCGGCTTCACCGCCTACACGTGGCTGCTGGGCAACGCGCCGATCTCGCTCGTCTCGACGTACGCGTACGTCAACCCGGTCGTCGCCGTCCTGCTCGGCGTGCTCATGCTCGGCGAGCACGTCACCCCGCAGATCCTGACCGGCGGCGCGGTGATCCTGGTGGGCGTCGCCCTGGTGGTGTCGACCGAGCGACGCGCCAAGGGCAGGACGCCCGTGCCGGAGGAGGTCAAGGTCTAGCGGGGGAACCTCCTGGCGGCGGCCAGGAACACGTCGTTGGCCTCCGGGTCGCCGATCGACACCCGGGCGCCCTCCCCCGCGAACGGCCGCACCGCCACCCCCTCCGCCGCGCAGGCGGCGGCGAAGTCGGTCGTGCGCTCGCCGAGCCGCAGCCAGACGAAGTTGGCCTCGCTGTGGGGGACCGTCCAGCCCTGGGCGATGAGCGCCTCACGCACCCGGGTGCGCTCCTTGACCACCCGATCGACCCGCTCCAGCAGTTCGCCCTCGGCTCGCAGGGAGGCGATGGCGGCCACCTGGGCGAGGTGGTTGACCGCGAACGGGATGATCGTCTTGCGTACGGCGGAAGCCACCGGCTCGGGCCCGATCAGGTAACCGACCCGCAGCCCGGCCAGCCCGTAGGCCTTGGAGAACGTGCGCATGACGCACACGTTGGGCCGGTCGCGGTAGAGGGTGAGGCCGTCGGGGACGTCGTCGTCGCGTACGTACTCGCGGTAGGCCTCGTCGAGCACCACCAGCACGTGTTCGGGCAGCCGGTCGAGGAACGCCTCCAGCTCGCGCCGCCGGATCGCGGTGCTGGTCGGGTTGTTCGGGTTGCACACGAAGACGACGCGCGTGGCGTCGTTGATCGCCGCGGCCATGGCGTCGAGGTCGTGGTCTTCCCCGGCCAGCGGCACCTGCACCGACCGCACCCCGGCCAGGTCGGCCAGCAGCGGGTACGCCTCGAACGACCGCCACGCGTACACCGCCTCGGCCCTCGGCTCGCCCACCGCCTCCAGCAGCTGCTGGGCCACCGTGACCGAGCCGGGCCCGAGCGCGACGTGGTCGGACGGCACCGCATGGCGCTCCGCGATCGCCTCGGTCAGCTCGACCGAGGCGGGATCGGGGTAGCGGTTGACCTGCCGCGCCGCCTCCGCGATCGCCTCGACCACGGACGGCAGCGGGTCGTACGGGGATTCGTTGGACGAGAGCTTGTACGACCTCCCGTCGGGCGACATGACAGCCTTGCCCGGCTTGTAGGGGGTCATGGTGTCGAGAATCTGGCGGAAACGAGGCATGGCCTTACCTTAGAAGCCGCCGCGAGGTGTGGCAGCACCCGCCCTGAGCATCGGCGGGTGGAGCAGCTCGGCCGGCCCGCGGCGGTAGAGCTTGGCGGGGCGGCCGCCGTCGCGGGTGGTGGTGGCGCCCGTCTCCACCAGGAAGCCCTCGGCCTTGGTGACCTTCCGGTGGAAGTTGCGCGGGTCGAGGGGGCGGCCCCAGACGATCTCGTAGACGCGGCGCAGGTCGGCCACCGTGAAGTCGGGCGGGCAGAAGGCCGCGCCCAGCGAGGTGTATTCGAGCTTCGCCCGGGCCCGTTCGACGCCGTCGAGCATGATGCGGCGGTGGTCGAAGGCCATGACAGCCAGGGACGCGACCGGCTGCCAGCGCATGTGGGCCTGCTCCGAGGCCGGCAGGTCGGGGGCGAGGCCCAGGTAGGCGACGCTGAGCACGCGCTGGCGCGGGTCGCGGTCGGGGTAGCCGTAGGTCTGGAGCTGCTCCAGGTGGACCGGGGCGCCCGGCAGGCCGGCCCGCTCGGCGAGGACGCGCTGCGCGGCGGCCGGGAGGTCCTCGTCGAGCTGGATGAAGCCGCCGGGCAGCGACCAGCGGCGCAGGAACGGCGGATTGTCGCGGCGCCACACCAGGGCGCTCAGCGCGTTGGCGCGCACGGTGAGCACGACCAGGTCGACGCTGACCGGGACGCTCGGGACCATGCACGGCACGTTACTGCACTCTCCCGCGGGCAGCGAACGCCCGCCGACCCCGCCCGGCCCGCGCGGCACGCCCGGCCCGCGCGGCACGCCCGGCCCGGACGGCGGATGCCCGCGGAGCACGCGCGGCCGCTAGGTCGCGATGCGCACGTGCAGCGGTTCGCCGGCCTCCTGACCGGACGGCAGCTTGACGGCGATCCTGACCCACTCCCCGGCCGGCACCCGCGCCCAGTCGAACGGCACCCACGCGGTCGCCATACCCTCGGGCAGCTCCTCGAGCGGGAACTCCTCCAGCCAGCCCACCTCGGCCACCACCAGGTCCGTCGTCCCCCCGGACCACTGGACGGACACCGTGCCGCCCTTGAGGTTGTAGCCGCGGACCTCGACGCCGTCCTGGATGTCGCGGGAGCGCCTGATCGCGTCGACGACGATCGGGCGCCGCCAGTCGGCGATGATCTCCTTCTCCAAGGACGGCTGGCCGCAGGTCATGAAGTCGCTCCACATGTAGGAGACGACCTTCTGGACGTAACGCCCGGCCATGGTGACGGCGGCGTCCAGGCGCTCTTTGTCGGTCTTGCCGCGGGTGCCCTGCGCGGCGCACGGCTCGGCGCCGGACGGCTCGAACGCCTCCACGTTCGCCCACAGCTGCACCTGGTGGCCGGCCTGGATCATCTCCTCGCGAGCCAGGGACATCTCGCGGTAGTAGTCGCGCGTGGACCCGTGGTACGCGGTGCCGTACGTGGTCTCGCCCACCACCGGGCGCAGCCGCTCGTCCACCTCGGCGTCGCGCTCGTCGGGCCAGAACAGGCCGACCTTGCCGGTGCCCCGGCTGTCCTGCGGGGCGATGATGCCGACGCCGGTCTCGGCCAGCGCCTTGAAGCCCTCGGCGACCTGTTTGGGCGTCTGGCCGAAGCCGACCCGCTTGCGCGCGTCCAGGTACGGGCTGATCAGGATGGGTTTGCCGGGCAGTTCCTGCTCGACGATGTTGTGCTGGTCGGCGTAGACCTCCAGCGTCGGATTGCCGGCCAGGGTGGCCGACATCTGCACCTCGAACGGCTGGTAGACGCCGCCCAGCGAGGGGCGCTCGGCGAAGCGGTCGCCGTAGTCCTGCAGGATGCGCCGGGTCAGGGTGGTGAGGGTGCCGAGGTGGTGCTTGTACGCCCGGGTCGGCGTGTCGGGGTCGCGTGGCGCCAGCGGCAGCGCCGGGAAGATCCGCATGCCGAACTGGTCGCCGAGGTCGAGGAGCTGGGTGAGGCTGTCGGTCTCGGCGCCGGCCACCAGGATCAGGTCATAGGAGCGGGCCTTTCTGGAGAAGTCGCAGGTGGCGTCGTCGGAGCCGTCCGGCTGGGTGATGAGCCGGAAGTACGTGCGCTTGCCCGCCCGGATCGGGCGCTCCATCTCGGGGCAGCGGAACACGGACGGCCCGAACGACTCGTCGGTGCGGTAGACGTACGTGCGGCCGACGCGGTTGCCGGGGTTGGCCGCCCGCAGGTCGCGTTCGGCGGCGTCGTGGCAGGGGAGGCCGTCCTCCACGCAGGGGGCGTACAGGGAGTCGAGCTCGCCGTCCCTGGTCAGGATCTCGCCGTCGCCGGAGACCGTGCGGAACTGGAGGCCGTAGCCGATGCGGATGATCGTGTCGCCGCCGACGTCGTGGATCTCCTTCAGCTGGGTGCGCCAGGTGCACGGGTTCGACTTGGGGGTGATCCAGTAGCCGGTGACCGCGTACGGGGTCTTCTCCCTCGTCTCGAAGGTGCCGCAGCGGTCGGTGAATTCGCTGACCCGCGGCGTCGGTTGCGTCGCCGACGGCTTGGCGGCCGCCGTCCGGCTCGCCTTCGGGGCCGGCGGCTCGTCGGACGCCGGCTGCGCCACGATGAACACGGCCGCCGCCAAGGCCACGACGGCCGCGAACGCGACCAGGAGGAGCCACCGCACGTTGTGAGACCCGCCGCCCGTTACCGCTTGACCCCGGCCCAGGACTCCAGCTGCGCGACGAACCGCTTGGCGGAGTTGGGCCAGTGGTGGTTGGCGCGGGCCGCGGCGTAGCCGCGCGCGCCCTGCGCCCGCCGCTCGCGTACGTCGTCGCGCAGCGTCAGCACGGCCTGGGCCACGGCCTTCGGGTCCTGCCACGGCACCACGACGCCGCTGTCGTAGCGCTCCACCAGCTCGACGGCGCGTGGCGACGGCGTGGTGATGACCGGGATACCGTGCGCCATGTACTCCACGATCTTGGTGGGCATCGAATGCCGGTAGTTGGGCTCGTCGTGCAGCAGCGACAGCCCGGCGAGCGCCCCGTCGAGCCGCTTGAGCGCCTCGTCGTTGGGCATGAAGTCACGCCACTCCAGCAGGCCCTCGGTGACGGCCTGGTTGAGCACCGGACGGCTCTGCGGGTCGGCGTACCCGATCAGCTCCACGGCCACCCGGTACGGCTGCAGCAGCTTGGCCACCTCCACCGCCTCGATCACCCCGCGGGCCTTGGACAGCCAGCCGAGGTAGACCACGCGGTCGTCACCCGGCGGCGTCACCGAGTCGGGCACCCAGGTCTCGTTGGGGACGATCGGGTGGGCGTGCTTGAACCGGCCGGCGTACGCGGTCTCGGCCAGCATCAGGTGCAGGTGGCGCTCGGCGGTGCCCTCCAGCACCCGGGCCAGGAACCGCACCGGCGGCCGCAGCACCGACGGCAGCCACGGCTTGAGGGAGAGCGTGGCCGGGGTGTCCTCGTGGACGTCCCACACCACGGGCGGCCGGTTGCGCACCCCCCACACCGCGAACAGCAGCTCGGGGTCGTGCACCAGCGCGAGGTCGACCTTGCCGCGCATGCGCTTGAACAGCCGCCGCGCCGCCCACACGGCCGCGAGGCGCTTGCGCTGCGCGGCCCTGGGCAGGTCGACGCCGGTCACCCACGGGCGCGGGACGACGCCGAAGGCGGTGAAGGAGGCGGCATACGTGACCTCATGACCGGCATCCACGAGGGCGCGGATCTGCCGGTGCAGGATCCGGGCATCCTCGGGGTTATGCACCACCGTCATGACGAGCACGTGCACTGCGCGCAGCCCTCCGTCGCTACAGCCGCTCGACGCGTTCACCCTCGGCGAGCACGCCGCGGGTGTCGAGCACGAGCCTGGCCTTCGCCTCGACCATGTCGAGGTCGAACGCGGCATGCTGCTGCAGCAGCACCGTCACGTCCGCGTCGACCACGGCCTCGGCCAGATCCTCCTCACGCGGCACCGGCGTGCCGTCTACCGACCACTCCTTGACGTACGGGTCCGCGAACGAGAGGTCGGCCCCGAGCTCCAGCAGCGCGCGCGCCACCGGAAGGGCCGGGGTTTCCCGCTCGTCGGCGATATCCGGTTTGTAGGTGACGCCGAGCATAACCACTCGGGCGCCGTTCACGGGCTTCTTATGCCGGTTGAGCAGTCGCTGCACGCGGGCCACCACGTACGACGGCATGCGCTCGTTGATCTCCTGCGCCAGCTCCACGAACCGGAACGGGTAGCCGAGCTTGCGCACGGTGTAGGACAGGTAGGACGGGTCGACGGGGATGCAGTGGCCGCCGACGCCCGGCCCGGGCAGGAACTTGTGGAAGCCGAACGGCTTGGTGCCCGCGGCCTCGATGGCCTCCCACAGGTCGATGCCGAGCTCGTCGCAGAAGATCGCCATCTCGTTGACGAGGGCGATGTTGACGTGCCGGTAGGTGTTCTCCAGCAGCTTGGCCATCTCGGCCTCGCGGGTGCCGCTGACCGGCACCACCTGCTCGATGAACCGGCTGTAGAACGCGGTGGCCCGGTCGCGGCAGGTCGGGGTGTAGCCGCCGACGACCTTGGGGGTGTTGCGCAGGCCGAACGTGGGGTTGCCCGGATCGATGCGCTCGGGCGAGAAGGCCAGGTGGAAGTCTTCGCCGGCGACCAGGCCGGAGGTCTCCAGGAGCGGCCGGACGAGCTCGTCGGTGGTGCCGGGCCAGGTGGTGGACTCCAGCACGACGAGCGCGCCCTTGGCGAGGTTGCGGGCGACGGTCCTGGTCGCGCCCTCGACGGCGGACAGGTCGGGGCGGTGGTCCTCGTCGAGCGGGGTGGGCACGCAGATGACGATCGTGTTGCTCCGGGCCAGCACGGTCTCGTCGAGCGTGGCGGTGAACCCGTTGGCCAGCATGTGCTCGAGGTCGGCGTCGGTCAGGTCATCGATGTACGACTGCCCGGCGTTGAGCGCGTCGACCTTGGCGGGGTCGACGTCCACGCCCACGACTCGCAGGCCGGCGGCCACCGCCTCCTTGGCGAGCGGCATGCCGACGTAGCCCAGCCCGATGACAGCCAAGTCTATTTCTGTCACAGCTGTGCCTTGGGGAGCCGGAAACAACACTTCATGGTCGCAAAGGTTATCTCAAGTCCACCTAGCTCACGCCTAATGCGACGGAAACCGTCACAAGAGACAGGTCTCTCGAAGGTCATCATTCGGCAAGAGTCCGGTATAGAGCTTGATACGTCTCGGCCACGCGGCTCCAGGTCCGCTTCGCGGCCACCTCCGCGCGCCCCGCCTCGCCCATCTCCGCACGCCGCCTCGGGTCGTCGCGGAGACCGCCGATGGCCTCGGCGAGCGCCTCAGGGTCGCCCGGCGGCACCAGCAGCCCGGCGCCGTCGGAGCCGACGAGCTCGGACAGGGCGGGCAGGTCGCTGAGCACGACGGGCTTGCCGAGCGCCATGGCCTCGACGGGTTTCAATGGCGTAACAAGTCGGCACACCCGCAGGTCCTCGCGCGGGCAGGCGAAGATGTCGATGGCGTCCTGCGCCTGCAGGGCCTCCTCCGGGCCGACCCTTCCCGGCAGGACGGCCTCGCTCAGCCGCAGCTCCTCGACCAGGGCGAGCAGGTTGTCGCGCTCGGCACCGTCGCCGACGATCAGCACGCGCACCGGCGTGCCCGCGTCACGCAGCAGCGCGGCGGCCCGCAGCAGGGTGGCGAACCCCTCGTAGGCCACGATGCTCGACACCGAGCCGACCACGACCTCGTGCGGCCGGATGCCGTGCGCGGCGCGGAACGAGGCGCCGTCGTAGTGGGCGGTCAGCAGCGCGTCGTCCACGGCGTTGGGCGCGAGGTGGATCTTCTCCCTCGGCACGCCGCGCTCGACGATCTCCGCGGCCATCGTCTCGGCGAGCGTCACCACGGCGTCGGCCTCGCGCATCAGGAACGCTTCCCGCTCGCGCTGGAGCACGTGGCGCTCGCTGCCGACCCGGACCGGGTCGCGGGAGGCCCACGTCTCCTCCAGGAAACCGCGGACCTCGTACACGAAGGGAGTGCCGGTGCGGTCGCGCACGGCGTGGGCCACCGAGCCGTTGCGGTGGTCGGTGGCGGCGTGGAGGACCTGCGGGCGGAGCTGGGTGACGAGCGTGGTGACCGCGTCGGCGCCCTTGACCATGCGGCCGCGCATCTCGAACGGCACCTCGCCGTGCCCGTCCGGCAGCAGCCGGTAGTAGGGGATGCCGTCGATCTCCTCGTACGGGGCCGCGTCCGCGTGCCCTTGCAGCATCGGCCAGCCCCAGCTGGTGACCACGTGCGGGTCGAGCCCGGCGACCTTCTGCGCGGTGACGATGCGGTGGGTGCGGACGGTGTAGCCGGCCTGCGTGTACGGCAGCGCGTTGGTGACCAGGTGCATGACCCGGCCGCGGACGCGCTCCAGGATGGCCACCTTGGGCGCGGGCGGGATGGGGTCGGGGCTGATGGCGGCCAGCTCGCCCCGGTAGTAGGCGGCCCTGCGCTTGACGAACGGGTATTTGAGGTGGGCGTCCAGCACGGCGGCGGCCTCGCTGACCCGGCCGGCGTCCCAGTGCTCCTTGGCGTCGTTCCACGGCCCCTTGATCACCCGCATGCCGAACTTGCGCACGATGCGCCGGGCCCGGCGGGCGGCCGGCCAGGCCACGCTGCCCACGATGGGGCGGAGCCGGGGCGGGAGCGCGTCGGCGGCGGCCTGGGCCACCCGGACGGGATCGGAGCGGACCTTCGTCGCGACGACGCGCGACACGATGATCGGGTTGCGGACGAAGCCCTTCAGAAGTCCACCGACGCCGGCACGGGCGGACTTCGCGGAAACCTTCTGGGTGGTACGGGAGGAGTCTTGACGACTGGCGTCGGATGCCACGCGGTGACCGTACCATAGGCAGCGTTTTTTCCCTTCCGCTCCGAAAGGCGAGGTCAATGAGGGAGAACCCCCTGGTCCTGCACGTTTTGGGTGCTCGTCCCAATTTCGTGAAAGCGGCCCCGGTGGTGCGGGCACTCGGCGAGCTCGGCGTGCGGCAGGGCATCATCCACACCGGTCAGCACTACGACGCCCTGATGTCGGACGTCTTCTTCGCCGACCTCGGCCTGCCGGAACCGGTCGCGAACCTGGCCGTCGGCTCGGGCACCCACGCCAGGCAGACCGCGGCCCTGCTGGTGGGCCTGGAGGAGGTCGTGCAGGCGCAGGAGCCCGACCTGGTCGTGGTGTACGGCGACGTCAACTCGACGCTGGCGGCGATCCTGGTCTGCGCCAAGCTGGGCGTGCCGACCGCGCACGTGGAGGCGGGGCTGCGGTCGTTCGACCGGGGCATGCCCGAGGAGGTCAACCGGGTCGTCACCGACGCGCTGGCCGACCTGCTCTTCGCGACCTCGCCCGAGGCCCTGGCCTACCTGGCCGCCGAGGGGGTGCCGCCGGCCAGGGTGCACCTGGTGGGCAACCCCATGATCGACAGCCTGTTCTCCGCGCTGCCGCGCCTGGAGCCGGAGCCCGTGGTGGCGCGCCTCGGCATACCGGATCGGTATGCCGTGGCCACGCTCCACCGGCCCGCGAACGTCGACACCGCCGAGGCCGCCAAGGAGCTGGTGGACGCCGTCCTGGCGGTCTCGCGGCAGGTCCCGATCGTGGTCCCGGTGCACCCGCGCGGCAAGGCGCGCCTGGCCGAGGCGGGCCGGGTGGACGGCGAGACGGTCACGGTCATCGAGCCGCTGGGCTATGTGGACTTTCTCTCACTCGTCCGCGGCGCCGCGCTGGTCGTCACCGACTCCGGCGGCGTGCAGGAGGAGACGACCGTGCTGGGCGTGCCCTGCCTGACCCTGCGCCCCAACACCGAGCGCCCGATCACGATCACACACGGCACGAACCGCCTGGTCACCCCTGCCCTGCTGCCCGCCGCCGCGGAGAAGGCGCTGGCCGACGGCGCCGCCACGCCGGCCGGCGAGCTGCCGGTGCTGTGGGACGGCAAGGCGGGCCCGCGCATCGCCACGGTGATCGAGGCGTGGCTGCGCGGGGACAATCTGGCGCCTGCTTCCCAGGCCAAACGCCAGGAATAGCCGTCGCCTCCCACGTAATATGACAACCGATGAGAAACCGGCTAAATCAACTGCCACTACGGCAGTGACCAGCCACGACGCGATGAGCGGGTTTCTCATCGGCTCCCCCACCTGAGCGATTGGCTGCACCACCATGACCGAGCCCCCCGCACCCCCTGCCTTCCAACGCCTGGGCCCCGTCAACTGGCTGCCCGAGGAACGCAAGCTCGTCGAGCGGTACGAGGCCGAGCTCAGGGAGCTGCGGCGGCGGCTGGAGATCGCCGAGGCGAAGGCCGCGTACGCGCAGTGGAAGCTGGAGGCCACGCAGGCGAAGCGGACGTACAAGCTGGGCGAGGCGCTCGGGGCGAAGAGCCCCGGGAAGATCATGGAGGCGGTGCGCTCGAAGGAGCGGGCGCCCAAGCCGCCGATGCCGGTCAACGAGGCCATCGAGCTGGCGAACAACCGGCCGCCGCTGGCCGAGGTGCCGCCGGCGAAGTGGCCGGCCGGCCCGGTCAACCGGCCCGGCCTGAAGGTCGCGGTGATCCTCGACGACTTCTCCAGGATGGCCTTCCGCTACGAGTGGGACCAGATCGAGTTCGGGCTGAAGGACTGGCCGGAGATCTTCGCCGAGAAGCGTCCCGACCTGCTGTTCTGCGAGTCGGCCTGGCACGGCAACCAGGGCCGGTGGCGCTACCAGATGACCGGCACCAACGCCCCCAAGGAGCCGCTGCGCGAGCTGGTGGCCTGGTGCCGGGCCGAGGGCATCCCCACGGTCTTCTGGAACAAGGAGGACCCGCCGAACTTCGACTTCTTCATCGACACGGCCAAGCTGTTCGACTACGTGTTCACCTGTGACGGCGACATGCTGCCGAAATATCGGGAAATATTGGGACACGATCGGGTGGACGTGCTGCAGTTCGCCGCCCAGCCCCGCGTCCACAACCCGATCCAGCAGAAGCAGGGCCGGCTGCACGACGTCGTCTTCGCCGGGATGTACTTCCGCGACAAGCACCCCGAGCGCCGCGAGCAGATGGAGATCGTCCTCGACCCCGTACGCGAGCTGGGCCTGCACATCTTCGCCCGCAACGGCGAGGTGGACGAGAAGTACGCCTGGCCGGAGAAGTACCGGCCGCACATCGTGGGCGAGCTGCCCTACGACCAGATGCTGGCCGCGTCCCGGATGTACAAGGTCTTCCTCAACGTCAACTCCGTGCTGGACTCGCCGACCATGTGCGCGCGGCGGGTGTTCGAGCTGTCGGCGTGCGCGACCCCGGTCGTGTCGGGGTGGTCGCGGGCCATCGAGGAGACGTTCGGCGACCTGATCCTGATCGCGCGGGAGCCGGTGGAGTCGTACAACCAGGTGCTGCACCTGATCAACAGCCCGGAGCTGCGGGCCAGGCTCGGGCACCTGGCGATGCGGGAGGTCTTCGACAAGCACCTGTTCTCGCATCGGGTGGACCAGATCATGCGGGTGCTCGGGCGGCCGGTGGCGCCCAGGACGCGCTCGGTGTCGGTGGTGCTGCCCACCAACCGGGCCGCGCAGATCGAGCACGCGATCTCGTCCGTGGCCCGGCAGCTCCACCGGCCGCTGCAGCTCGTCATGGTGCTGCACGGCCTCGACATCGACCCGGTCGTGGTCGCCGACAAGGCCCGCATGGCCGGCATCACGGACGTCGTCGTGCTGCCGGCCGCCGCCGACCTGTCACTCGGCGCGTGCATGAACCTGGGCATCGCGGCCGCCGAGGGCGACCTGATCGCCAAGATGGACGACGACAACCTGTACGGCGAGCACTACCTGTCGGACCTGGTGCGGGCCTTTGACTACTCCGACGCCGAGCTGGTGGGCAAGGGCGCCCACTACGCGTACTTCGAGGGCAGCGACACCACCATGCTCCGGCTCCCCGGTCTGGAGCACCGCTACTCGTTCCTCGTCCAGGGCGGCACGTTCCTGGGCAAGGCCGACATGTTCCGCTCGTACGGCTTCGCCGACATCACCCGCGGCGAGGACACCGAGCTCGTACGCCGCCTGAAGGCGGACTCCGTCAAGATCTACTCGGCGGACCGCTTCAACTTCGTTTACTGGCGCGGCGCCGACGCCTCCATGCACACCTGGCAGGCGGACCACATCAAGCTGACCCGCAACGCCCAGTTCTCCTTCGTGGGCAGGCCGGACGCGCACGTGCTGATCTGATCCCGCGCCGTGGAGCCCCGGGCCTGACCCGCCCGGTCAGCCGGTGACCCGGGCGAGGTTCTGGTCGGCGAGCTTGGCCAGCTCGTACAGGCCGTTGGGCTTCACCTGCTCGCCGACCACGAGCATGCTCATGACCACCGTGCCGCGCCTGATCATCACCGAGCCGATCTGGGCGGCCTTCGCGCCGCCCGTGGCCGTGGTGAGGTAGGCGCGCGACTGGTCGCCCTTGGCCGGCATGGGCAGGGTGCGGGTCTTGTAGGCGACCTTGGCGCCGCCGACGTCGGCGCTGTAGGAGGCGCACTGCTTGGGCAGCGGCGCGGGGAACGTCTCCGCCGGGAGCTTCACCACGGCCTGCGTGATCGAGCCGCGGTCGGCGGCGAAGGCGACCACGGCGGCGGGCGACTTGGCGACGTCGGGCTGCGCGGCGTCGAGCTGCGCCGCCCCCGCGCACTCCGGCCGCTCCAGCTTGGCCTGGCGGACCGCGGCCAGGCCCTGCTGGGTGGACTTGAGCGTGCCGAAGGCGCCGAGCTCCGGGCCGTACGACAGACGCATGCCCTCGGGCACGGGCAGCAGCGCGGCGCGGAGGCCCGAGGCGTCGGCGGACGGCGACGGCGACGCCTTGGCGGCGGGCGCGGGCGAGGCGGCCTCGCCCGACGAGCACCCGGCGAGGGCCAGCAGGCCCAGGAATATGCCGGGAACGGCCTTGAGCATGAGGGTCTCCATTTCACTCTGGCGGCATTGTCGAAAACGCTAGAGGAATCGCCGTCCAGCCCTCTGGGTAACGTCGCTATTCACGGTATTCAGCTGGTTGGCGAGGCATTTCCGGTTCGCCGCCTTCGCGCCCTGCAGCAGGCCGGACCACGAGGTCACGGGCGCCTGACAAGTGATCACATGTCCGGGAGCGGCATTCACCGTCATAGGACGCGCAAAAAGTTTCCCGCGCCGCTGCGCGCCCCTGACGGCATTCCGCGGGGGCCTGCTGATGATCGCGCCATGAGCTTGAGTCCGCGCAATCTCGGGATGAATCAGCCGATTTCCCGCCGGGACTTCTTCGACGGCATCGCCGTGGGCGCTCTCGCGTCCACGGGCAAGGCCGAGCCGCCCCAGGAGGTCGCGACGCCGCCGGCGCCGTACGGATTCCAGGGCGGCGCCCCCGAGGCGCTCAGCGTGCCGCACGCGCTCAGGGACGGCCGCTTCTGGCAGCACGCGGACCCGCCCGAGCCCACCGGCGAGCGGTACGACCTCGTGGTCGTCGGCGGCGGGCTCAGCGGCGTCAGCGCGGCCGGCGAGTGGCTGCGCCGCGACCCCGGCGCGCACGTGCTCGTCCTCGACAACCACGACGAGATCGGCGGCCAGGCTCGGCGGACCGTCTACCACCGGCAGAGCGGCCGCGCCCACCCCCGGACGGCCGACGCGGTGATGTGCGACGCGGAGACCTTCGGCGCCGACACCCTCGTCCGGCTCACCTCCGACTGGGTGGCCCGCCTGCCGATCGCCAGGAAGGCCAGGGACGACCTGCGCACGCTGCGCCGGGACCCGCCCGACTGGTTCCCCGCGCTGCCGGTGGAGGGGAAACAGGAGCGGCTGGCGGGACTGACGTACTCGGCGTTCCTGCTGGAGGTCTGCGGCGCGCACCCGGACGTCGAGCGGTTCTGCCGGAGCATGTCCTGCCCGGAATGGGGCTACGACACGCGGGCGCTCGGCGCGATCGACGCCTGGGGCACCGGGTATCCGGGATTCGCGGGGCTGGAACTCGACGCGGGCAAGCCGTCGCGGTTCAACTCGCCCACGGTGAAGCGGCAGTGGGGCATCGCCGACCCCGACGTCTACCACTTCCCCGAGGGCAACCAGGGGCTGGTGCGGTCGATGGTGCGCCGGCTGGCCCCCGGCGAGCTGGACCGGCCAGGGGCGCCGGCGCGGTTCCGGCTGTCCAGCCCGGTCGTGTCCGTACGCGACGGGGCCGGCGCGGCCAGCGTGGCCTACTTCGACGGCCACGAGGTCAGGAGCGTCGAGGCCGGGGCGGTGATCCTGGCCTGCTGGGGGGCGGTGATCCCGTACCTGGTGCCGGACCTGCCGGCCGACCAGCGGGACGCCCTGCGCGCGGCCGTGCGGATGCCGCTGCTGCACGCCACCGTACGAATGCGCGGCTCGGACGCCTGGCGGCGGGCCGGGCTCCGCAGGGTGCGGTGGACCGGCGCGTACTGGTGCCTGACGGAGCTGGAGCCGGGGCCGCCGGCGACGGTGCACCTGCTGGCCACGCCGTGCCGGTCGGAGCTGGGGCCCGTGGAGGGGGCCGTGGAGGGGCGGCGGGAGCTCTTCAGGACGCCGTACGAGCGGCTGGAGCGCACGATCCGGGACCAGCTGACCCGGCTGCTCGGCCCCGGCGGGTTCGACCCGGCCCGCGACATCGAGGCGATCACGGTCAACCGGTGGGGGCACGGCAACGCGCCCGAGTACTGCCGGCCGTGGCACCCGTTCTACCCGGACGGGCCGTTCCCCGCGGACACGGCGCGCCGCCGGTTCGGGCGGATCGCGATCGCGGGCTCGGACGCGGTCTCCGTCGCCCGCGCGGACGCCGCGGTCACAGCCGCCTTCCGCGCCGTGGACGAGCTGCTCGAACAAGCCTGACCTGCGGGGAGATCAGGCGCGAACGTCCCGAACGAGGGATCTTGTCCCAATAATCACGGTAATGAACGCCTTCCTCCCACTGCGCCGGACGCATAAACGGTGCTAGTCTCCTGTGCGATCTTCCGGAGGTGTATTTACACAAGGTGTGGAAATGCCCCCGACTCGAGGTTGGGACATGGGCTCGCAAAACCGGTCAATTCGGTTCAAGATCTTCTTATTGCTGCTGCTACCCCTCCTGTCTCTGAGCGCGCTCTGGGGGTTCGTGCTCAACCTCACCATGGGTGACGCGCAGTCCCTGCTCCGGGCCGGCACGCTGTACGACACCATCGCCGTCACCTCCACCGACCTGGGCCTCCAGCTTCAGGCCGAGCGCGCCCGCTCCGCCGAGGCGCTCACCACGCGCCGGCTCACCGACGTGCTCCGCGGCCAGCGCGCCCGCACCGACCGGTCCGTCGGGGAGTTCCGCCGGGCCGCCACCACCGCCGGCGACGCCGTGAACGACGACATGCGCGGCCCGCTCGACGCCCTCCTCACCGCGCTCGACCGGCTCGGCGCCGTCCGGTCGGACATCGACAACGGCCTCGGCTCCCGGCTGACCGGGCTGGAGGAGTACAACCGCATCCTGGACGCGATCTTCACGGTCTACGACCACCTCATCACCGTCTCCGACCTCGCCATCCTCCAGCAGGCGTCCTCGCTGCAGGCCATGGGCATGGCCAGGGAGTACGTCGCCAGGGAGCACGCCCTCATCGTCGGCGCGCTCGCCGACGGGCGGCTCACCCAGCCCGAGGCCGCCGCCTTCACCGACTACACCGCCTCCAGGAGGTTCCTGCACGCCCGCGGCGTCGCCGGCCTCGACGTGGCCACGCGGCGGCCGTACGAGCGGGTGTTCGCCTCCGAGCCGTTCCAGACGTACGCGACCATGGAGGCGCGCATCGTCAGGACCGGCGCGCCGCCCGCCGACCCCGCCACCTGGAACGAGACCATCAACCGGGTCGCCGCCGAGCTCGACCGGCACGGCCGGGAGGCCACCGAGGCGCTGGCCGCGCGCACCGTGGACGCCGCCACGTCCACGGTCGTCAAGATCGCGGTGGCCGGCGGCGTCGGGTTGATCGCGGTGCTCGCCTCGATCGTCATCTCGGTACGCTTCGGTCGCCGGCTGGCCAGCGAACTGGGCGCGCTCCGCGAGGCCGCGGTCGAGCTGTCCGAGACACGGCTGCCCGACCTCGTCGACCGGCTGCGCGAAGGCGAAGCGGTCGACGTGAAGCAGGAGGCCAAGGCGATCAAGGTGAGCGGTTCCGCGGAGATCACCGACGTGGCCAGGGCCTTCGGCTCCGTGCAGCGCACCGCCGTGACCGCGGCCGTCGGCCAGGCCACCCTGCGGCACGGCATCGGCCAGGTCTTCCTCAACCTCGCCCGGCGCAAGCAGGGCCTCCTCCACCGCCAGCTCGCCCTGCTGGACGGCATGCAACGGCGCACCCACGACCCCGACCGGCTGGAGGAACTCTTCCGCCTCGACCACCTCACCACCCGCATGCGGCGGCACGCGGAAAGCCTGATCGTCCTGTCCGGGTCCCAGCCGGGGCGGGCCTGGCGCAAGCCCGTGCCCGTGATCGACATCGTCCGGGCCGCGGTCGCCGAGGTCGAGGACTACACCCGGGTCGACATCGCGGCCATGCCGGTCAGCGCGTTCGACGGCGGCGCCGCGGCCGACCTCACCCACCTCATCGCCGAGCTGATCGAGAACGCCACCATCTACTCGCCGCCGGACACCCGGGTGCAGGTGCGCGGCGACCAGGTGAGCAACGGCTACGCCGTCGAGATCGAAGACCGCGGGCCCGGGCTGTCGGAAGCCGAGTACGGAGCGTTCAACCGGCTCCTGGCCCACCCGCCCGAGTTCGACCTCGCCGACAGCGACAAGCTCGGCCTGTTCGTCGTCGCAAGGCTGGCGCAGCGGCACGAGATCAAGGTCATGCTGCGGCGCTCGCCGTTCGGCGGCACGATCGCCATCATGCTGGTCCCGCGCTCGATGGTGACCGAGCAGACGGCGCTCACGGCCGGCGACAGCGGGGAGGAGATGGCCGCGCTGCCGAGCCGTACGAGGAAGAAGGCGCTCGCGGTGGTCACCTCGGGCACCCACGCCGGGCTGCCGCGGCGGGTGCGCCAGGCCAGCCTGCCGGCCCGGCTCAAGGAGGCGCCGCAGGAGCGGCCCGAGCCGCCCGAGCCGCCGGAGAAGCAGCCTGAACGCTCTCCCGACGAGGTACGCGACCTGTTCTCCGCCTTCCAGCGGGGAACCCAACGCGCCCGAGAAGAAGCCTCTGAGGAGGGGCCATGAGTAAGGGGGATGCATGAGTGTGCCGACTGCCAACACCGGTGAGCTCAACTGGCTGCTGGACGACCTGACCGCCAGGGTGGCCGCCGTCCGGCAGGCCGTCATCTTGTCGACCGACGGCCTGGCGATCGGCTACAGCAAGGGGTTGGTCCGCGAGGACGCCGAACACCTGTCCGCCGTGGCGGCCGGTTTCCAGAGCCTGGCGCGGGGCACCGGGCGCCATTTCGGCGGCGGCGACGTGCGGCAGACCATTGTGGAGATGGAGTCGGCGTTCCTGTTCGTCACGGCCGCCGGTCAGGGCACCTGCCTGGCCGTGATCGCCGACGCCAACGTGGACGTCGGGCATATCGCGTACGAGATGGCGATGCTGGTCAAGCGGGTGGGCCAGCACATCACCACCAACCCGCGCGCGGGAGCGTCATGAGCGACAGCCCGCGGTGGTTCGATGAGGAGGCCGGGCCCGTCGTCCGGCCGTACGCCCTCATCCGCGGTCGCACGCGTCCCTCCGGGG
>DASUCK010000562.1:0-19983 GCA_036276095.1 Nonomuraea sp. | reverse complement strand
TTTCGACACCTTCGACGGCACCCAACCACACGCCGTGGCTAGCTGGCGGCCGGTCAGCCCGGCATCGCGCCGCAGGTCTCGCAGGCGGATGCCGAGCGCTTGAACGGCTTGCTGGCCAAGGAGGGGCTGATTCACGGGAGGCGTGCGGCGAACTCTTCGAGCGGTTGGGCGTGCTTCAAAGCGAGGTCTCGCCATGTCTGGTGGCGCGCGAGGACCTCTGTGTCGGTGACGAGCTCGGCGCCGGCGAACGTGTCGTCGGCACCGTGGAAATGCAGCCAGATCAGGCGGGCGTCGTCGAGAAGCCATGCATCGTACGGCTCCAATTCGAGCGACTCGGCGACGTCACGACGCAGATACCGAATGTCCTCGCCGGCCGCCACGCTGAGCCGGGCCACCTCGATGCCGTACCGGGTGTAGTCCGAGGGCGGCACGGAAACGATGCGGACTCGCTGCCAGGTCTTCCCTGCCGCGACGTCCCGCCTGACCTTCTCCATCCAAGCCCGGTGCCAGGCATAGTCGTCCGGCTCGCCGGCCTGCCACTTGCGAAACGGCTCGGCACCCACGGTGCTGTTGTAGCGCTCGCGCAGCTCGAAACGGAAGGCGCTGGTAGTGAAGGTGGCGAGCAGTTCGCCCAGCTCAGCCTCGGACAGAAGCACGGTCACCCCTGGGGGAAGTACGGCAAGAGGTCCTTGGGGATCTCGATGATGACCTCGTCGGAGGCCAGATTAACGGCATCGCCGAGCGCATCGGGATCGGTGACGAGCTTCCCCTGTACGGCGATCGTGCCGCGGTCGGTCTCGTAGACGGCGGGGCACGTACCTTGCTCGCTGTTGCTGCCGAGGAACCGTAGGCGCATGATCGCTCCTTGATCGAGTTGCTTGGAATTTCTCGACTTCTGCCCGATCGTCTGTCGGCATGGCGGGCCCGTCAAGGAGAACGCAAGAAAGCCCCCGGTCACCTCCGAAGAGGTGACCGGGGGCTCGCGCCTAAGCCCTACATCCCGTAGGTGCGCTGGCCTTCGTCGAATCCGGACTTGTACACCGGGAGCTTGGTCGAGCCGAGCAGCACGCCGACGATCGGCCACTTGCGCTGCAGGGAGGACACGACCACCTGGTAGGTGGTGGTCGTCGCGGCGCCGATGCTGACACCGACCGCCAGGGCGTCGTCCGGCGCCACCTCGATGCCCTTCAGCGAGAGCCAGGCGGCCAGGCCGCCGACGCCGGCGGGAACGGCAGTACGGATCCACGACAGGATGAGATCGTGCATGACCCCTCCAATGAGGTCGCAAAGCTATAAGACCAGCGGTGTTTCCGCTGGCCACAGGCACGATGTGTGATCATGGGTAATAGAATTAGCCATGATCACACACGGCGTGTGTTGCAGAGCCGCTGATAAAATCAGCCGATTCCCAACACCTTGATCACCAGTCAGCCGCCGGCCCGGTATGCCAGCCGGTATATATTCGGGCCGCTTTTCCCGATCAGGACGTGGCGGTGGCGGTGGGCGTCGGCACCGGGACGGTCTTGCAGTCGTACGTCAGCGTCGCGTCCGCCGTCTTGGTGCACGTCTCCACGCCGGTGCTGCGCTTGAACACGACCGTCGCCGGGACCGGCGGGACGACCGGGATGGCGTCCTTGGTCGGCACGTAGATCTTGCGCTCGGTGCTCTTGCACTTGCCGAACTGGGACTTCTTCAGCCGGTTCGGCTCCAGCAGCCGCATCACGCCGGTGGTGCGGTGGACGCACGCGCCGTACTGCTTCGGCTTCGCCGCCGCGGTGGACGCCTCGGAGGCCGCGGCGACGCCGGCGCCTCCCAGGATGAGGACAGCGGTAGCGGCGAGGGGGGCGATCTTCTTCAGCACGGGTTCTCCAGTGCTCGGGGGACATGAAAAGACCCGAGCGCAAGGGCCCGGGACGTCTGCCAGCAGAGGTGTGTACTTCGCGGTAATACGATTAATTGCGCAGGTCAGACCTCACGCGCTCAGCTTGGCGAGCACCTGATCCAGCTTGGCGTGGAGCTCGTCGAGGCGGGTCTTGATCCTGTCCTGCTCGGTCTCGATCTCCTGCAGGTACGCGGCGGGGCTGATGGACTTCTCGGTCTTCTCGCCGCGGTTGAGCTTGATGCGGGCGTCATGCCAGACGGCGTCGATGTCCATGGGCTCTCCTTCGATGAGTTGCGCCACCTGGACGCGGAAGTCGTACATGTTGATCGAGTGCGGGTCGACCTTGCCGGTGTTCACCTCGCGGTGGGCTTTGACCCGGCTCGCGGGCAGCCCGAACTCCTTGCACAGCTCGGCGCACAACGCGGCATACGCGTCGAGCTGGGCCTGTGGCCACGGGCGGCGGCCGTCGTTCTCGGCCTCGATGCCGATGGCGCTGGAGTTGTCGTGGTGGCCGCTGGTCGAGGGCGCGTTGTGCCAGCACCGGCCCGCGGCGACCACCCAGATGCGGCCGGTGTGCTGCAGCCAGAATTGCGACAACGGGCCGTCCAATCCCGGTCGGCCGTCGCGCACGATGTGCAGGTCGTTCCAGCCGGCGGTGTGGTGGCACACCACCCCTTGCACCTCGGGCTGCGGCCCGTGGCCGCGAGTGGTCCACCCGCGTACCTCGGTCACCGGATAGCCCGTCCTCCTCGCCACGTCGGCGAGCTGGGTCAGCCACGGCATCAGGCGCCTCCCAGGACCTGCTGGACGATGGAGCCGAGCGCGCCGCCGACCGCCGCCGCGGCGCCGGTGACGAGCCACAGGGCGCGTTCCAGGCGGCGGATACGGGTCTCGTGGTCGTCTGCTCGGCCGATGGCGTTGTCGAGCTTGGTCTCGATGCGAGCCAAACGCTCGATGATCAGCGGCTCGTCGGTCACCGCGCCTCCGTTCGGACTCAGCACGGCGTGCGCCGCGGGTGGTTGGGTGCCGTCCCGCCCGCACCCTCAGCAGCGGGACGACACGATCACGGGGGTGTCAGAGCGCGGACACCCAGCGCATGTCCATCTGGCAGCCGTATTGGGTGCTGGAAGGGTCGAGCTCGGCCAGCTGGTTGGTTGTGGGCGCGAATTCGTGGGCCCGCGCCACCGCGTAGTCGCCGGCGTTCATGGCCGCTATCGCCGAGCTGGTATAGCTCTCGTTGGTTTGCTTCATGTCGTTCTGGAACAGCAGGAGGGTCTCCAGCACAGTTCCCGCCTGGTTGAACAACTGCACGCGATGGTAACGCGGCTCGTCGGTCACGGGATCCCGCAGCCACTGCAACTGCAGCGTGAAAAGGTAATAGCCCGCCAGTTGAGCGGTCAGGCGCGTCGGCTTGCTGGAGTCGTAGAAATGGTTGTTGTCACGAACCACGGTGTCCCAGATGACCAAGTCCGAAGAAAAGGGCGGCAACGTTTGGGGGCTTTGATCCTTGCGGACGATGCACAACGGCGGCTGCAGGAAGAACTGTTC
Organism: Nonomuraea sp.; assembly: GCA_036276095.1. Taxonomy (GTDB): domain Bacteria; phylum Actinomycetota; class Actinomycetes; order Streptosporangiales; family Streptosporangiaceae; genus Nonomuraea. Next base: position 16,553 of record DASUCK010000562.1, on the reverse strand, counting down.
CGCGTCCCGCATCTGGACGTTCATCTCCGCAACCGACCAGATACCGGGTGCCCACGTCTTGGGGTCGGGGAGCGGCCTGACGTCGCCGTCAGTCTGGGCCACCCACATGATCTGGAAGCGGGAGTCCTGGTTGGATGTCAGGACATTCAGCGCGCCGCCGCTGTCCTGGTGGGCGATCGCCTCGACCCAGTCGCCGACGTCCAGATGCAGGTGTGTGGAGATCACCATGCAGATGTCGGCACCCGTGGCGTCGGTGGTCGGCGTCTGGGTGTTCCACCCCCACCGGCGACTGGTGTCGCCGTTGACTCTGAAGTAGGCGTCGCGGCGGCCGTTGGCGTTTCCGCCGAAGACCACCGTGGCGGTGAGGTAGTACCAGCCCGCCGTCTGCGCGGTGTACCGCTCGGTGGCCGAGACGGTGGAATGGCCGCCATCGGAATCGACGTCTTCGGCGTTCCAGGTGACGGCGGTATGCACGCCGCTGGAGATTGATTGGTTGGCCGTCTTACGAAGAACGGCGAGCGGCAGCGCCTTCAATCCGTTGATGCCGTCGCGGATACGAGCATTCAGGATGGTGTGGGTAGGGGTGTCCGCGACGTTCCAGGTGACTGGCGTGTGGATTGGCATCAGGCGGCCACCCATCTGATTTCCCAGCTCGTAATGTTGTTGGTGATGTTGACCGGTGCGGGGCTGTTCTGAATGATCGTGACTACTTCGACGTAATCACCCACGCCCAGCGACATATAGCCCTCGGTGATGTGTGGGCTGTCGTTGAGGAACAGGTCTTCGTGGCTGACCCACACAGATCTGTTCTGAAGGGTCGTACCGATACCGTTCTTGCGGAAATACAGGTCCTGCCACCCGGTGTTCCTGGAACCCGACCACACGATCCCTGCCCTGAGGTGGTACCAGCCCGCCGTCTGCGCGGTGTACCTGCTCGGGTTGGTCACGTTGGAATGACCCCCGTCCCGGTCGATCACCTCCACGTCCCACGTCACAGCCGTGACTGAGTTGTTGGGAACGGATTGGGTGCCGCTCTTGCGCAGCCGGGCCAGCGGCGGCGCCAGGTAGAAGTTCAGCGCGTCGCGGATGTCGGCGTTCAGCTTGGCCGCCGTCACACCCTCGGTCGCACCCCAGGTGCGCGGGTTGGGAATGACCGCCATCGCCACCTCCTAGAACGTCATCGGGACGCCGTTGCCGAGCACGCCCAGCGTGGGATCGTCGAGGGTGAAGAAGCCGCCGAACTGGCGGGCGGACTGCAGCTGGAACGTGGTGATCCAGCGCTGGCCCGCCACCTCGTGGCTGATGCCGCGGATGAACGCGTCCCGCACGATGTCGCTGCCGCCGCCCGGCGGCCGGCGCACGATCTGGATCCGGTCGCCGATCTCCCGCGGCAGCACCAGGGGGAAGAGCGCGTCGGGGTCGGCGTGGCAGTGGACCCGGAGCTCGTCGAAGCGGGTTTCGGGATCGGAGGCCAGGAACAGAATCCATTGGCCCCAGTTCAGTGTCTCGCCGTCGCTGGTCAGCAGCAGCCCGGACGCTTGGAAGGTCCTGGTCAAGTACTCGGTCTGGGAGGCCAGGTCGTGCGCCTCTTGCTCGATGCCGCCGGCCCGGGTGGCGATCACCTGGTTGTAGAGGGTGGCGTCGTCGGTGGCGAGCTTGGCCTCGGCTGGTGTGCGGGAGGTCGGCGGGCTGCCGAACGTGGCCTGCACGTTCACGCTGCGGCTCTCGGTGTGGATCGCCCGCCGGTTACGGAAGACCACCCGGCCCTGGCCGTCGATGTACAGTTCGCCGAACTCGCTGTCGGCCACGTTCTGCAGCTCCGACAGGGCGTCGCCTTCCAGCGGCGTGGCCTGCATCGGGCTGTTGCCCACCGCGATCACCCGGTCGGGTGCGGGCCACTGCGCCGAGTCCAACACCCGGCTGATCCGGGCGCCGGAATCCTCGCCCTCGCCGTAGGTCAGGACCGTCCACTCGCCGTTGATCAGCATCCGGGTGGGCTTGCGCCGCTTGTTCTGCAGATATTTGAACCCGTCCGTCGCGCGGACGGTGACCTCGCTGTAGACGTCGCCGACCCAGTCGACGTCCCACTCGTCGACGAACCCGCGGAACAGGTGGTAGGTGACGCCGTTCCAGACGCAGCGGATCCGGATGGGCCGCATCGGGGTCACCCGGCTCGTGCCGGCGGACACGTAGGGGCCGCTCGTGTTGGTGGGGTCGAATCGCCTGTCGGTGTTGTTCAGTGTGCACGTCGCCGTGCCGGCCTCGTAGCGGATCACCGGCGACTGCACGCGGCTGCTGCCGCGCCGGGTGGTGATGCCGTGCTTGGCGTACGGGGTGAGATCCTCCCACGCGGCCACGAACGGCCCGAGCTTGGAGTCGCCGACCGCGAGGTTGTCCAGATACCAGTAACCGCCCGCGTCCCGCTGCAGGTGGAACTCAGCCGTCTGGGGCTTGCCGCCTGGCCAGGCCAGGGTGCCCGAGATGGCGTACTCCGTGTGTGTCACGCTGGCCGCATCGTTGTACTGCCAGATTTCCGCGGTCCCGTTGCCGCCCGAGTTGATCGTGTAGCGCAGCTCGATGCGGACCCACGTGCCCACAGGGATGGGTGTGCTGAGCTGGACCGCCACCGCCGTCGAGAACCCGGTGTACACGCGTAGCGTCCGATCGGTGAACAGCCACACCGCCGAGACGGTGCCACTCGGCCCGATCAGGACGAACGTCCGCTGAGTGCCGCTCGGCGCCGAGACGAGATACAGGTAATAGCGGGCGCAGAAGACGTCCCCGGACTGGGCCACGCCCGTCCAGTCCATGTGACAGTCCACGCCCACGCTGGGGTTGACCGCGGACAGGACGCCGCTCGTGTACGCCTGCGCGGTGCTGTACTGCGGCGACCCGGTCACGCTGTTGAAGTTGTTGCTCTGCGGGCCGCCGCTGTTGCCCGTGGTGATGACGACGCCGTTGGTGCCGCCCTCGAACGTCTGGCCGCGGCTGTTGCCGGTGGCACCGATGTTGCCGAAAAGGGCCTCGATAGAGATCGTGGGCAGCGCCATCAGGACCTCCATCCCGGGCCGGAACGCCGCTCGAACTCCTGGATCGCCTTGACGACCTTCGACCCGACCTCGGCAGGGCTGTTCAGCGACGCGTCCACGTTGATCTGGTAGGTGATGGTCGGGCCGGACGCGCCGCCCGCAGCCGCGCCCCCGCTCGGCGCCGGCATGGCGCCCATCGGCCGCAGGTACATGCCGCCGAACCGGTCGGCCACCTCGCCCAGGATCGCCTCGCTACGGGACCGCTTCGACGTCGCCAGCGGGATGTAGGCTTCCCCGCCGGTCTCCGGCTCGGCCCACACGCGGATCGTGTTCCCCGAGGCGATCTGCGCCACGTGGTGCTCCCCGCCGTCGGCGTAGGTGAGGATGCCGCCGTCGGCCTGCTGGCTGATCCGTGCGGCGAACTCCTGCGCCTCGGTCCGGATGGTGACCACCCGGTCGCCCATGATGCCCCGGTCGATCTCCAGGCCGATCCGGCGTGCCGCCTCGAACACGCCGACCCTGCCGTTGTCCATCGCCTCCCGGACCTTGTCCGCGACGGCCTGGCCGTGCCGGTAGGCGATCCGGCGCAGAACGTCGTCGGCCTCGTCGAGGTTCGTGGCGAACTGCTGCCCGGCCGCCTTCCCGCTCCGGCCATACAGGCTGATGAACTTGGCCAGCTCCGCGTCCGACATGTTCGCCGCGGTGGCGACGATCCCGGCCGCGCCCGGCCCGAGTTCGGTCAGCTCGGCGAGCATCTCATCCGGCACCCGCCCGGCCAGCCTGATCAGGTTGTTGGCCCACTGCTCCTGGTCGCGGACCTGCCTTTCCAGCTCCGCCAGCAGCTGCTCGCTGGTGAGCTGGGCGTCGCCGCGCAACCTCGCCCACGACTCCAACACGCTGTCGTTGGCGGCGCGGGTGTCGCGGGCGACCTCCTGCCGGGTGTCACGGACCCGCTGCTCGGCGTCCATCACGTCCCGGGAGGCGTCCCGGACCGCGCGGGCGGCCTCAGCCTGCGCCTCGGCCACCTGGCGTGCGCTGTCCTTGGCCACCTGGGCGGCGTCCTTCTGGGCCCGGGCCACGTCCTCCTGGGCGTCACGCACGGCACGGGCGTTCTCGGTCCGCGTCCGGTCCAGCTCAGACTCGGCGTCAGCCAGCGCCCGGGCGGCGTCCTGCTGCTGACGCGAAGCGTCCGCGTAGGCGTCGGCCAGCGCCCGCTCGGCGTCGGCGACCTGGCGGGCCGACTCCTCCCGCTGCCGCGCCGCCGCCTCCTGCGCCTCACCCTCAGCCCGGCGGGCGTCCTCGATCCGGGCGAGCGCGTCCACGACCTCGGCCGACCCGTCGATCCCCGCCTGCTGAGCGTCGGCCAGGTCCTCCCGCAGCTCGGCGTTGCGCCGCCGGACCTCCTCCAGGCGTTGGAGCGCCTGCCGGTAGGCCAGGTCCGCCTCCCGCCGATCCAAGTCCGTGGCGTCGGGATCGGCGCGGATCTCCTCCAGGCGCTGCCGGGCCCGGTCGATCGCGAGCTGCGCGCCCTCCTCATCGAGCGCCGCGCCCGACTCCGCGGCGATCAGGTCCTCAAGCCGCTCTTGGGCCCGCTCCCGGGCCGCGGTGAGATCCTCCACCGCGTCCTGGGTCCGACGGTGGGCATCGGCCACGCGCCGCTCGGCGTCCACCTGCCGGGCCGCCGCGTCCTGCTGGGCGTCAGCCAGCCGGCGGGCGGCGTCCTCGATCCGGCGGCCGGACTCTTGTGCCACCTCCGCCGCGCGCTGGCGGGCGTCCTCCACCCGCTGCTGGGCGTCGGCCTCCCGCCGGCTGCCCTCCTCCACCGCGGCGGTGACCGCGTCCTGGGCGTCCCGGACCCGGTCCTGAGCCGCCTCGATCGCCTCCGCCGCCTGCCGGTGCGCGTCCTTCACGCGCTGCTTGGCCGCGGCCACCCGCTCCGCACTCTGCTCCTGGACGTCGGCCAGGTCCCGCTCCGCCCGCGCGATGCGCTCGGCGCCCTGCCGTTGCACCTCCGCCGCCCGGGCCTGCGCCTGGCTCAGGCTCTCCTGCGCCGACGCCCGCTGCTGCGACGACGAGAGCAGGTCGCCCAGCTTGGCGAACTCCGCGTAGGCGCCGGCCCACGCCTCGCGCATCTTCTGAGACGCCTCATCAGCGGAATCGGCGATGACCCCGAAGTCGCTCGCGGCCTGCACGCTGGACTGGCCCATGGCGATGTTGGTCCGCTCGGCCTTGCCCGCCTCTACCGTGAAATGGCCGAGCACGGCAGCCGCCGGGTTGATCGCCGCCGTCAGGGCTTTGATCGCGCCCGCGTTCTCCTGGCTCCACTTCACGAACCGGGACAGCGACGCGGTGGCGCCGGCCGCCCACTCGGCGACCTTGGCCAGATTGACCGCGAAGTCCGCCAGCAGCTGCGGGTTCTCCGCGGCGGCCTCGGTGATCTCGTTGATCGCGGCGGCCAGATGCTGCATGATCTCCGGCATCCGCGGGCCGAGCTGCTCCAGCACCGCCGAGAACGCCCGCTCGATACCGTCGATGGCCGGGCTCAGCTCCGACAGGCTGTCAATGCCGCGCTCGGCGAACTCCGAGAACTCCGGCGCGAGATCGGCCAGGTTACGGCGGATGACCGGCGACAGCTCGCCCAGTTCCCGCTCGGCGGCCTGCACGATCCGCGTCCAGACCGACTCGAACGGCTGCCCCATCACAGCCGCTTCGCGCTTGACCGCTTCCTTCAGCTGGCCGATGGCGTCCTGCGCCGCGTCCGAGCCGTGGGCTGCGGCCAGGCCGAGCCCGGCCAGCGCCCCGCCGAGCCCGACAGAGATCGCCGACGTGGCCAGCGCCGCCGCGCCCGGCAAAGCCCCGATCGCCGCTCCCGCCGCCATGCCGGCCGCCGGGCCGGAGGAGCGGATCAGGGTGAGCGCGGTGTGGACGAGCATCATCTGCCCGGCCGCCGCCGCGGCGCCCTTCACGTCCACGTCGACGGTCACGTTCTGGCGGTCGAGGTCACGCGCCTCCCGCTCCACCTTCTCCAGGTCCCGGATGGCGCGCTCGACGTTCGCGCCGACGACCACCTCCGGGTGGAGCGCGGCCAGCGCGGTCAGCTCCCGCCGGATCTGCTCCGCCTCGTTCGCGGCCTGGCCGGCGTCAACGTCGATGCCGATGCGCTTGTCGGACAGGTCACGCAGCCGCCGGGCGAGGTCGGCCAGCTCACGTTCGGCGTCGGAGGAGTCCGCGTCGATCTCGACCTTCGGAAGCCGCTTGGTGGCGTCCTCCAGCAGCCGCCGGGTACGGATCGCGGTCCGGCCGACGTCGTCAAGCTCGCGCCCGAACCGGTCGGCCTGCTTGCCGGCATCCACCAGCGCGTCCTGCTGCTTACGGGCCTGCTTCTCCATCCGGCCCAGCTCGTCGGAGAGCTTCTTCGCGGACTTCTCGGTCTGATCGAAACCCTTGTCGGCGCGGTCCAGGCCCGCGCCGTCCCACTTGGACTTCAACGCGATGACCAGGTCACGAATCGGCACGCTGCACCTCCTCGTTGCGGATCAGCGCGATGTAGACCCCGCGGCCCTCGGTGCCGTCCAGGGAGTCCTGAGCCGCGGCTTTGACCTCGCAGCCGCGGCACCGGCGCGGTTCGGCGACGTAGGCGTGCCGGTGGCCGCCGGTGTTCTCGTCCCACTCCTCCGGCCGCGTGCCGCAGGCCGGGCATGCCTGCCGCTCGCGGATGAACCACCAGATCGCCTTGTCCCGGTCGTCGTCGTCCCAGCGCAGGAATTCGGAGTGCCGGATCCGGTAGTGGTGGCAGACCGCCAGCTCCAGCGCTAGCCCTCGATCTGCGCCCAGCCTTTTGGGAGCGACTCGTCCGGCGTCCGGATGTTGACCCGGATCGCCGCGTTACCGAGCTCGATCTGCTCGGCGTTGCTGAGCCCCGTCTCCCACAGGTGCTCCCATTCCTGAGGCGTCATGTCGCCTTCGACACACGCCAGGAAGCACGCCTTGGGGAACGTGTCGAGGTTCCACAGCTTGTCCTTGGTGTCCGGCCGCGGCGGATGTACGGTCACCAGAGCCTCGAAGTCGCCCGGGTCCAGCGCCCGCACCGTGACGAACTCGAAGCAGGATCGGAGCTTCTTCTCCGCTCTCGTCAGCGCCGTGCGGGCGCGCTGGAACGCCTTGTCGGCACCGCCCTCGATCTGCAGCATGAACAGGACGCGGCGCGCCCGCTCCAGATCCTCCCGCGCCTCGGTGTCATCATCGACACGTAGCGGGACCTCACCGGACGGGCGCGGCCGGTCAAGCAGCCGCTCGCGCAGGCTCATGCCGGGATGACCACGTTCTCGGCGGGCTCGCTCGTGATGGCGTACTGGGTGGTGAACCGGCCAGCCTCCGAACCCATGCTGCGGATCTTGCCGACGGACAGAACGCGGACCGGGAACACGTCCATCAGCCGGCCGGCGACGTCGCCGCCGTCCAGCCAGACGATGTTGCCGTCCTCGTCGCGCGGCATCAGCGAGCGGGCGTCCTGGCCGTCCTCACCCTCGTAGAAGGTGATCGAGCTTTCGTCGGCGTTGGTCAGGCCGGGGATGTTGCCGACGAACCGGCTGTTCAGGTCGGGCGTGGGGATCGGCTGCCCGGCGACCATCCAGCCGGCGATGTCGGCGATGTCCTTGGACAGGTCCGTGCCGGCGTTCAGCTCCAGCCGGGTCGGGGCGTTGATGTTGGCGATGCTCGGCACCCAGTAGCACTTGGTGATGCCGGGCCGGAAGAACCGGCTGGCCGGAGTGATCGGCGTAGCGGGCATTACTGCTCATCCCCCTTCGTGCGCCGACCCTTCGGCGACTCGGTTTTGGGCAAAGAAGAAGCCCCGGCGTCTGCCGAGGCTTCGGAGGTCGTGGTCTTCGGTTGGGGTGGTGGTGGCGGGTCTGTCTCGACCCAGCCCGCCCGCTGGTGGTGCGGCAGGCTGACGGCCGGCACCCGGACCTTGCGGCCGTCCAGGTTTGGGTGGGTGATCCACACGAAATCCATGCGAACCCCTTAGGCCGAGGCGCCGACGATGACGACGTCGGCCGTGACCGGCGTGCCCGCGGCGCTGTTGACGAGGTTGATCAGGTCGCCGGTACCCGCGGTGATGGGCACGCCCGCTGCGCTCGGGTCGAACCAGACGAACAGGCCGCCCGGCTTCACCGGGATGCCGTCGCCCTTGGCCAGGAACAGCAGCGGGCCGTTCGTGGCATCGGAGACCACGTTGACGTTGTTCGTGTTCCCCGGTACCGCCGCGACGACGATCATCTTGAGCTTGACGAACGTCAGCGTCCCGCCCAGCGGCCCGGTCAGAGAACCGGCCAGGTCGATGGCCTGGGTGCCGCTGGCCGCGATGGTGACCTTGTCCGACCAGATCATGTCGGCCTGGCCGGCGCCCGTGCCTTGCGCCAGCCGCAACTGGCGGGCCACCGACAGGGCGCTGGTCGGTGTGGTCAGGTCCAGCGAACTGGTGATCTCCGCGTCGAGTTTGAACGACGACGACAGCCTGAAGGCCATGGGTTCTCCCTTTGGGTCAGCGGAACCCGAGGTCCCGCGCCACCTGATCAACTACCGCGACGGTCGCCGCGAGGGCGCCGTCCATGCCGGCCTCCGCTGCCGGAGCCAGATACGAGCGGGTCGGCTGCACCACCCACCGGTCACGGTGGCCGTGCACGGGGTGCCGGAACGTGGTGTTGCCTCGGATGCCCTCCAGCGCGCGCCCGTGCGGGGCCACGGCGCGGCGTACGCGCATCGACACCCCGGGGTCGCGTTTGCTGAACCGGACGGACAGCGTGATCGCGCGCGGGATCCGCGCCGAGTAGGAGGCGCGCACCTTCGCGTTCGCGACGATCGGCTCAGCCGCCGCCTTCAGGGCGGGGCGTAGCTTCTTGCGCACCTCGGGCTCGATCGTGCCGAGGTCCTTGTGCAGCAGCCGGATCGCCTCGGACGGGTCGCTCGGCTCGGCCATCACGCCGCCGCGTAGGCGTCGACGTGCACCACGAACCTGATCGTGCACACCGGCCCGTCAGCGGTCTGGTCGGCCGCCATGTCCAGCGTGGACAGGCGGGCCATCATCACCGTCCCGCCCAGCCGAGAGTCCCGAACCAGCTCGCCCCGGATCCCGTTGAGCAGCTCGAACGCCCGGACACGGGTGGTTCGGGCGTCCGGCTTGCCGCCGCGGTGCGCGTCGCCGCGCCACGCCGACACCATGCACATCACGTCGTAGGACTCCCGGTCCGGGTCCATCTCCAGCTGTTCGCGGGTCAGCGTGGAGCGCACGTCGGCCTCGCTCGGGCTGCCGCTGTAGCCGATCTCGATAACGTCCTTCTCGACGTTCGTCGTCGGGCCCCCGTCGAGCACCTGGACGTCCGGCCAGGCCCGCTCGGCAAGAGCCACGAGCGCGTCGAGCGCCGCGGGGATCGTGGACATGCCGGGACAACCTCCTGTCGTGGCGGCATCTCAGCCGACGAGCGGTTCGTCGCGCTCCTGGTGGCGTTTGAGCCCCAGCAGTTCGGACACCCGGTAGGGCAGCGCGTACGGCTTCAGGCCGGTTGTGATCGCGTCCGAGGGGCCAAGCGCCGGACGGCCGCCGCTGTTGTTGTGCTGCGACCCCTGCCACAGGTGCTGGATCAGGTCCAGGCCGGCCAAGCGGAAGTTCTGCGGGAGCGGCGAACGGCCGACCCGGTAGGTGACCCGCACGGCGCCGCACCAGGCCGGCACCAGGAGTACGCCCTCGGCGTTCTTCAACGTCCAGCCGTCCGTGCCTGCCAGCGCGTCCGCCTGCGGTATCACCTCGCCGCCCGGCAACCGGACCACGCTCGTCACCGAGATGACCGGACGCTCCGGCAACACGATCACGCCGCGGCGGGCCGGCACGTCCGACACCACGGTCTGCGGCGTGACATGCCCCATCCGGTCCTCGATGACCTGGCAGCCGGCGCCGATGAACCAGCGCAGCGCCTCATCGTCCTCGTCGGTCAGCTTGTGCAGGTGGGTCTTCGTGTCGGCCAGCGAGATGAACGGAGCGCCTTCGGCCGGCTCGACGTCGAACACGTCGGCGAACGCGGAGGCGTTGGCGCCCGTGGCGACCCACCGCACCCGGTGCACGCCGGCCTGGAGCGTCTCGTAGTCGTAGTTGTAGACGCCCGTCGACGCCGGGGCCACCGGGTTCTGTACGTGGGTGGTGCCGTCCGGGAGGGTGATCGTCAGCGACACGGACGTGGCGTTGGCCAGCTGGCCGGCCTCGTCCGTGATCGTGATGGACAGCGGCACCTGATCGCCGAGATCCCAGCTCATGCGCCCTCCATCCTGGCTGCGTGCCGCGCCCTGGCCGCGGCCTTCACGCCGGTGCGTTCGCGTGGCGCCATCGCGCCGGGCCGTACCGGGACCGCGTCCGACGTGCCGGTCAAAGCTGCCCGCATGGCCGGCAGCACCGCGGCCAGGGCGCCCTCGACCGACACCACCGCCGACAGCTGCGCCGTGAACACGGGCAGCACCGCGGCCAGCACGCCCTCGACCGTGACGGCCCCCTCCAGGGCGGTGGTCAGCGGGGGCAGTGTGACGGCCAGCACCGCGGCGATGGCGTCCTCCAGCGTGCTGGAGGAGCTCCCCGGCGCCCCATCCCAGCTCGCGCCCTCGGAGTCGCCGTCGAAGTAGTCGAGCAGCGAGCCCGTCTGCTCGATGAGGACCATGGTGGCGTCGAACGTGGTGAGGCTGTAGTTCACGCCGTCGAGGATGAGTTGCGCGGTCGCGGTGCCCGCGGGCGCGGTACCGGTGATGCTCGCCCGCACCACTACGCCGCCGCCGGACAGCGTGTAGGAGCCGTTGCTGTAGGAGATGACGCCGTTCGCGGCGTTGCGCCACTCGATGTAGGCGCCGCCGCCAGATGAGAACGCGTTGGCGGGCCGGACGTAGGCGCTGAGCGTGTACTGCAGGCCCGGCGCAGCCGCACCGGGCGAGGTGCTCAGGAAGGTGCCGGACGTGTATTGGGCGGCGAAGGGCCTGCCGAAGCCTGACACCGCAGCACGGGCGGGCACCGAGCCGCCACCCCATCCGGCGTTGTCGACGCCCAGGGCGGGGTTGACGCAGGCGTTGTGGCGCGTGGCCATGCCTACGCCAAGGTCGAGCCGCCGCGCGGCATGTAGCCCTCCATCGCCGGCAGGCTGGCCGGATGGTAGGTGACCTCGTGCGTGGACGGCTCAGGCTCCCCTTCGGACCAGATCCACTCGCCCTGCTCGTCAAGGTCGATCACGGTCAGCACCGCACGGACCGGGTCCTCGTCGTACACGTACAGCATCCAGCCCGTGACGAGCGGGATGGCGTTGGCGTCGCACCAGGCCATCAGCATCTGGTACGGCGGGCTGACCATGAAGATTGGATCGTGGCGGACCTCGACTGTGAGACGCAGCGACATAGTGGAACCTCTCCTATCCGGCCGGCATCGTCGCGGTGCCGGCGGTGATCGTCACGGTCACACCGACGCTGATGGTGGTGGTGTTCATGGTCAGGTCCCCGCCGCCGCCCGTGGCGGTGACGCTGCCGTCCAGCACTCCCAGGCCCGCGCCCGCGGCCTCGGTGGAGTCAAGCATCCGGAACCAGCCGGCACTGCCGTTGGCCATTCCCACATCCGTCAGCGCCGGGGTGGTGTCCAACGCGACCGAGCCCGCCACAGCAGCCGCGAACGCCGGATCAGACAACGTGAACTCGGCCAGCAGCGTGCCCGTCGGCGCTGAGCCCGGCCCGGCCGGCTGACCGCCGGAGTAGACGCGCAGGACACCCGGCCCGCTCCCGCCGTTGACCAGCGCCGCCACAGCGTCCGCCGCCGCGTTACGCGCCGGAGTCGAGATGCGGACCGCCATCAGGTGCTCTTGCGGCGGGTCGTGGTGCGCCTGGCCGGCTTCGCAGGCTCGGCTGATGCCGGTTCGACGGGCGTGAAGTACTGCGGTGCCGCCGTGACGGCTGGGTCGTCGTCGGCCAGCTCGTCGCCGGCCGCGATGGTCCGCCATCCGTCCGGTGCGGGCATGTGGAACGTCTGAGCAGCGCGTTGCATGGCCGCCTCCTCTCGGTTGGGAGAGGGCGGAACCCCGCTGGGTCCCGCCCTCGGCTTGCTAGGCGGTGACGACGCGCAGCACGCGGAAGGCGTCCGGCACGAGCACGTTCGCGCCGACACGCCAGTACGCGTACCAGCCGACCTCGCCAGTCGGGCGACCGTTGGCGCCCTTCACCAGAGGCTCATAGGCGACGGTCATGCCGACCCGGTCGACGATCAGATAGTTGTTAAAGTCACCGCAGAGCAGGATGTCGTTCGTGCTCGCGGCGGCCAGCGTGCCGTCCATGGCGCTGGACTCGTAGACCGGGCGCCCCAGCAGGAGCGATGGCCGGTCCATGCCCAGGTCGGTCCAGAACGCGTGCTGCGGTCCGGTGCCGGTGGCGAACTGGCGGGTCAGCGAGTAGATCGACTCGTTGGCCACCCAGGAAGCGCGCGACCTCCACCGGGCCGGCACGGCATCCTTCGTCGCGTACACGTCGGCGACGTCGTAGGTGGCGCCGCCCGTGACGCGCGAGCCGGCGACCGCGGCCACGGCGGTGACCGCGCCGAACGGCTGGTTGGAGCCGGTGCCGACGGCGAACGCCGTGGCCTCCAGGTTGTCCTTGGCGTCGTTGAGCAGCATCCCCACCTGAGAGGCGATGTTGGTGTCCGCGGTCGCCTCGAATGACGCCTGCAGATAGGCGTCAGCCGAGTGGATACGGACGGCCGGCTGGGCGAACGTCGGGCTGTTGTCCGGCACCTGCGTGCCTTCCGCCGCCCGCCACTGCGCGGTCACGCCCGCCGTGGAAACTCCGTGCCACTCGTTCGTGGTGATCGTCTCCACGCGGGAGATCATCCGGAACGGGTTCGTGCTGCCCGCGTTCGTCAAGATGAGCGTCGGGTCGAGGTGGAACGGCACGAGGAAACCACCCGCGGCGCCGGTGCCCTCGTTGATCGCGCGCCGGTGCTCGTCGGCGAAGCGCAGCGCCCGCTGCTCCTCCTCATCGAGCTGCCACGGCTGCACACCGCCCAGCAGCGCCTCGAACGCCCGCTCGTACTCCGGAGAGCCGGTGAGCAGCATGTGCCGGGCGATCCGGCCGTGCCGGTCCCCGCGCTCGACCAGGCGGGTGGCGCGCTCGCGACCGTCGTCGTCGAGTTCGGCCGGGGCCTGCTCGATCGCGGCCAGAGCGCGGGAGCGCAGATCCGACACGGTCAGCGCCTGGGAGCGCACCTGGTCCAGCCCGTCGTACGGATCGGTACGGACGATCAGCCCCGGCGAGCGGTCGGAACCGCCCGACTCCAGGCCGCGACCGCCACGGGCGGCGGTGGCCGCGGTGGAGCGCACCCGCTCGATGGTGGCCGCGCGGCGGGCGAGCGGCTCGCGCTCGGTCTCCAGCTCGGCGTGCTCGGTCTCCAGCTCGTCGAACCGGGCGGCCTGCGTCTCGTCCAGGTCGCTGTCTGCCAAGGTGAGCAGCTCGGCGCGGATGGCCTCTAGCCGCTCGTCGATCTCAGCGAGTCTGTTCACAGGAGGAGTCCCCTTTTCATGAGGCGTGCCCGCGCCTGTGCGCGGGACATGACCGGACCAGAGCGGTGGCCCTCCTCGGGCTCCGACTCCTCCGTACCGGCCCCCTCCTCGGGGGTGGTGGGCTGGTCTCCGGCCCCCGGATCGGGGGTGGTGGACGAAAGCATGCGGGCCAGCTCGGCGCGCTCGTCACGGCCGAGGTGGGCGAACTCTTCCGCCAGTGAGCGCACGCCGAGGATGGCTGCGGGCTCGTAGGCGGGCATCGGGGTCGGGCCGTACTCGCGCAGGGCGATCTCCGTACGGACCACCGTCACCAGCTCGCCGCGGCGACTTGGCCGGTACGGCGCCTGGCCTGGCTTCGACGGCTTGCTCTGGATCATGCGGCCGGAGAAGGACTGCGCGGTGATGTCACCGTTGCGGATGGCCTCCAGCACCTCATCGGCCAGCGGCGTGCGGTTGTAGCGGGTGACCGTCAGCAGCCCCTTGGCGTCGGCGCGGACCTCCAGCGGTGTGCCCAGGGGGACGCTGGCGCGCTCGGACGGGGTGCCGTGCAGCGTCGCGGCATGGTTGTAGAAGACACCGAAACGGGTACCGCGCTCGCTCAGCGACTTGTCGAACGCCGTGGCGGCGATCGACTCCATGTAGTGGCCGTGGCGGTCGCGGATCTCCGCCGGGGTGTCGAACACCGCGGCGTACGCGGTGACCGTGCGGCCGTCGCCGCCGGGCGCGATCGAGATGTCGTCCAGCGGAAAGGCCCGGGTGAAGTACGTCATCATTCCTGGCCCTCCTCGGGCTTCTCGTCGCCCTGTCCGCCTCTGTCGGGCTCCTCGTCAGCGGCAGGGGCGGCATTGGACTGCGACTGGTCCGGGTTGGGCGGCATCAGTTGCACGCTGAAGAGGCCCGAATGCTTCAGGAGGCCCATGTCATCGGCTTCCACGGCGGCGATCACGCTGTCGGCGAGGAACCCGGCGTCCATGAACTGCCGGATGGTGCTGGCCTTCTTCGCCTGGATCTCGGCGATGTCGCCCAGGTCCTCGCGCAGGAACGCCACGTCCCGGTCGTTCCACCACAGCTCCGCCCCCTCGGGGACGTCGACCAGGTGGGCCAGCGCGCCGGCGGCCCGCCGCCACAGCGGCCTCATCGTGATGTCAGCGAAGCGCCGGCGGGAGGAGGCGTAGTTCCCGGCGTTCAGCGAACTGCCCGCCAGGCCCTCGGAGAAGCCGACGATGACCGGCGGCACCCCGGCCGCCGCGGCGAGCCGGCTCTCACCGATCGCCTGGACCGCCTTGTAGTCGAGGTCTTTCATCGAGTGGCTCATCATCTTCGCGTCCGCGCCGCCGCCGAGATACATGGTCCGGTACGCGTTCGCGGCGCCGCTGTGCGCCGCCTCCATTTTCGCGATGAACCGGTCGAACATGTCCGGGTCCACCGAGGCGTCCAGCGACACGACAACCCGCGGAGTGGCTCCGTTGCGGAAGAAGCTGCGCTTGTGCTGGGTGGCCGCGGTGTCGGCTTCGATCTCGCCCAACAGGGGCGTGATCCAGCTCATGCCGCGGAACTGGAACTCCGGGTCGGGGATGGGCGCGAAGTGGCAGAACTCGCCGGGCAGCAACACCTCGCCGTCCTCGCTGCCGGGCGCGCGCGGGGAGTAGATGATGCCGAGCAGTTCGCCGTCGAGGGCGTCCCCGTACAGGTCCGGCTCTTCCTCGGACCCGGTCACGATCGTGACCCAGTCCGGCCGTAGCCGCTTCAGCGTGCCGTTCGGTCGGCGCGCGTAGAAGCTGTTGCCGGCGAGGTCGGCGTCCTGGATCATCCGCGACAGCAGGTCTTGCATGGTGGCGCCCGGCCAGGGCCGTTCCAGGATGCTCAGGTCGCCGGCGGCCGACAGCTCACCGGGACCCGCGTCGTGCAGCTGGCGGAAGCACAGACGCGCCTCGGAGAACACCGCCTGCCGGATGAACATGAGCGCGGCGATGGCGCCGTTGCGCTTGAGCACGTTCTGGGCGATGGCGAGGAACTCGGCGGGTACCGGCTTCTCCAGACCGTTCACCGGCCGGGACATGCCGAAGTAGCCGAAGGACGCGGGCAGGCCCAACACATCTGGCAGGGAGCGCTGCCGGCGCATGCGCTGCAGCAGGTTCACCGGCCCACCTCCCCGTCAGGGTCGTCATCGACGTCGGACAGCAGCAGGTAGGAGGCGGTCAGGACGGCACCGGCCACGATGAGCGCGTAACCAGTCCCGAACTGGACCCACACCCCGGCCACGATGCACACGCATCCGGCCACGTAGCCGAGCCATGCCCGTGTGAGCTTCTTCATCGGAACGCCACCAGCGGCTCTCTGACCTCTTCCACGATGTGCCCTTTCGTCGCGAACCCCCACGCCGCGTTGGTGACCGCGATCAGCGGGCTACTCTCCGTCGTGGCCGTGACTGCGTCCCATGCCTTCGCGGTGGTGAGTGACCTGGTCGCCGCGCCGGCCACCGCCACGTCCAGTGCGGGGTGCGTGATGTATCTCAACGTCGGCTCGCCCTCTTCGGGCATCACCGCGTCGACGAACTGCCCGTAGGCGGCTGCCACGTCCCGCGCTGACGGCGTGGTGACGTCCAGGCCCTTGGCTGTCAGGTCCGCGATCAGGGAGCCCGCCGGTCCGCCCGCGTCGACCACCCAGTCGCACGGGTCCCAGCGGTCCTGCAGCTGCTTGGCGCGCATGGGCACCCATTGCGTGCCCATGCGATAGTCGATCAGCTCCACATGCAGCAGACCATCCGAGCGTTGGCCCGCCACCGCGATTGCCGCCCAGCTGCGATCCATGGCCACATGGATCGCGAATGCCACCTTGCCGACCGCCTCGGAGCCCGGGTGAATGACCTCGCCAGACGCGTCACGAATCTCATCGTCGGCCAGCGCCCGCCACTTCGCCTCCGGGATGACCGCCCACTCCGGCCGCAGATCCGGCACGTGCT
>DASUCK010000561.1:0-23481 GCA_036276095.1 Nonomuraea sp. | reverse complement strand
CATCGTCGTGCGCAGCCCGTACGTGGCGCTCGGCTACGTCGAGGCGGGCGCCGAGGCCGAGCGGGCCTTCCAGCCCGTACGCGGCCTGGAGCGGTTCGGCGCGGCCGGCGGCCGCTTCTACCACACCGGCGACCTCGGCCGGCTGCGCTGGGACGGCCTGCTGGAGTTCCGCGGCCGCATGGACGCCCAGATCAAGTTCAACGGCAGCCGGCTCGAACTCGCCGAGGTGGAGGCGGCGCTGGCGGCGCACGACTCGGTCGCCGAGTGCGCGGTGCTCGCCGCGGCGGGCCCGGACCGGCTGGTGCGGCGGCTGGTGGCCTACGTCGTCCCGCGCGGGGACTT
This sequence comes from Nonomuraea sp., assembly GCA_036276095.1. Taxonomy (GTDB): domain Bacteria; phylum Actinomycetota; class Actinomycetes; order Streptosporangiales; family Streptosporangiaceae; genus Nonomuraea. The sequence goes on along the minus strand of DASUCK010000561.1, from coordinate 23,139 downwards.
CTCTCCCGACGCGTTGCGCGCCGGCCTGCGCCGCCGCTTCGGCAAGGGCGTGCCGCCGGTGACGATCAGGACCGTCACCGGCCTGCCGCGCGGCGCCGGCGGCAAGGTCGACCGGCGCAGCCTGGCCGGCTCGGGGGTGATGCCCGCCCGCTCCATCGTCACCAGGACCGAGCGGGAGATCGCCGCCCTCTGGCGGGAGCTGCTGGACGTCGACGCGGTGAGCCCCGACGACACGTTCTTCGCCGCCGGCGGCCACTCCATGCTCGCGGCGCGCCTCCTCGACCGGATCCGGGAGCGGTACGGCATCGAGGTGTCGCTCTGGAAGTTCCTCGTCAACCCGACGCTGACCGGCCTGGCCGGTCTCGTCGAGGCGCACGCGGTGTCCACGCAATCCGTTACCCCAACCCATGGCGGGTGAGACATGACTCTGGTCGAGACAGAGACCGGGACCACGGTCGACTTCGATGGCGAGACGCTGGACGTTCCGGCGCTCCGGCGGGTCGCCGAGGACGGCGCCGGCTGCGCCCTCCCGCCGGCGACGCTGGCCAAGGCCGCGGCCAACCGGCGGTTGTTCGAGAACATCGTCGAGCAGGGCATTCCCGTCTACGGTGTGACCACCGGCTACGGCGAGATGATCTACATGCTGGTCGACACCGTCAAGGAGACGGAGCTGCAGACCAACCTGGTCCGCAGCCACTGCGCGGGCGTCGGCCCCGTCTTCGCCGAGGACGAGGCCAGGGCGGTGCTCGCGGCCCGGCTCAACTGCCTGGCCAAGGGCTACTCGGCGGTCCGGCCGGAGCTGCTCGAACGGCTCGCCCTCTACCTCAACCTGGGCATCACGCCGGCCATCCCGGAGATCGGCTCGCTGGGCGCGAGCGGCGACCTCGCCCCGCTCGCGCACGTGGCCGCCACCCTCATCGGCGAGGGGTACGTGCTGCGCGACGGGCGCCGCGTCCCGACCGGGCCGGTCCTGCGGGAGCTGGGCATCGAGCCGCTGCGGCTGCGGTTCAAGGAGGGCCTGGCGATGATCAACGGCACGTCGGCGATGACCGGGCTCGGCTGCCTGGTGGTCGGCCGCGCGCTGGAGCAGATCCGGCAGGCCGAGATCGTCACCGCCCTCATCTGCGAGACGCTGCTCAGCTCCACGAGCCCGTTCGGCGCCGACGGCCACGACGTGGCCCGCCCGCACCAGGGGCAGATCGACTGCGCCGCCAACATGCGCGCGCTGCTGGCGGGCAGCGGCCTCGCCGTCGAGCACGGCGAGCTGCGCCGCGCGCTCAAGGCCGACCCGCACCGCCTGAAGGCGATCACGAGCAAGGCGCCGCGCCGGCCCGCCCGCAGGAACGGCCACCACGAGAACGGCGTCCAGCGGACCGAGGTCTACCTGCAGAAGGCGTACACGCTGCGGGCGATCCCGCAGGTCGTCGGCGCGGTCAGGGACGCCGCCCGCCACGCGCGGGCCACCCTGGAGATCGAGCTGAACTCCTCCAACGACAACCCGCTCGTCTTCGAGGGCAAGGAGGTCTTCCACGGCGCGAACTTCCACGGCCAGCCCATCGCGTTCGTCATGGACTACACCACCATCGCGCTCACCCAGCTCGGCGTCTTCTCCGAGCGCCGCACAAACCGGCTGCTCAACCGCTACCTCAGCAACGGCCTGCCGGAGTTCCTCGTCGCCGGCGACCCCGGGCTGAACAGCGGGTTCGCCGGCGCCCAGTACCCCGCCACCGCGCTGGTCGCCGAGAACCGGACGATCGCCCCGGCCAGCACCCAGAGCGTGCCGTCCAACGGCGACAACCAGGACGTCGTCAGCATGGGCCTGATCGCCACCCGCAACGCGCGCCGGGTTCTGCAGAACAACTGCCGCATCCTGGCCGTGGAGTGCCTGGCCGCGGCGCAGGCGGTGGACCTGTCCGGCCGCGCCGACCGGCTGAGCCCGGCCGGCCGGGTGACGTACGGGACGATCCGGTCGCTCGTGCCCATGGTGACCGGCGACCGCTACATGGCCGACGACATCGAGCTGGTGGCCGCGGCGCTGTCGCGCGGCGAGCTGGCCGCCGCGGTCGCCAGGGCCGGCGTCGAACTGCGCTGAGAGGGGTGCCGGGCTCATGACCGTCGCGACGGACCGCGTTCCGCTGTCCTTCAACCAGGAGTTCCTCTGCCTGTTCGACAAGGGTGAGGAGGAGGGGCCGTTCGGGCCCGCCTACAACATCGTGTGCGGGTGGCGGCTCACCGGCGCCGTCGACCTGACCGCGCTGCGGGGCGCGCTGGACGACCTGGTGGTCCGGCACGAGGCGCTGCGCACCGAGATCGTCCGGCAGGAGGGGGACCGGCACCAGCGGGTGCTTCCCCCCGCCCCCGTGCGGCTCGCCGTGCGCGACCTCGACGCGCCGCCGGAGGCGCGCGACCGCCGGGCCGAGGAGCTGCTGATCGAGCTGGAGGGCGGCCGTTACGGCATCGGCGAGCTGCCGCTGGTGCGCGCCGTGCTCGGCCGGTTCGACGACCGGGACGCCGTGCTCGCGCTCATCGCCCACCACTCGGCCGTGGACGAGTGGTCGATGAAGCTGATGATCCGCGACCTGGCCGCGCTCTACGCCCGGCGGCGCGGCTTCGACGTGCCGTTGGAGCCGGCGCGGCAGTACCGGGAGTACGCGCGCTGGGATCGCGACCGCGCCGCCGAGCCCGCCATGGAACGCTCGCGGGCGTACTGGCGGGAGCGGCTCGGCGGGGCCGTGGTCGTCCCCACGCGCACCGACCACCGCCGCTCCGACGACCTTCCCAAGTGCACCGCCGCGTACCGCTTCGTCATCGACGCGGAGCTGACGTCCGCCGCCCTGCGGGCGGCCGCGCGGACCCGCAGCTCGGCGTTCATGGTGCTGATGGCCGCGTACAAGGTCTTCCTGCACGAGACCACCGGCGCGACGGACGTCACGGTGACGACGTTCTCCTCCGGCCGCGGCCAGGCCCGCTTCCAGGACACCGTGGGGTCGTTCTTCAACCTGCTGCCGATCAGGACCGACCTGTCCGGGTGCGGCACGTTCGGCGAGGTGATCGCGCGGGTGCGCGGGTCGGCTCTCCAGGCCTACCGGCACGACATCCCGTTCGGGCAGATCGTGGAACAGGTGCCGGAGATCACCGCCTCGTTCGCCGGCGACGACACCTGCGTCGTGTCGTTCCAGGTCTTCCAGTTCCCCTTCACGATGGAGCGGAGCCGGATCGGCGACCTCGTCTACGACGACCTGCGGCGGCGGGTGCTGTCCCAGCCGGTGACCACCGACATCCCGGACGGCGCCCTCTGGACGCTCGACCTCGACCCGGCCGGTGACCTGGTGTGCAGCCTGTGGTTCAACACCAACCTCTTCGAAGAGGCGACGATCAGGGACATGGTGTCGCGCTTCCTCGGCGTGCTGGGGAAGATCCTGCCGGACCCCGACGCGCCTCTCACCGTGCGAGAGAAAGGCGATCAATGATGGCCGGCCTGACCCGGGTGACCTCCGCCGCCGCGCTGGACGACGTGGTGGCGGTACTCGAACGCGACGGCGCTGTGATCATCGAGGACTTCGTCGACCAGGAGACCCTGGCGGGCCTGTGGGAGGACCTCGGCCCCCACCTGGACGCCGGCGACTTCTCCGGCAACTGGTACGACGGCCTGCGCACCCGCCGGGTGTCGTCCCTGTTCGCGCGTACCGCCCGGCTGACCCCGGTGGTGACGCAGCCGCTGTACCTGGGCGCCGCCCGGGCCCTCATGCAGCGGCCCAGGACGATGTGGATCGGCCGGTCCCGGCAGGAGATGGTCCCCAGCATCCAGGTCAGCACCACGCAGCTCATCCAGATCCACAAGGGCCAGGGCAAGATGCCGCTGCACCGCGACGACGCCCTGCATCTGCGCACCCACCCCGGCGCCACCAGCCGGGTGCAGCTCATGCTGGCGATGAGCGAGTTCACCGCCGGCAACGGCGGCACGCTCGTCATCCCCGGCAGCCACCACTGGGACGACGAGCGCGCGCCGCGCACCTCGGAGGCCGTGCCCACCGAGATGCCGCCCGGCGGCGGCCTCGTCTGGCTGGGCGGCGTCTACCACGGCGGCGGCGCGAACGTCACGGGCGTGCCCCGCACCGGCATGACCATCGCGCTCGACCTGGGCAACCTGCGGCAGGAGGAGAACCAGTACCTCGCGGTGCCCAGGGAGAAGGTGCTCGCCTACCCGGAGGAGGTGCGCAAGCTCCTCGGCTACGACCGCTGCCCGCCCGGGCTCGGCTGGGTGGAGATGAACGACCCCGACGTCGCCCTGCGGGACGAGGCCGCCCGCCGCGCCGCCGGTCTCGTCCTCGCCGACGACCCCGCCCCGGTGGGGTCCTGAGCACCACGCGACAGCACGGAACGGCCGCCGCTCCCGATCGATCGGAGCGGCGGCCGATGCCGTTGTCGCGGGCTCGGTCCCGGGCGGCGGGGGCGCGCCGGACCGCGCGGGCTCAGTCCTGGGCGGAGAGCAGACCGTCCCTGAGGTGCCGAAGGTCCTCGAACGACGACAGGTCGGGGACCGTCCAGCCGTCCAGGTCGTACTCGGCCAGGCACGTGTCCACGAACGCCTTGTAGCCGTCCACCAGGCCGCCGGCGAGCTGCGACGACAGCAGCTCCACGCGGGTGTTCTCGTGGTTGCCCGCGTAGTTGCGCTCGTACAGCTCGTGGCGGCCGCCGAACTCCGTGCCCACGGCGTCCCACAGCAGCTTCATCACCTTGATGCGCTCCACCGCGTCCACGCCGCCCGACCCGCGCAGGTACCGGTCCAGGTACGGGCGCAGCTCCGGGTTCTTGAAGTCCTCGGCGCTGGAGTTGATGTAGATCAGGCCGCTGGCGATGTCCTGCTCGACGATCTCCTTGACCCGCGGGTAGCCGATCTGCATGAACCACCGGTAGGCCAGGCCGTACTGCGGGTTGGGCAGCACCGCGCCGTTGACCCACGGCACCGGGTTGCGGGCGGCCGCGTCGGAGAACGCCCAGAACAGGTTGCGCCAGGCGAGCACCTCGCCGAGCCGGCTCTGCACGCCGCGGAAGTCCTGGACCCCGGTGATCTCCAGTGCCTTGGCCAGCAGGCCCGCGATGAACTCCAGTTTCACCGCCAGCCGCGTGCACCCGTGGAAGGTGAAGCGCTCGGGAAAGCCGGAGCGGCCGGTGAACAGCTGCACCTTGCCCAGGTGGCCGTAGATGAAGACGTTCTCCCAGGGGATGAGCACCTTGTCGAGCACGAGGATGGTGTCGTTCTCGTCCAGCCGGGAGGAGAGCGGATAGTCGAACGGGCTGCCCATGACGGCCGCGGCGGCGCTGTAGGACGGGCGGCAGATGAGCTTCAGCCCGGGCGAGCCCATCGGCACGGTCGCCACCAGCGCGAACTTCCTGTCCTTGATCGGCAGGCCGTAGTGGGCGATGAAGTTGTAGTGGGTCAGCGCCGAGCCGGTCGCGACCACCTTGGCGCCGCTCACCACGAGCCCGGCGTCGGTCTCCCGCTCCACGTGCACGAACACGTCGGCCACCTCGTCCGGCGGCCGGCTCCGGTCGACCGGCGGGTGCACGATCGCGTGGTTCCAGAACAGCACCTTCTCCTGCGACTCCCGGTACCAGCGGCGCGCGTTGTCGGCGAACGGCGCGTAGTAGTCGGCGTTGGCGCCGAGCGTGCCGAGGAAGGACGCCTTGTAGTCGGGGCTGCGGCCCATCCACCCGTAGCTCATCCTGGCCCAGGCGGCGATGGCGCGCTGGTGGGCGACGAGGTCGTCGGCCGAGCGCGGCGTGGTGAAGAACGCGTGGGTGTATCCGTCGCTGCCGGTGTCGGTCGGCGCGACGAGGCCCTCGCTCCTGTCCGGGTCGTGCAGCGCGTCGTACAGCCGGGCCGTCATGCGCACCGGGTTGCGGAACGCGGGATGCGAGGTGACGTCCTTGACGCGCTCGCCGTACAGGTAGATCTCGCGGTCGTCACGCAGGCTCTCGATGTACTCGGCGCCGCTCAACGGACGCGTCTTGGGCCGGTCCATGCTCGGCCTCCTTCCGCACTCGGCTGGTCCGGGGCCTCATCCGACGCCGAACCTGGCGCGCGCCAGGTCCCGCTTGGCGATGACGGCGAGGAAGGTCGACACTCCCGCGTGGGTCTGGAACATCGACATGTCGCGCCACAGGCGCTCGACGCGTTCGCCGCGGCGCACCGCGCTCGAACCCGCGGTCGGGTAGAGGTACTGCTCGACGGCCCGCCAGCAGAGCTTGACCACCTCGCCGCAGATGGCGGCGATGCGGAGTTCGAGCTCCCTGGTGACCGCCTCGGGGCCCGCGGCGCAGGCCGCGCGCCACTGGCGGATCGCGTCGTACGTGGCCGCCTCCGCCGTCGCGACGAGGCCGGCGGCCTTGCCGTACCAGAGCTGGAAGTCGGGGTCCTCCGCGCGCCGCACGATCGGCGGGAAGGACGTCGTCCTGGTGCGCATCAGCTCCTCGTACGCGTCCAGCATGCCCTGGGCGATGCCGACGGCCAGCGCGGCGTCCTCCAGCACCATGAAGCTGAGCTGGCCGCCGCCGTACTCGGGGTCGCCGTGCAGCGCCAGCCCCGGCGTGCCGCGGGTGACGTCGACCTGGCTCATGTGCCCGGCGATCGTGTGGTGCTCAGGGACGCGGGCGCCGGCGACGCTGATGCTGTGCGAGCCGCTGCCCTTGAGCCCGAGGGCGTGGCCCCAGTCGTCCAGGCGGCGCCACGCGCCGCGCGGCGCGACGAACATCATCGGCTCGGGCGGCCCGCCGTCGCCGGGGGAGACCAGGGTGTGGCCGAGGAAGTGGGTCGCGTACGGCGACCCGGAGCAGTAGCCCCACGTGCCCTCGATCCGCCAGGAGCCGTCCGCGGCCCGCTCGGCGGTGCCGTTGGGGACCACGGTGGCCGGGCAGACGAACTCGCCGCCGGCGAACAGCTCCTCCTGGGCCCGCTCCTCGAACAAAGACGCCACCGCGAGCGCGTGCGCGGCGCCCAGACAGTACATCCACCCGGTCGACGGGCAGCCCCTGGTCAGCGCGACGACCACGCGCATGAACGTCTCGACGCCCAGCTGCAGCCCGCCGTACCGGCGCGGCACCAGGATCCGGTAGAAGCCGGCTCGGGAGAACTCCTCGTGGGTGTCCTTGGCGTAGAAGGTGCGCCGCTCCGTCTCGGCCTGCCGCCCGACCAGCGACGGCGCCATGGCCTGCGCCCTGGCGACCACCTCCGCGGGCGTGGGGCCGGCGTCCGGCAGAACGGTGGGTCCCGGCACGACACCGGTGGCGATCTCAGTTACCGGATTCGGCATGCTGCCAGCGTCACACCGGCGCCGGGCCGGCCGCATCTTCGGCGTTGCGGCTTTTCACCGCGGGTTTCGGTGCGGGTTTCGGTGGGCTTTTCCTCGCGGGTACCGGTGCCGTTTCGGTGCGGATCTCTCGCGGGTTCCCTCGTGGACTTCCCGGGCTGCGCACGTGCCGAGAAGCCGGGCCGCCGCCGGCCGGTCACGATGGGTTTGAGCATTGTCCCGGCGAAAAGGCGGACACTTATGGTGGTCATCGACGCCTGGTTCTCGCAGTATCCCTTTCCCGCTTTTCTGGAGACCGTGAAGAAGCGGGCCGCCGAGTTCGAGGCCGCGCATCCCGGACACCGGGTGAACGTCCGTCCGGTGTGGTGGCAGCGGCTGCCCGAGGAGGTGTGCCGCGCCGCCGCGGCGGGCCATCCGCCGGCCGTCGCGTCGTACTACAGCGGCGCCACCCGGCACGCCCTCGACACGCGCACCCGGGACGGCCGGCCGCTGTACACCTCCGTGGAACGCGCGCTCGCCGGCCGGCCGGAGATCCTCGGCGAGCCCGTGGTGGTCGCCGACCTGGTGGAGGCCGCCAGGGCGTACTACACGCTCGGCGGCGAGCTGGTGGCCATGCCGCTGACGCTGTCCACGATGCTCCTCTACAGCAACACCAGCCTGCTCGCCGCCGCCGGCGTGCCCGCCCCGCCGCGCACCTGGGCCGACGTCGACCGCGCGAGCGCCGCGCTGGCCGGCCTGGACGGCGGGCCCGAGGGCTCCATGGCGTGGGTGATCGACGGCAAGTTCTTCCAGCACGCGCTGGCCCAGCAGGGCGGCCTGTTCGCCGACCACCGCAACGGCCGGCACGGCCCCGCCACCACGATCGACCTCACCTGCCCGGAGCTGCTGGCCTACGTCGGCTGGTGGCGCCGCCTGGCCGCGGACGGCCACTTCCTCTACACCGGCGCCCCGCAGGACTGGCAGGGCACGTTCGCGGCGTTCACCGACGAGCGCGTCGCCCTGCGCCTCAGCTCGTCCTTCGACGCGAAGTACATGGTGCAAGGCGCCCGCGACCGCGGCTTCGACGTCGCGGTGACCCCGGTCCCGTGGAACGGCGACGTCCCGTACGCCGGGAACTGGATCGGCGGCGACGCCATGTGGCTGGCCGGCGACCTGGACGAGGACACCAGGGACGGCGCCCTCGCCTTCACCCAGTTCCTCAACAACCCGCACAACGCCGCGGAATGGCACAAGGTGTACGGCTCCGCCCCCGTCACCACACCGGCCGTGGACCTGCTCGACGCCGAGGGCTGGTTCGAGCGGCACCCGTACTACCGGGTCGCCACCGAGCAGCTGGAGATGATGAGCGGCGAGCCGACGCAGGCCGTCCTCGGCGCGTTCGCGCACATCCAGCGCGTGGCCATGCGCGCCATGGAGGACGTGCTGGTGCGCGACGCCGACCCGCTGAAGCGTTTCACGCTGGCCACCCGCGAGGCCCAGGCCCTGCTCGACGACTACCACGCCCACTGGACCGGCACCGGCCCCCGAGCCGCTCACCACCTGCACGTGGACAGCTGAGAGTGGACAGCTGAGAAGGGGGTGTCCCGCCGGGACACCCCCTTCGCCGTGCGCGCGTCACGGCGTGACGACGACGATCTCGTCCGGCGGCCGCGCGCCCGCGAGCAGGTCCCGGTACGACGCCACGACCGCCTCGGGCCCCCGCGCGGACGTGACGGTGAGCCACGACGTCGTGGACTCCAGGAAGCGCTGCTCGGATTTGGCGTACCGGGCGAGGTAGCCGTCGGCCCCCTCGGCCGCGACGGTCTGCGCCTCCACGGCGGGCGTGAAGAACACCTCCGGCGCCGGGCCCGGCATGTCCTGCGGGGGCAGGACGGCCGCCGTCGGGTGAGTGAAGCCGACCAGCGTCGTGCTCACCAGGCCGGGGCCGAGGTGCGCGGCCACGCCCCTGCGCAGCCCGGCGGCACCGGTGACGTCCACGAAGACGGCCGGCCCGCCGGCCCGCACCGACGCCAGGTCGTCGTACGCGGCGACCTGCCCGTACCAGCCGAGGCCGGCGACGAAGGCGGCGTGGCGGGCGGACGTGAGCCCGACGGTGGACAGGGGGACCTGGCGGGCCGCCAGCTCCTCGGCCAGCCCGAGCGCGACCTTGCTGGACGCGCTCGTGATCACGGCCGTCCGCGCGCCGTCCGCGGCCTGCCGCTCCAGGAGATCGGCGAGGTTGAACGAGGCCGGGTAGACCGGGTGCACGGCGGCGCGGCGGTCGTCGAGCGCGTCCGGCTCGTCGGCCGCCTCGAACGTCAGGTACCACGGGTGCAGGAAGCCCCGCTGCGGCGCGGTGTCCACGAAGCCGCGCTCCACCGGGCGCGCGGCCACCACGTGATGGCTGGACATCGGCACGTAGCCGTAGTACCTGCCGCCGACGGGGACACCGGGGTGGTTCGACTCCGTCACGCGGACGTAGGCCCAGACCGGCACCCTCCCGTACCCGTCCGGGCCGGGGAAGGCGTTCCAGAAGGCGATCACGACGTCGTCGCCGAACCGGGCGTACGTGGCGTTGTTGGTTGTCATGGCGACCTTCTCCAGCGCGAGCCGCACCTCGCCGCCGGCCAGCGGCGCGGGCTCGGCCGGGCGCACCTCGGCCGCGGACAGGTCGTCGCGCCGGACGAGGACATCCCACATGGACACGGCGGCCTCCTCAGGAGCCGATGGGCGAGTTCTGGTACGCGGCCAGCAGCCACCGGCCGTCCTGCCTGGCCAGCACCCACGTGGCGCGGACGGCGCGCTGCGGCGCCACCTCCGTCTCGCCCGGGGCCAGCACGCCGCCCTTGGTGACCAGGACGGCCGTGTCCGGGGTGAGGAAGCGCGCGGAGATCGGCTCGCCGGTGACCCGCGTCCCCCGGTACGGGCCGGCGAAGGCGGCGGACATGAAGCCGCGGATCTGGTCGCGGCCGGCGGCGAAGACGTCGCCGGGCAGGACCATGGTGGCGTCGTCGGTGAAGACCGCGGCGAAGGCGTCGGCGTCGTTGCCGGCCCAGGCGCTGATGATGCGTTGCGGCACCTCGCGGACGGCGGTGGCGTCGTCGACGGTGATGGACGATGACATGGTTCCTCCGATGGCACGGCCGCCGAGCCCCGCGCCGCGATGCGGCCGGGGCCCGGCGGAGTGGCTGGACGGGTCCGGATGGCCTGGTGGTCCGGGTGGTCCGGATGGTTGGGGATCGGGGGGTCCGGGGTCGGGATTCGGGCGGTCAGGCGGGCTGGCGTTCGGGGGCGGCCCGGAGCACGGGGCGGCGGGGCTGGATCTTGGGGCCGCGCAGGGCGTTGACGAGCACGCGCAGCAGCATCGCCGGCCGCTGCAGCGTCTCCGGCCGCTCGACCTGCCCCGCGGCGCGCACGTACGCGGCCGTGACGGCGCCGTCGCGGGTGGCCGCGATCTGCACCAGGCGGGTGAACGCGAGGGCCATCCGCACCTTCAGGTCGCGTCTGCCCTCGACGCCGGGGAAGCTGAGGTCGATGGTGTGCGTCATCTCCCACTGCGGGTCGACGACGTCGCGGGCGAGGTCCCTGAAGTACTGCAGCGGCTCCGGCGACGCCCCGGTGTGCAGGTGGTCGCGCATGATCAGCGCGCTCTTGGCCGCGACCGTCATCCCGCCCGCGTACACCGGGTTGAAGCAGGTCACCGCGTCGCCCGTGACGAGCAGGCCGTCGGGGAAGCGGGTCATGTCCTCGTACCGGCGGCGCAGCGTGGTCGGGAAGCGGAAGGCCACCGGCTCGGTCAGGATCTCCGCGTCCTTCAGCGCCTCGGTGTACTCGGGGACGCCCAGCGAGTCGATCCACGCGAACAGGCCCGCCTGGTCGGTCGGCGGGTGGTCCCCGAGGATGCCGTACGTGGTCATCTCGACGCGCCCGCCGTCGGTCCTGGCGAAGATGCAGCCGCGCGGCAGCTTGGGGTGCGCGACCACGTTGATCGACAGGTCGCCCTGGTAGGGGTCGGAGTTCAGCCGGTAGTACTGCGTGACGTAGCCGAGGCCGACCTTCTTGCGGTCCTCGGCGACCGGGCCGTACCCCATCTCCTCCAGCCAGACGGGCGTGCGGGAGCCGCGCCCGGTGGCGTCGACCACGAGGTCGGCGTCGATGTAGGTGTGGGTGTCGTGGCCCTGGCGCTGCACCTTGACCCCGATGACCCGGCTGCGGTCGGGGGTCGTCTGCAGGCCCAGGATGTCGGTGCTCTCGGCGAAGGTCACGTTCTTCAGCGCCTGCGTGCGCCGGCGTACGTGGAACTCCAGCTTGGGGCGGCTGGGGCCGACGCAGAGCATGTCGGCGTGCTGCTGCTTGAGCTGCCGGCCCAGCATGTACCAGCGGACCGTGCCGCCGAGGTCGCCCCTCGGCACGCCGTCGGCCAGCATCTCGTCCGTGATGCCGGGGTACATCGACTCGATGGCCCGCTGGCCGCCGGTCAGCAGGCCGTTGATGTGCCGGCTCTGCGGGCAGCCGCGACGCGGGCCCTCCACCCCGATGAGCTTGTCGCGGTCCACGATGACCACGTCGTCGTAGGCGTCGGAGAGCACCCTCGCCGCGAACAGGCCCGCGAGGCTCCCACCCAGCACCACGGCGCGGGTCTTGGTCTCAACACTCATCCTTACCTCCTGCAACGTACGCTCATCTCTCCCGGGCCGGTGGGGCCTGCCGGGCTCAGTTGGGGATGGAGCTGACCAGCCCGCCGTCGACGATGATCTCCTGGCCGGTGATGTAGGAGGAGCGCGCGGACAGCAGGAACAGCACGGTCTCGGCGATCTCCTCCGGGTGCCCGATCCGGCCGAGCGCGACCTGGCTGCGGAAGAACTCGCGCACCTGGTCGCTGCCGGTGGTGACGGTGTCGAGCATCGGCGTCTGGACGTGCCCGGGCGTGATCGCGTTGACCCTGATGCCGCGTTCGGCCAGGTCGGGGGCGAGCGTGTGGGCCAGGCTCAGCACGGCCGCCTTGCTGGCCGCGTACAGCGAGCCGAGGGCCGCGCCCCGGTGGGCCAGCCACGATCCGTTCAGCACCACCGAGCCGCCGTCCTGCAGCAGCGGCAGCGCCTTCAGCACGGTGAACAGCGCGCCCTTGAAGTTGGCGCCGACCACGAGGTCGTAGTCGGCCTCGGTGATGTCGGCGGCGCGGGCCGCGAACGGCACGCCCGCGTTGGCGAAGACCCCGGTCAGGGCGCCGTACGCGGATCGGATCCGGTCCGCCAGGCGGTCGAGGTCGGCGCAGCGGGACACGTCCGCGGGAACGGCGAGCACCCGGTCCCGGTCGCCGAGCTCCAGCGCCGCGACGGCCAGCCGGTCGCCGTCGCGGCCGGTGAGCACCACCCGGCCGCCGCCCTCGACCAGTCGCCGCGCGGTGGCCAGGCCGATGCCGCTGCCACCCCCGGTGATCAACACGGTCATACCCGCGAATTCGCTCATGCGGACAGCTTCTCCGCGGCGGCGCGGAGCCGCATCTCCTGAAATGCTTAGCGTTTCTCGGCGCGCCGCACGGCAGGAGATGACCGGCCGGGGAACCCGGTGTGACCATTGCCGGTGGGGCCCCACTAACAGCGGTCGAGTTTCTTCATGAAAGGACGCGCTGATGAGTGCCGTCACGATTCGCCCGCCCGTCGACGGAATACTGGACGCGTTTTCCACGGCCCGCCCGGAAAACCTCGGAAGCGAATTCCGGCGGCTGGCGCGAGCATTGTGGAACGGGGGCGAGCCGGCGGCGTCCGCGGTGGCGGCGACCCCGCTGCTGGTGGCCCGGCTGCAGGAGGCCGACGACGTGCGCCGGGGCCACCTCGCCGTCCTGCTCGGCCTGCTCGCCGAGGCGTCCTTCCCGGAGACCGGCGGCGACCTGCACGCCGCCGTCCGCCGGGGCCTTCCCGCCTACCTTCGCCTGGTGCGGCGCGCCCCCGGCGGCGGGCCGCTGTCGCTGGCCCTGCTCTACCTGCTGGCGCACTTCCCCGGCGACCGCGAGGCCATCCTCGGCGCGGTGGCGGACCTGGACCTGGACGCCGGCGACCGGACGCGGCTCGACCGCGCGCTCCGCACGCTCGACCGGTCCGCCCCCGACCTCGGCCGCTGCTGGCCGGCGCCGTCGGTGTGGTCGCTGGACGAGAGCGAGCGCCGCTTCGACCGGCGCTGGATCCAGGAGCTCACCGCCGAGCAGCTCACCACGAACTGGAACAACGACACGCACATGGTGCTGGCCTACTCGGGCGCGAAGGCGTACTGGGCGGTCACGAACGACTCCCCGGTGCCCGCGGCCGCCGCCTCCGTGGACGAGGTGGCGCCGTCCGACGGCGTGGCCGACGTGTTCCGTCCGTACGCGGGCGTGTTCCGCTGCCCCAGATGCGCCGGCCGGCTGGCGGTCGGCGAGAGCGGCGCGGGCTGCGGCGGCTGCGGGGCGGCGTACCCGATCGCGCGGGGCATCCTCGACCTGTCCGCGGCCGGTGACGAGATCGCCGACACCGCCACCGCCGACCTGCTCAGGAAGCTCGCCGACATGCCGAGCATGGGGCTCTACTACGAGTCCGTGCTCCGGCCGGCGTTCCTCGACATCGCCGGCACCAACTGGGGCGACCTGGTGAGCGTCGAGGACGAGGACGCCTACCTCGCCGAACACGTGTGGCCGGTGGACGGCCCCGTGCTCGACCTCGCCGCGGGCGCCGGCCGGTGGACGGCCGTGATCCGCGGCGCCGTCGGCCCCGACCGGCTGATCGCGCTGGACGCCGGGCCGGCGATGCTGAGCGTGCTGCGGCGCCGCCTCCCCGACGTGCCCGCCGTCCTCGGCGACGCCCTCCGCCTGCCCTTCGACGACGGCACGCTCGGCGCGGTGACCTGCTGGAACGCCCTTCAGGCCTTCCCCGAATCGGCGGCCGGCGCGATCGCGGAGGTCGGCCGCTGCCTACGCCCCGGCGGCACGTTCACCCTCATGACCTTCCGCTACGCCGACGACCCGATCGGCCGCTACTTCCAGGTCAACCACCACTTCCCGAGCCGGCCCGAGGGCATGATGCTGTTCGAGCTGGAGGAGATCGAGGAGTGGCTGCACGCCGCCGGCATGACGATCATCGACTGCTCCGGCCCCGGCACGTTCCTGTTCGTCACGGCCGCCCGCAGATCTCCCGCAGGGCGCTGACCAGCCGGTCCACCTCCTCCTCGGTGTTGTAGTAGTGCGAGGAGACGCGCAACGCCGTCCGCACCCCGCGCTCGGCCATGTAGACCGGCGTGTGCTCGCCCTGGATGACCCACGTGTTGACGCGCCGCCGGCTCAGCTCGTCGTGGATACGCCGGACCGGCACCCGGTCGTGGGTGAGGCTGACGATCCCCGCGTGCTCGGTCCCCGGCATGATGAGCCGGATGCCCGGGACGCCGGCCAGCTCGGCGGTCAGCCGCCGGTAGAGCGCCGCGCCGGCCGCCAGGTCAGCGCCGGCGTGGTGGCGCAGAGCCGCGTCCAGGCCGAGCACCGCCGCCTTCGAGCACTCGGCCAGCTCCAGCGTGCGGGCGCCGGCCGCGCTCACCTCGTACGACGTCAGCCCGGTCACCCGTGACACGTGCAGGTCGTGGAACGGCGGCCGGACCCGTTCCCGCAGCGCCGGCGACACGCAGGCGAAGCCGGTGCCGCGCGGCCCGCGCAGGAACTTGCGGCCCGCGCCGGTCAGCAGGTCGCACCCCCACGCCGTGACGTCGACGGGGAGCTGGCCGACGGACTGGCAGGCGTCGACGGCGTACACGCAGCGGTGGCCGGCCAGCAGGGCGCCGATCGCGGCCACGGGGTTCACCAGCCCGCAGCCGGACGGCACGTGGGTGACGCACACCATGGCCACGTCGTCGTCCAGGTGCGCGGCCATCCAGTCGAGGTCGAGATCGCCGTCCGGGCGGGTGGGGATCACCTCCAGCGCGCAGCCGTGGCGGCGGCTCACCTCGATGAGGGAGATCACGTTGCCGGCGTACTCGTACGGGGTCAGCCAGACGCGGTCGCCGGGCCGGAACTCCAGCTGGCAGACGACCGCGCACCAGGCCCGCGTGGCGCTGTCGAACAGGGCGACGTCCGAGGGGTGCGCGCCGAGCGCGTCGGCGAGCCGCTGGTAGACGCCGAGCTCGAACACGTCGAGGAAGCGCTGCTCGGCCTCGTACGCGCCGTCGGCGGCCTCCCGGCGGAGAAAGCCGGTGACCGCGTCCACGACCGAGGGGGGCATGAGCCCCGCGCCGGCGTTGTTGAAGTGCGCGAGCGCGGTCATGCCGGCCGTCCCGTGGGCTCGGGGGAGGGGGCGGGAGCGGGCGCCGGCCGGCGCCGGTGGCGGGCCAGCGAGACGCCCGCGATCACCAGCAGACCGCCCAGCACCAGCGGCAGGCCGACGTGCTCGCCGAGCAGGACGGCGCCGAGCGCCGTGGACCACAGCGGCGTCACGTACGTCACCGTGGAGGCGACGGTGGAGCCGGCCCGCCGGATGACCGTGAAGTTCAGCAGGAAGGCGATGCCGGTGCCGCCGGCGCCGAGCACGAGCAGCGCGGCCGCGCCGCCGTACCCGGGCCAGACCGGCGCGCCCGTGAACGGGGCGACGAGCAGCAGCTGCACCGTCGCCGCCGACAGCTGGGCCGCCGTCAGCGCGGTGACGGACTCCCCGCGGCCCGACAGGAACCGCTTGGTGTAGACGAACCCGACGCCGTAGCAGGCGGTGGCGCCGAGGCAGGCCAGGCTGCCCAGGACGAGATCGCCCTGCAGCCCGCGCCACGCCTCCAGCACCACCAGCGCCCCGGCGAACCCGCACGCCAGACCGGCCAGCCGGCGCGGCCCCGGCCGCTCCTCCGGCAGCAGCAGGATCGCGAACAGCACCGTGAACAGCGGCGAGGTCGCGTTCCACATCCCGGCCACCACCGAGCTGACCATGGTCTCCCCGAGCGCGAACAGCGTGAAAGGGACGGAGTTCAGGATGAACGCGACGACCGCGCTGTGCCACCACAGCCGCCGGTCCCTGGGCACCGACTCCCGCCGCGCGGCCAGGATGATCCACAGGGTGAGGGCGCCCAGACAGCACCGCCAGAAGGCGACCCAGGCGGGTGGCACGCCACCGTCGATGGCGATCTTGATGAAGTAGAAGCTGGCGCCCCACAACATCGAGACCAGGAAGAACGGCCGAAGATAGCCGGCGGTGCGCATGGCGGCCTCCTAGTACGCGGATCCGAAGACGACCCGGCCCGGGTCCTCGAGGTCGGCGAGCGCCGTCAGGACGCGTTGCGGGCGCTCGGCCAGGCGGTGCAGGAAGTGCAGCCACCAGTTGTCGCCGTAGACCGCGTACACCCGGCACGGCACCCCGGCCGCGCGGTAGGCCTTCAGCAGCTCCGGACGCACCCCGTGCAGCATCTCGATCTCCTCGGCCCCGGCGAGCAGGCCGCGCTCCCTGACCGTGGCCAGCAGGCCGCCGTCGTGGGTGCCGAGGGCGACCTTGGCCTCGGCGTCCAGCGCCTGCTCCAGGAAGCGCAGGTAGCGGGCGGTCACCCGGGGGCCGGGCGGGACGGCCACGTCGGCGGGCTCGCGGTAGACGCCCTTGACGAGCCTGATCTTGCGTTCGGTCTTGATGATGTCCGGGAGGTCGACGTCGGTGCGGTGCAGGTGGGCCTGGACGGTGATGCCGACGTTCTCGTGCGCCTCGGCGAGGTCCTTGAAGACGTCGAGGATGTCGTCGACGAACCGGGCGCGCTCCATGCTGATGACGATGGTGATGCCGTGCGCCGCGGCGGCCGTCAGCAGCGTCGAGGTGTGGTCCTTGGCGAGCCGCTTCGAGCGGAGCAGGCCGACGTTGGTCAGGTCGAAGCCGATCTGGATCGGCTCGGGGCGGGTGATGCGGCCGGCGGTGTCGAAGAGCGCGAGATACTCGTCGACCACGCCGCGGATCTGCGCGAGGTCCTCGGCCTCCTCGCCCACGTGCTCGGCGCTCACGCGGTACCCCATGCACATGAGGAGGGACAGGCGCTCCACCAGGTCGTCCCGGCCGGCCGCCACGACGTAGCGGCCGGCCGCGGTGGAGAACAGCTCCCGCGGCAGCAGGCTGGTGCGGAACGCCTCGCGGCATCTGGGGTCCGCGGCCACGCGCTTGAGCGCGGCCGCGGCCTTGCCGAGCGTCGCGGGGTCGAGCTTCTCGGGCTTCGTGATCATTGTTCGGCGCCCCTTCAGTGGGATCGGGACAGGGTCATGGACTCGGCGAAGCTGCGCTCCAGCCGGGCGGGGTCGCCGCCCCGCCGGCGCCACTCGCGGTACGTGGTGGCGTAGCTGACCAGGGTCTCCTTGCCGCGCTCCGCGCGCGTCCTGGTGAAGATCCCGGCCCACATGCCGCTCCACCGGGCGTACGCCTCGTCGCGCATCATCACCGCGTGCGCCTTCTTGGCGTTCCAGTACGGAACCCCGGCGCTGACGTGGTGGACGGCGTGGAGGTTCTCGTTGTGCCGGCCGAACAGGAAGCGCTCGATCCACCAGCCGTGCCGGTTGCGGGTGAGCAGGATGCGCTTGCTCTCGCTCTCGGGGAGCGGGAAGTGCTCGGCCAGCTCGCAGAGCCAGCCGATGGCGACGGCCGTGGTGAACATCGGCACGAACCAGAACAGCAGGAGCAGGTGGAGCTGCCCGAGCAGGGCGCAGACGGCGAAGACGGCGATCCACTGCGCCGCCAGGATGGCCAGCTCGGCCCGCATGCTGATCGGGGAGGAGACGGTGGCGTTCGCGGACCTGAACATCAGCCGGTCGCGCACGATGTAGCGGACGTACTCCGGCGCCCGGAGCCCGAGCACCGAGAGGAGCACGTTCCTGGCCAGGAACCGCTTGGTCGGCTGCCGGTGGTCGTAGAGCCCGCATTCCAGGTGGAAGGCGTAGTCGGGGTCCTTCTCGGCGTCGCCGAGGAAGCGGTGGTGGCCGCCGATGTGCGAATTACGGTAGGGGGTGAACAAATGGAAGATGAGGTAGCCGGAGAAAACGGTGCCGAGCAGCAGGTTCCAGGTGTGGTTCCTGGCCAGGATCTTGTGCGCGGAGTCGTGCTGCAGGTGCGCGAGGGCGCGGTAGGTGGAGCCGATGAGAACCAGGGAAACGGGATAGAACCAGTAGGAGACGCCCACGCAGAGCCAGATGGAGAACGCGATGACGGCATAGTCGAAAAGCACGCCGAGCGGCGCCCGGTAATTGTTCAGCGTGCACAGCTTGCGAATGTCGCGGCGCACTTCCGGGCTGAGTTTGTCGAAGTCGATTTCCGGTGCTGTCTGCAATTCGTTGGTCATGGATTCATCGTGGGTCAGCCCACGTCCGTGAACCAGGCGATCGCGTGTCAGCAAGGTGCAGGCGTATTGCAGGTTCCTGGCGCCGCGCCGGGAGCGGATATTCCGCCGGGCGGTCCGGGCGCACCGCGGCCGGGCGGGAGCGGTGGAATTCGCCATTTTCCCCCCTGCGGCCGCGCCTTGGCTATCCGGCCGACAATGCCACGGCCGCCACCCCCGGCGCATCTTCCAGAATGTCAGTCCCGGCCGGCCCCGGCCGGCTCCCGCGGGGCCGGCTCGTCCTGCCGCCCCCCGCCGAGCGGCGGCAGGTGGCGCAGCCGCACGGTCAGGACGACGGCGACCGCCGCGAGCACGACCGCGCTCAGCCCGGCCACGCTGTTGAGCGCGGTGGTGAACGCCTCCCGCGCGGCGGCCAGCAGCCCGGGCGCGCCCAGGCCCTCGGCCGTCGCCACCGCGCCCGCGACGTTCTCGTACGCCGGCCCGGCCGCCGCCGCGGGCGTGCCGGCGGGCAGCGTGAGCCCGGCCCGGTAGACCGCGGTGCCCACGGTGCCGATCACGGCGACGCCGAGCGCGTACCCGAACTCGCTGCTCACCTGCGTCAGCGACGAGGCCGAGCCGGCCTTCTCCGGCGGGGCGGAGCCGACGATCAGATGCATGCCCAGCGCCAGCAGCGGCGCGCCGCCCGCGCTCCAGACGGCGAACCCGAGCACCGGCCCGGCCGCCCCCCACGACGGGTCCACCACCGCGAGGACGCCCAGCCCCACCACGACCACGACGAGCCCCGCGCCGATGAGCCGGCCGGGGCCGACCCGGCGGGCGATGACCGGCACGGCGAGCATGGCGACGGTGCCCACCGCCAGGCCGGGGATCATGCCGAGCGCGGCCTGCAACGGCGACAGGCCGATCACCGACTGGAAGTACTGGGTGACGAAGACCAGCGTGGCTCCGGTCAGCATGGTGTAGAGCAGGCCGCCGACCAGCGGGGTGGTGAGCGTCGTGTGCCGGAACAGGCTCAGGTCGAGCAGCGGGTCGGCGAGCGTGCGCTGGCGGCGCAGGAACACCGCGCCGACGGCCACGCCGGCGACCAGCGCGAGGAGGGGGAGCGGCTGCCAGCCGTGCCGGGCCAGCTCCTTGACGCCGTAGACGGCGGGCAGCACGGCCAGCATCGACAGCGCCACGCTGGCCAGGTCCATCCGCCCGGGCCGCGGGGTGCGGTATTCCGGCACCGCGGCCGGGCCGACCGCCAGCAGCAGCGCCATCGCCGGCACGCCGAGCAGGAACACCGAGCCCCACCAGTAGTGCTCCAGCATCAGGCCGCCCGCGATCGGACCGATGATCGCCCCGGCGGTGAAACAGCTGCCCCACACGCCGATGGCCATCGCCCGCTGCCGGTCGTCCCGGAACATGTTGCTGATCAGCGACAGCGTCGACGGGGCCAGGGTCGCGCCGGCGACGCCGAGCAGCGCCCGCGCCGCGATCAGCATGCCGGGCGACACCGAGTACGCGCCGGCCAGCGAGGCGACCGCGAACAGGGCCGCGCCGGCCAGCAGCAGCTTCTTACGCCCGACGCGGTCGCCCAGCGACCCCATCGTGATCAGCAGGCCGCCGACCATGAACCCGTAGATGTCCACGATCCACAGCTGCTCCGTGCTGCTCGCGCCCAACTCCGTGCTCAGCCGGGGCAGGGCCAGGAGCAGGACGAAGATGTCGAAGGAGACCGCCAGCGTGGCCAGGGCCAGCGCGGCCAGGCCGATCCACTCGCGTCTTCCCGCCCGTGGCGTCACGTCGTTCATCGGACCTCTCCATCAGCAGGCGGTTTGCGGGTCTGCGGAGAACACGCGGCGACCGCCCGGGAAAGCTGCATCCGCGGCGCCATCCGCTGGCAGGAACCGGTGGTCGCACGTCAGGTTGCTGATGCCGGACGCCCTGGAGCGCGGCCCGCCGGCCGGGCACCATTGATCCCAGCACGCCGGAAACTGATCCGGCACACCGGAAACGAGAACCGCGAAAGAAAGGAGCCGGAGAATGCGCAGGCCGATCGGATCACGCGGGAATTTCACATGACGTGACCCGGCCGTGGCCCGGCCGGCGGTACGCGGGAATTCGGCATCGCGCAAGAAAGGAAAGAGCACGCCCGCGCCCGCACGAACCGGTCCCCACGGCCCTATGGAGGGGTGCGACGACGTCGCGGCCCAGGTCGTTCGCCTGGGCCGCGCCCGTTTCAGCACCCTGGGAGATGCCGTCGGACGGGGTCCCCGCCGACGATGGGGGCGTGACCGCTGCGTCCGGACTGGGGGTTCGCGACTCCCAAGAGTCTCCCGAAGGCAAAAGGAGTCCGCTCGTGACAATGTCCATAGACCGCACCACCGCCGCGGTACGCGAATTCCGCGCGGCGTTCAACGGGCAGGTGATCACTCCGGACGACCCGAGGTACGGCCAGGCGCGCACGGTCTACTCGGGCGCCGTCGATCGCCGCCCCGCGGTCATCGTCCGGCCGAACGACGCGGCGGAGGCCGCCAAGGTCGTCACCGTCGCCAGGGAGAGCGGTCTCGCGCTGGCGGTCCGCAGCGGGGGCCACAGCAACGCCGGCCACAGCGTCTGCGACGGCGGCATCGTGCTCGACCTGAACGCCATGAAGGCCGTCGCCATCGACGTCGAGGCGCGCACCGCGTGGGCCGAGACCGGGCTGACGGCCGGCGAGTACACCACCGCCGCCGGCGCGCACGGCCTGGTCACCGGGTTCGGCGACGCCGGCACCGTCGGCATCGGCGGCATCACGCTCGGCGGCGGCATCGGCTTCCTGGTGCGCAAGCACGGCCTCACGATCGACGACGTGCTCGCCGCCGAGCTCGTCACCGCCGACGGCGAGATCCTGCACGTCGACAGCGCCCACCACCCCGAGCTGTTCTGGGCCCTGCGCGGCGGCGGGGGGAACTTCGGGGTGGTCACCAGGTTCAAGTACCGCCTGCACGAGCTGTCCTCGATCGTCGGCGGCATGCTGGTGCTGCCCGCCACGGCCGAGAACGTGCACGCGTTCGTCGCCGAGTCCGAGGCCGCACCCGAGGAGCTCTCCACCATCGCCAACGTGATGCCGTCGCCGCCGGTGCCGTTCGTCCCGGCCGAGCACCACGGCCGGATGGTCATCTGGGCCATGATGTGCTGGGCGGGGCCCACCGAGCAGGGCCAGGAGGTGCTGGGGCGCTTCCGCGCGCTGGGCCCGATCGCCGACCTGCTGCAGGAGATGCCCTACTCCGGCATGTACCCGCCGGGGCCGGACGGCCTCCACCCGGTCGCCGAGTCGACCAACCTGTTCATCGACACCGCCGACGCCGGCACGGTCGACACCATCCTGCGCCACCTGCGTTCCTCGACCGCCGTGATGCCGGCCGCGCAGCTGCGCGTGCTCGGCGGCGCCATGGCCCGCGTCCCCAACGACGCGACCGCGTTCTGGCACCGGCAGAGCAAGATCATGGTCAATCTCGCGGCCATCTACGAGGACCCCGCGCAGTCGGCGACGCACGCGGCCTGGATCCGGGACTTCGCCGCCGCCATCCGGCAGACCGACCACGGGGCCTACGTGAACTTCCTCAACGACGAGGGCCAGGAACGGGTGCGGGCCGCCTACCCGGCCGAGACCTACGCCCGGCTGGCCGCGGTGAAGGCCGCGTACGACCCGGACAACTTCTTCCGCCTGAACCAGAACATCCCACCGGCGGTTTAACGCAGCGACGGAACGTGCGCCCGCCGCGCCGGACACCTGACGTCCGGCGCGGGCCGCGGCGGGTCGTCGTACGGCGACGAGGAGGAAAAGAGTGCTGACCACCGAAATTCCGACGCGTGAGGAGCTCGTCCGCCGCGCCGCCGGGCAGGCGTCCGCGATCCGCGAGAACGCCGCCTGGTCGGAGGAGAACCGGCGGCTCCACGACGGGACGATCGAGGCGCTGGCCGACGCGGGCGTCTTCAAGCTGCGCGCGCCGGCCCGGTTCGGCGGCTACGAGGCCGACACCCGCACCCTGGTCGAGGTGGCCGCGGAGCTGGCCAGGGCCGACGGGTCCACCGCCTGGACCGCCGCCGTCCACTGGATCCCGACCTGGATGACCGGCCTGTTCCCCGACCACGTCCAGGAGGAGGTGTTCGCCACGCCGAACGTGCGCGTGTGCGGGACCCTCAGCCCCACCGCCATGGCCGCCCCCGTGGACGGCGGCGTCGTCGTCAACGGCACGTGGGGGTTCGTCAGCGGCGCCTGGCACAGCCACTGGCAGGAGATCGTGGCCGTCCAGGTCGGGCCGGACGGGCCGCCCATGCCGATCATCGCCCTGGTGCCCATGTCCGACCTGCGGATCGTGGACGACTGGCACACCTCGGCGCTCCGCGGCACCGGCAGCGTCAGCACCGTCGCCACCGACCTGTTCGTCCCCGCCGAGCGGGTGCTGCCGCTGGGCGCGATCCTGGAGGGCCAGTCGGCCTCCCGCGCCAACGCCGGCAGCCCGATGTACCGCGCCCCGCTGCTGCCCGTCGCCTCCGCCTCGTCCGTCGGGACGGTCCTCGGCCT
>DASUCK010000560.1:0-5196 GCA_036276095.1 Nonomuraea sp. | reverse complement strand
CTACAAGATCCTGCCCGTGTCGTTCGCGTACCTGAACGACCGGGCGGCAGCGGCCGGGCTCCAGGACCTGGCTCCCGAGGACCTCCTCCTGCGGCGGCAGGTCCGTCTCGACACCGCGGACATCGGCGAGCGCGTGGCGGGCCAGGTCGTGATGGTCACCGGCGCGGCCGGCTCCATCGGAAGCGAGATCACCCGGCAGGTCGCGGCGGTGGGGCCGTCCCGGCTCGTCCTGCTCGACACGAACGAGAACGGGCTCTACTTCCTCTACCGCGACCTGCGGCACCAGCTCCCGTCGGTCGCCATCGAGCCCGAGGTCGGCGACGTCCGCGACGCGGCCCGGGTGCGCGCTCTGTTCGCGCAGCACCGCCCGGCCCTCGTGTTCCACGCCGCGGCCCACAAGCACGTCCCGCTCATGGAGACGGCGCCCGAGGAGGCGGTCAAGAACAACGTGGGCGGGTGCCGCAACCTGATCCGGGTCGCCGCGGACTTCGGGGTCCAGCGTTTCGTCCTCATCTCCACGGACAAGGCGGTGAACCCCACGAGCGTGATGGGCGTGACCAAGCGCGTGGCCGAGCTGGTGGTCGCCGAGTATGCGTCGAAGGGCCACGCCGGCTTCACCGCGGTGCGGTTCGGCAACGTGCTGGGGAGCGCGGGGAGCGTGGTCCCGCTGTTCAAGTCGCAGATCGCGGCGGGAGGGCCGGTCACGGTGACCCATCCCGACTGCCGGCGCTACCTCATGACCATCCCCGAGGCGGTGGGGCTCGTCCTCGCCGCGGGGCTGCGGGACTACGGGGACCTCTGCATCCTGGAGATGGGAGAGCCGATCCGGATCCTCGACCTGGCGCGCCTGATGATCACCCTCACCGGGCGGGTGCCGGACAAGGACATCCCCATCGTCTTCACCGGCCTGCGGCCCGGGGAGAAGCTGGACGAGGAGCTGATGACGGAGGAGGAGGCGGCGCGCAGCGTCCGCATCGGCGATGCGATCCGCGCCGTGTCCAATCCCGCGCCTCCCGCGGGCTTCGGAGTGAGCGTGGACGCCCTGGAAGCGGCCGCGGCGGCCGGGGACCGGGTCGAGGTCATCCGGCTCCTGCAGGAGCTCGTCCCTTCGTTCCGGCCGCTCACGCGCACCGAGGTCACGGTCGCGGCGTGGATCGGTTGATCATGCCTCCGCCCGGCTGGTAGACCTCCACGCCGCTCCCGCCCGTGCCCGGGAAGCTCGCCACGTGGGCCAGCCCCTGGACCTCGGCCAGGCGTCCCCTGGCCGACACGTCGTTCGCCGGCACCAGGACCGTCCAGTAGTCGTACGGTCCGCCCAGCGGCGGATCAGGGCCGTGGAGGATCGCGTGCCGGACGGCCGCCCAGTCCACCGCGCGCCGGCAGTAGTACGCCACCTGGGGGCTGTTCGTGTGGACCCGGGCGTTCGGCGGTGTCCCCTGCCGCAGCCATTCGATCGCCGCGCCGACGTGGGGATCGGGGTTGCGGCGCTCGGCGAGGGCCAGCGCCGCCGTCGCGATCACCCATGCGGTGCACAGCACGAGCAGGTACCGCCGGCGCGGCGCCCGGCTGGCCGCGACCAGCCGTGACACCCCGAAGGGAGCCGCCAGGGCGAGTACGAGGCTTGCCGGCACCGCGTACCGCGTCTCCAGGAACATCCGCTCCAGGGCGAAGAGATACGACACGACGTACCACGCGCCGAGGCTCAGGGCGAGCGCTGCCTGCGCCGGTCGTGGCCGTTCCCGCAGGGAGCTGACGCCGGCAAGGGCCAGGACGGCCACCGGCACCCCGGCCGCCAGCACGACCTTGACGATCGGAAGCGGGGCGAGCCCGAACAGGAGCAGATACGGGGCATACTCCCGGCCGTGCGTGAACGGGAAGCTCGCCGCGAGCGCCTGGGCGCTGCCCCGGAAGGCGTCGACGCCGAGGTCGGTCACGTCCGCGGCCATGGCCCAGACCGAGGCCGCCCCCGCCGGCGAGGACAGCAGCAGGCCCGCCAGCGCGACCGACACCGCCGCCGCGGGCAGGGCGAGCATGGCGAACCGGCGCAGCCGGCGGCCGGGCGAGGCTGAGGTGTCGAAGAGCGGCGCGAGGGCCATGGCGGTCCAGACCAGGGCCCACTCGGGACGGAACGCGACCGCGATCAGGCCGGCCGCCAGCCAGGCCGCGGCCGAGCCAGGGCTGGCCGAGCGCATGAAACGCAGGAGGGCGACGAGCCCGACCAGGCCGAAGGCCCAGCCTCCGAAATCGCGGACGATCGCATCGCGGAAGACGTTCAGGCCGCGATGGGCCAGGACCAGAGCGGCAGCGTACCACTGCACCCGGCGGTCGGCCCCGAGCTGTCGCACCGCTTCGACGAAGAAGGCCGACGCGGTCGCCACGAACACGGCGTTCAGGCCGTCCGCGGCCGCCTGCGCGGGCAGCCCCGTGGCCCGCGCGATCAGCCCGATCAGGACGCCGTAGATGGGCCACGGGTGGGCGGCGCGGGCCGCCGGGAGGCCGCCGGCCACGAACGCCTCGGCCGCGAGCAGGTACCAGACGCCGTCACTGTTCACGAGGTGCCTGGACGCGGTGGCGGCCAGCGACAGGAGGAGGGAGGAGGTGGCCGCGAGGAGCGCAGGGGCGTTCCCACGGACGAAACGGGCAACCATCGGGCGGCGCGATTATCACACGGTGCCGTACACGGGCCTTCCGGTCTCGGGATGAGCGAGGCCGCGCGGACGCCGCCGACCGGCATGCCGAGCCCCATCGTCGGGCCGGCGGATGCCACCGCCATCACCGCGACCACGATGGGCAGCCTCATCCTCCAGATCGTGCTCCGGTTGAGGGGACTGCTGGTGGTGCCGCTCTACGCGCGGCTGCTGGAAGCCGGCGAGCTGGGGCTCGTGCACGTCGGGGCCGCGGTGGCGGCGCTCGCCGCGCCGCTCCTGCACCTCGGCCTTCCGGCCGGCATGCTCATCGAGCTCCCTCACCGGGAGGACGGCCCGGCCGTCGCGCGCGCCTACGGCAGCGGGACACGCGTCCTTTCCGGGCTGGCCTTGCTGGGGGTGGTGGCCGTGGCGTTGCTCCTTCCGCATTTCCCGGGGGACGCGCTGGCCAGCACCTGGCCCCTGCAGCTCGCGGTCGGCCTCGTCGTGGCCGGACTGATCCTGCGCGACCCCTCGCAGCTCGTCTTCCAGCTGCGCCGCCGGGTGGCCGAGATGGCGGCGCTGAACGTGTGGGTGGATTACGGGGGCGCCGCCCTCGGAGTCGCCTTCGCCGCGGCCGGCGGCGGAGCGGCCGGTCTCCTGGCCGGGCTGGGCGGGGCCGCGGTGGCCGGCAGCGTGATCGGCATGCGGCGCTCGCAGGCGCTGCTCGGGCCCGCGGGGCGGTTCGACGCTCCGTTCGTGAAGGCGGCCTGGGCGGTCGGCTTCCCCTTGTTCCTCATCACGACGGCCCAGACCGTGGTCTTCACGTTCGACCGGTTCCTGATCGCGCACCATCTCGGGGCGGCCACGGTGGCCGGTTACGGGCTCGGGTATTCCGTCGCCTCGGCCGTGACCGTCCTCGCGGCCACGGTCAACGTCGTCTTCGTGCCGGTTGCGGTCGGCCTCCTCCAGGTGGAGGGCGGAGCCCTCCGGCTCCTGGTCGAGCGCGGCCTGCGCCTGCTGGTGCTCCTCTGCGGCCTCGCCACCGCGGGCGCCGCCCTCCTCGGCTCGCCCGTCATGGCCGTGATCGCCGGACGCCCGTATGCGCACGTCGGGGTCGTCCTTCCCCTGATGGTCGTCGTCTACTCCCTGATGACGCTCGTGCAGACGCTCCAGTGGGTGCCGATGGTCGCCACCCGGCGTGCGCTCACGCCGGTGCGGGCGTACCTGGCGGGGGCCGTCCTCCACGTCGTCCTGACCGTGGTGCTCGTCCCACGCGCGGGCGTCGTGGGAGCGCTCGTCGCGGCGCTCATCGCCTTCGCGGTGGCACTGGTACTGATGAGCCGCGCCGCGCACGCGGCCGCGCCGGGATGGTCGTGGCGGCCCGTCCTTCCCGCAGCCGCCCTGGCCGTGCTCGCGAGCGGTGCGGGGGCCGCCGTGCGGCTCGGCCCGGACGCGGGCCCGCTGACGGTCCTGGGCGCCGGAGTGACCCTCGTCGCCGCCTACGGAATGGCGGCGCTCGCCTGCGGCGCGCTCGCACCGCGCGACATCGCCCTGGTCGCCGCATCCCTGAGGCGGTAGGACGTCGTCATCGCGCGAGCACCGTCGCCGCATCGACCCAGCGCCGCGCGCGGCGACGGAACGTGACGCGCCGGCGCGGCATGGACAGGGCCTGCCGGTACAGGGCCTCCACCCGCTCGACCTCGGCCGGGAGAGACGCCCTCTCACGGACGCGGCGCAGTGCCGAGGACGCCAGCGCGCCGGCGAGCGACGGGTCCCGGAGCACGGCCAGCACCGCTTCTGCGATCGAGGCCGGGTCGAGCGCAACGAGGAGGGCGGACTCGCCGGGCGTCACCACCTCCTCGTACACGGCGAGCCGGCCGAGGACGACCGGGGCCTCGCACGCCATGGCTTCGAACAGCGACTGCGGGAGCCCGTCCGACGACGGCGTCATGACCACGACGTCGGCCAGCGAATAGAGGGAAGGCATGTCGCGGTGGGGGACCACCCCGGCCAGGCGCACGTGCCCGGCCATCCCGAGCGCCTCCGCCCGGCCGAGGAGGCGGGCGCGGTAATCGGGATCGCCGCCGTACTCGGTGAGGACCAGGCGCGCCTCCGGCACGGTACGCACGACGACCGGGAGCGCCTCCACGAGCAGGTGCGTGTTGTACAGGGGGGAGAGGGCCCGCGGGCTCAGGATCACCCGGTCGCGCGCTTCCAGCCCCAGCCGGGCGCGCGCCTCGCCGGCGGCGCCCCGGTCGCGCCGGAAGGTGTCGGGGTCCACGCCCCAGCGCACCGTCGTGATGCGGGCCTCGTCGCCACCCTGCTGCACCACCGCCGGGCGCAGGCTGTCCGCCTTCACCAGGACGAGGTCCGCCTCCTCCAGGATGTGGCGAGTCGCGCGCGCCTCGAGGATCGACCGTCCCCCGAGGTGCTGCTCGGGCAGCACGTCGCCTCCCATGACCGTGACGACCAGGGGATGGAGGCCGGCCAGGAGGGCCAGGGATCCCAGGCGCCCTCCCGCGTAGTGCAGATGGAGGAGATCCGGCCGGAAGGACCTGACGTCCCGGAG
>DASUCK010000559.1:0-4886 GCA_036276095.1 Nonomuraea sp. | reverse complement strand
GATCGTCAGCCCGAACTCCTTGCGCAGCGAGAGCAGCGTGTCCCCGAGCGCGTGCGCCTCCTCGGGGCCCATGCCCGAGCCCGGTTCGTCGAGCAGGAGGACGTCGGGGTCGGTGGCGAGCACGGTGGCGATCTCGACCCGCTTGAGCACGCCGTAGGGAAGGTCGGCGACCCGTTCCCCGGCCACGTCGGCGAGGTCGAGGAGGTGCAGGATCAGGTCGCTGCGCTCGGCGATCCTGCGCTCCTCGGCGAACGTCGACGGGCTGCCGGCGATCCCGGCCCAGGGGTCGTAGGAGACCTGGAGGTGCTGGGCGGTGGCGAGGTTCTCACGCACGCTCGCGTTCTTGACCAGGCCGACGTTCTGGAAGGTCCGTCCCATGCCCAGCGCAGTGCGCTCGTGGACGGGGAGCCGGGTCACGTCCTTGTCCCGGTAGAGCACCGACCCGGCGGTCGGGGCGTAGAAGCCCGTGATGCAGTTGAACAGCGTCGTCTTTCCGGCGCCGTTGGGACCGATGATCCCGACGATCTCCCACTCGCCCGCGCGAAGGTTGACGCCCTGGAGCGCCTTGATGCCGCCGAAGTGGATGGACAGGTCCCTGACCTCAAGCACGGACATCGGTCACCTCGACCTCCTTGACCTCGCCGGCGTGCCGGTCGAAGCGGCCACCGGTCAGCCAGCCGCGGACCGGGGCGACCTGCTGACCGATGCCGCCGGGGTAGAGGGTCAGGGTGAGCAGCAGCAGGATCGGGCCGATCACCAGGGAGACGAACTCCGCCGGCAGGCCGAGGACGTTCTCGAAGAAGTGCGGCGCGAACCCCAGCGCCGTGACCACCGACTCGACGATCTCGACGAACGCGCCCTCCTCGAGGAGCGCGAAGAACGCCGACCCGATGACCACCCCGACGCGGTTGCGCAGGCCGCCCACCACGGTCATCAGCACGAACAGCAGCGCGAGCCGGAAGTCGAAGCTGCTGCCGACGATGATCTCGTCGTGGTGCGCGGTGAGCGATCCGGCGATGCCGGCGAAGATCCCCGAGACCGCGAAGGCGACCAGGATGTAGGAGCGGACGTTGATGCCGTACGACGACGCGACGCGGGGGTTCTCGCGCAGCGCCGCGAGCGCACGTCCGGCCTTGGACCGGGTGAGCCGCCAGTCGAGCCACAGGACCACCACGAGGAACCCGAGGCAGAGGTAGTAGTAGGCGTAGCCTGACTCGAACCCGAGCGGCCGCGGTGCCGGCTTGCCGCCCTCGCCGCCGGTCAGGGCCGAGATGCCGAAGAGGGTCTGCTCGGCGAAGGCGCCGTAGGCCAGCGTCACGAGCGCGAAGTAGAGACCGGTCAGCCGCAGCGACACCAGTCCGAGCAGCACCGCCTGCACGGCGCCGAGGACGGCGGCCGCGACGACGGC
Source organism: Nonomuraea sp. (assembly GCA_036276095.1). Classification (GTDB taxonomy): domain Bacteria; phylum Actinomycetota; class Actinomycetes; order Streptosporangiales; family Streptosporangiaceae; genus Nonomuraea. The sequence goes on along the minus strand of DASUCK010000559.1, from coordinate 3,478 downwards.
GAACCAGAAGCTCAGCTGGAGGTTGGTGACGATGAACGCGGAGGTGAAGGCCCCCAGCCCGACGAACGCCTGGTGGCCCAGCGAGATCTGGCCGGCGTAGCCGAGCAGGACGTTCAGCGACAGGCCGCCGATCGCGAAGATCACCGCGCGGGAGGCGATGTCGACGTCGGCGACCCCCACCTCGAACGGGGAGAGCCGGTTGACCGGGTAGGCGAGGACCAGCCAGGCGAGCAGCGCCCACACGGTCCCGCGGGCGATCCAGCCGGCCCGCCGCGGGCGGAACCGCTCGTCGGCCTCGTCGGCCTCGTCGAACGCCTCGAGGTCGTCGGCCTCGTCCGGGGCAGACGCCGGGGTGGTGGCCGGGACCGACGGCAGCACCGTGGTGGCGTCCGGGTCGAGGTCGGCCCGGTGCACCCCGACCGCGGGGAGCTCGGTGGTCTCGGTGGTCTCGGTCATGCGAGCGCCGCCTTCCGCACGAAGATGCCCTGGGGCGCGACGAGCAGCACCGCGAGCAGGAACACGAACAGCACGGCCTCGCGGGGGCCGGGGACGTACTGCGTCACGATCGTGAGGCTGCCGAGCTGCTCGACGACGCCGACGGCGAGCCCCCCGGCCACCGCCCCCGGCATCGACCGCATCCCGGCCAGCACGGCCGCCATGAAACCCGGCAGCAGGGCCCGGCCGGCGCCGAAGCTGAGGAAGCCGGCGGTGAACGTCGTGTTGGGGCCGGACAGGATGCCCGCGAGACCGCCGAGCAGGGCCGCGATGCCCCAGGTGAGCATCGAGACCCGGCGCACGCTGATACCGACGAGCTCGGCCGCGACCGGCTCCTGCTGCGCGGCCTGGATGGCCAGCCCGGAGGGGGAGCGGAAGTAGAGCGCCAGGCCGACGGACGCGACCACCAGGACGCCGAAGGTGATCAGCTGCTGGACGGTCACCGGCGCCCCGAACGGCGGCACCAGGAAGAACGCGTCGTCGATCTTCGGCATCGTCATGATCAACGTGTCGTTGAACTGCCAGAACTGGAAGCCCACCGCGGCGAGCGCGACGCCCGCCGTGCCGACCAGGAGCGTCACGCGGGAGGCGTTGCGCAGCGGGTGGATGACCAGGCGCTCGGTCAGCAGCCCCATCGCGACGGCCACCACGAGGCCGAACACGAACGCCGCCGGGTAGGACCAGCCCCAGAGCGTCAGGGCGGTGTACGCCGCGAACAGGCCGGTGGTGCCGAACTCCGCCTGGGCGAAGTTGAACACCCCGGAGGCCCGGTGCACGAGCACGATCCCCAGCGCCACCAGGGCGTAGACCGAGCCCTGGAGGATGCCGGTGACGAGCGCGATGCCGAGCTCGTTGACGGTCTGGAGGATCACGGCCGTTCGTTCCTGCGGACCGTGACGTACTCGGACTTCCCGCAGTCGGCCTTGAGCAGGTTCATGGCGGTCCCGCCGAAGCGGCTGCGGAAGTTGGTCGGCGGGTAGACGCCGGTGGTGAACGTCTTGACCTTGCCGATCGTCGCCATGAAGGACTGCCGGGTGAGGTCCTTGCCGGTCGCCCGGATGATCTCGCCGACCAGCTTCTCCATGCCGTACATCGCTGCCCCGATGTCGTCGGGGTTCGACCCGCCGTTCTTGTTCTTGTAGGCCTGCACGAACGCGCCGTCGCCACGCATCACGTCCATCCCCGGGAACGGCGAGTAGAACAGCGCGCCGTTCACGTTCGGGCAACCGACCTGGGTGACGATGTTGAGTCCGTTGGTCAGGCCGGGGCCGACGAAGGTCACCGTGCACGCCATCGACTTCGCGACGTTCAGCATCGTGCTCGGGCTGGCGTTCCAGACCACGACCTTCGCGCCGCTCTGGCAGATGTTCGTGGCGATCGCCGGCGCGTCGCTGGTGGTGTTCTTGGGGATCCGCCGGGCCAGGGCGAGGTTGGCGCCGAACGCGGACTTCAGGCCGGCCTCGGCGACCGTGTAGAAGTTGTTGAGGCTGTCGTTGTCGGCGACGATCAGCGCGACCTTGCTGCTGCCGGCGGCCTGCTTGGCGGTGCGGACCAGGAGCGGGACCTGCTGCTCGTAGGTGAGCGAGAGCGCGAAGTACGTCGGCAGTGAGCCCAGCGAGCCGAGGCCGGGCCGGGTCTCGTGCACGCCGGCGGACAGGTAGGGCACGCCCATCGCGGAGGCGTAGCGGGCGCACGCGTCGATCTGGTCCGCCCCGGCGCCGCCGATGAGCAGGAAGACCTTCTCCTGCTCGGCCAGCCGCTTGCACTCGGTGCGCGCACGGTTCGGGTCGAAGCCGTCGTCCTTGAAGATCACGTCGACCTTGCGGCCGTTGATGCCGCCGGCCCGGTTGACCGCGTCGAAGTAGACCCCGACCGCGCGCTGGAAGGACTGCTGCGGGATCGCGGCCGCCCCGGTGACGGGGGCGTGCACACCGATCTTGATCGTCGTGTCCGTGACGCCGGTCGCGTCGCCGGGCCCGGAGGCCGCCGCCGAGCCGGACGCCCCCGGGACGGCCGCCTGGCCACCGCCCGCTCCCGGTGCGGTGCCCCCCGCGGCGGTGGTGCCGCCCGTCGTGCCTGCTCCGGCTCCGGTCGCCGTACCCCCGCTCGCGAGGTCACCCCCGGTCGCGCCGGCGCCGGCGGCACCCGCGGGCAGGGGCATCCCGTTCGCGTCGACGGCGGCACCCGGGACCCCGCCGTTCGCGGCGACCGCCGCCCCGGCGCCGCCGGAGCCGGCCAGGGTGCCGGCGACGCCTGCCTTCTGTCCGCAGCCGGCGGTGACGGCCAGCGCGGCCGCCATCGCCAGCGCGGCCGCCGACCGGACGGCCCTGCCGGACCGGGGGACGTGACGCACGGTGCTGCTCCTCATCGACGGACTCCTGCCAGTGCCTGGGTGCCGGCCTGCCGCAGCCGGTCGAGGGCACGGCTGACGCCGTGCCGCGAGGTGGTCGGGGTCGGCTGCGCGTCCGGGCCGAGGGCGAGCATCGCGAGGTAGGCGAGGCCCAGCGCGAACGGGACGAGCAGCAGGGCAGCCTTCGGCAGCCCGCCGTACCAGGGCGGCAGGACGGCCGGGGCGGCCACCGGCGTGGTGGCGGCCGTGAGCGGATCCGTGGTCTCGGCGGTGGCTCCCGCGTCGGCGGGGGCCTCGGCCAGCGGGACGTCGCCGGCCGCGCCGTCCAGCGAGCCGGACGACAGCGACCCGGTGGGGGCGTCGCCGGAGCCCAGGCCGGTGCCCGTGCCGGCTCCTCCGGAGACCGTGCCGCCGGCGCCGGTCGACCCCGTCAACGGTGCGGGCCCTCCGACCGGGGGGCCGTACCTGCCGGTGAAGACGATGCCGTTCTCCGCCACGGGCGCGAACGTCACCTGGAAGCTCTCCGGGGCGTCGACGGCCTCGACGAGCGCGAAGGACGGGGTGCCGGTCGCCCCCTGCGCGAGCCAGCTGCTCGCGAGGCCGGTCAGGTCGAACGTCCAGCGGCCCTGGTCG
>DASUCK010000558.1:0-6764 GCA_036276095.1 Nonomuraea sp. | reverse complement strand
GGACGGACCTGCCGGTCCAGAAGGTCTCGACACTTCTCGTGCAAGTTGCACGGCAAGCTAGAGGGCAAGGTGCGAAGAAATTCAAATCTTCCTTGCGGAAAGTATTGCAGCACGGCGCACCTCGGGAGACGATCGGTCCAGAAGGTTATCCGCAGAGTGTGTGAGGAGGCCGGGCATGACGACATCGCCGCACGCACCAGGCCTCGCTCCGATGATCGCGTGCCCGCACGCGGGCCGCCACGCCGGCACCGTCGCCGCCCCGGAAACGACGCTCACCCCCAGGGAGGCCGGCTGCCGGAAGGATCAGGAAATCGCCTGACGAGCACAGCGCTACTGACAGAGCGCATGTCGCTCGGCCGAGCATCGGAAACGCCGGGCCGGGGCTGATCATCGGCTCGCCGCATATGGGCTGCCACCCTGCGACGGAACCGGTCACCAGCCCTCGGACCAGCAAAGAAGCCACCTCTAGAAATGCCGCGAAAGGGGTCTTCTTATGTACTCACAAGGTACCAAGGGAGTCCGCCGAATCAAGTCCCGTGTCCGGGAACTGGTCGCATGGACCGACCGCGAGATCTGCATGGAGCCCGACGAGTTCGCCCACCACGTCGGCTGGACCGTGACCAGGACGGGCTTCGGCGCCCGCCGTTACCGGGATCCGCGCTTCGACCAGCTCCGTCTGCCCCACCGGGTGCCCGAGGAGGTGACGTGAGGTGTCGAGGAACCCGCGTCACCAGATCTACCCGGCCGTCGAAGACCTGCCCGCCGCCCGGGGCGGGGGGACGCTGGTCCGGCTGTGGCGGGCGCGTACGGAACTGTTGCTGGCCGCCGGGCTGGGGCTGTTCGCGCTGACCCTGCTCGACGTGACGCAGCAGGGCCGGTGGGCGCCCTTCGCGCTGCTGGCCGGCGCGGTGTCGGTACCGGCCGCCACCAGGACCGGGCGCAACTGGATCGTCGCCCACTTCTGGTGCGTGGTCTCCAGGCACCGCCTCTACCGGGTGTGCCTGGAGACGACGATGCACACCAGGGCCGGACGGATCCCGCTGGTGCTGTGGATCACGCCGACGCGTACGGGCGAGAAGGCGCTGATCATGACGAGGGCCGGCATCAGCGCGGAGGAGTTCGAGGCCTACGGCGCGGAGATCGCCGCCGCCTGCTGGGCCAGGAGCGTGAACGTCTACCGGCACCGCTCCCGTGCCCACCTGGTGATCGTGGAGATCGTCCGGCGGGACGAGGTTCCCGGCGCCGCCTCGCCCGGCCTGGACCGGCTGTACGGCCGGCGCGACTGGGTCTCGCTCCGGCCCGACTTCGAGGAGCCGCCTGATCTGCGGTCACCGCTGATGCTGCCGCAGGTCGGCTGAGAGCCTGGGGATAAATGGGGCCTTCCCCAGGGGGTAGCCCCGGAGACCGCGGGGGCTCCGGGGCTTCCGCATGCGCCGGGCACGGGTCAAGATGAGTTCAGCAAACGAACTCAGGAGTCGTGATGTCGTCGACCGTGCACCGGACTTGTCCCCTCTGCGAAGCCGTCTGCGGCCTGACGCTCACCCTCGACGAGGGCGGGCACGTCACCGGCGTCCGCGGTGACAAGGACGACCCGTTCAGCAGGGGCTTCATCTGCCCCAAAGGCGCAAGCCTCGGCCGGCTCGACGAGGACCCCGACCGGCTGCGCGCCCCGATCCTCCGCGAGGGCGACCGGTGGCGCCCGGCCGGCTGGGACGAGGCGTTCGCCGCCGTCGAGGCCGGGCTCGGGCGGGTGGCCGACCGCCGGTCGGTCGCGATCTACCTGGGCAACCCGACCGCCCACACCATGGCCGGCGCCCTGTACGTCGCCCCCCTGATCAGGTCGCTCGGCACCCGCAACGTCTTCTCCGCCAGCACCGCCGACCAGATGCCCAAGCACGTCGCGAGCGGCCTGATGTTCGGGCACCCGCTGGCCGTCCCGGTCCCCGACCTGGACCGCACCGACCACCTCCTCATGCTGGGCGCCAATCCCCTGGAGTCCAACGGGTCGCTGTGCACCGCGCCCGACTTCCCCGGCCGGCTGAAGGCCCTGCGCCGGCGCGGCGGGCGACTCGTCGTGGTCGACCCCCGGCGCACCAGGACGGCCGCGCTGGCCGACGAGCACGTGTTCGTCCGGCCGGGCACGGACGCGTACCTGCTGTTCGGCCTGGTGCACACGGTGCTCGCCGAGGACCTGGCCAGGCCGGTGGACCGGGTCAACGGGCTGGCCGAGGTGCGGGAGGCGGCCAAGCACTTCCCGCCGGAGGCGGTCGCGCGGCGCACCGGGGTGCCGGCGGCGGTGATCGTACGGCTGGCCAGGGAGCTCGCGGCGGCGCGGACGGCGGCCGTGTACGCCAGGATCGGCACCTGCACGGCCGAGTTCGGCACGCTGGCCCAGTGGCTGGTGGAGGTGCTCAACGTGCTCACCGGCAACCTCGACCGGCCGGGCGGAGCCATGTTCCCCCAATCGGCCACCGCACCCCCCGCGGGCACGCGCAGGACGTACCAGGTGGGGCGGTGGAGGAGCCGGGTGCGGGGGCTGCCGGAGGCGAACGGCGAGCTGCCGGTGGCCACGCTCGCCGACGAGATCGAGACGCCGGGCGAGGGACAGGTCAGGTTCCTGATCACGGTCGCGGGCAACCCGGTGCTGTCGGCGCCGAACGGGGCCCGCCTCGACGCCGCCTTCGAGCGGCTCGACTTCATGGTGAGCGTGGACCCGTACCTGAACGAGACCACCAGGCACGCGAACGTCATCCTGCCGCCGCCGCGGGTGCTGCAGTCGGGCCACTACGACTTCGCGCTGCTCGGCTTCGCCGTACGCAACTACGCGCGGTACTCCCCGCCGCTGCTGCCGCTGGACGGGCGGCCGTCGGAGGCCGAGATCCTCACCAGGCTCACCATGATCGCCTCCGGCACGGACGGCGACCCGGACGCGGCCGTCATCGACGGCCTGCTGCGCAAGGCGACGTCGACACCCGGCTCCGGCGTCGAGGGACGGGACGTGGCCGAGCTGCGCGCGGCGCTGGACGGCACGACGGGCGCCGAGCGCCGCCTCGACCTCATGCTGCGGCTCGGCCCGTACGGCGAGTGGTCCGGCAAGGGCGACCTGTCGCTGCGCAAGCTGCTCGACCACCCGCACGGCCTGGACCTCGGCCCGCTGGAGCCGCGCCTGGACGAGGTGCTCAATACCGTCTCCGGGCAGATCGAGCTGGCCCCACCGCGGCTCATGGAGGACGTCGAGCGGCTGCGCGACAGGCTGGGTGCGGAGCTGCCGGAGATCGTCCTGATCGGGCGGCGGCACCTGCGTTCCAACAACAGCTGGATGCACAACGTGCGCCCGCTGGTCGGCGGCAGCAACGCCTGCACGCTGCAGATCAACCCGGCGGACGTGGAACGGCTCGGGCTGGACGGCGAGGCGGTCGTGCGCTCGGCGAAAGGCGAGCTGACGGTGCCGCTGGAGCCGACCGACACGATCATGCCGGGCGTGGTGAGCCTGCCGCACGGCTGGGGTCACGCGGGCGGCGGGCAGAGCGTCGCGGCCGAGCACGCGGGGGTCTCCGCCAACGTGCTCACCGACGAAACCGCCATCGACATTCCAAGCGGTAACGCGGTGTTCAACGGAGTTCCGGTCACGATTTCACCAACCAGGGTGATCACGGCACATTAGGGTGTCGCGCGTGACTATCGCTCCAGAAGAGGACCGCCTGAACGCCCAGATCGCCTTCGCCCTCGAAATCGACAAGTTGAAGCGGATCATCCGCCGCAACCATCTCATCGACGGTTCGCGACGCGAGAACACCGCCGAGCACTCCTGGTACGTAGGCACGCTGGCGATGGTCCTCGGCGAGCACGCCCCGCCGGGGACCGACCTCCAGCGGGTGGTGGCCATGCTGCTGGTCCACGACCTGGTGGAGATCGACGCCGGTGACACGTTCATCTACGACCCGGTGGAGGTGGCCGCGCAGGCGGAGGCCGAGCGGGCCGCCGCCGACCGCATCTTCGGCCTGCTGCCCGGCGCGCAGGGCAAGGCGCTGCGGGAGCTGTGGGAGGAGTTCGAGGCCAGGGAGACGCCGGAGGCGAAGTTCGCCAGGGCGCTCGACCGATTCGCCCCGATCCTGGCCAACCACCACACCGAGGGCGGCACGTGGCCGCTGTTCAAGGTCAGGGCCGCGCAGGTCAAGGAGAAGGTGCGGATCATCGAGGAGGGTTCGCCGACGCTCGGCGCGTACGCGCTTGAGCTGGTCGAACTCTCCGTCGCCAGGGGCCATCTGGCAGAGTGATCCCCAGGCCGCCGGGGTAGGGGACATGTCGTGAAAGAGTCAGTACGCGCCAGACGTGGGCAGTTGCGGGGCTTTGCCGGGCCGGTCGTGCTGGCCGACCGTCTGGAGAAGTCCAAGGCGCTTGACCGGCCGATCAGGGTGCTGGCCAAGGCCGTACGCCGGCGGCTCCGCCCCGGACCCCTCCGCGACCTCCTGCACGGCGTGCCCTTGGGCGAGCCGCTGCATCCCCCGCTGGCCTCCGTGAGCCTGGGCTGCTGGCTGTCGACGGCCGTGCTCGACCTGGCCGGCGCCGACGCGCGGGCGGCACGCCTGCTGCTGGCCACGGGCGTGGCCAACGCGCTGCCCACCGCGGCCGCCGGGCTGACCGACTGGTCCTCGCTCCACCGCGAGCAGCAGCGGGTGGGGTTCGTGCACATGGTGTCGAACCTGGCCGCGATCGGGTTGTTCTCGGCGTCCCTGGTGGCCCGGCTGCGCGGTCAGGAGCGTGCGGGGAAGGCGCTGTCGTTCGCCGGGCTCGGCGTCGGCACGCTGGGAGCGTACCTGGGGGGCCATCTGGCGTACCGGCAGGCGGCCGGGGCCAACCACGCGCCGCAGGTCTCCCACCTGGTGCCGCTCGGCTGGCACGACCTGTGCCCGCTCAGAGACCTGCCGGACGGCCGGCCGGTGGCCCGCAGGCTGGGCTACATCCAGCTCTTCGTGCTGCGCCAGGGCGACGGCGTGACCGTGCTCGCCGACCACTGCCCCCATCTGGCCGGGCCGCTGCACCAGGGGCGCCTCGTGATCGAGAACGGCGAGGCGTGCGTGGTGTGCCCGTGGCACGGCAGCACGTTCCGGCTGGCGGACGGGGCGGTGCGGCACGGGCCGGCGACCGCGCCCGCGCCGACGTTCGAGACGCGGATCCGGCGGGACGGCACGATCCAGGTCAGGCCGGGACCGACCTGAGGCTCGATCGAGGCGCGGCGGGCTCAGGCGACCTCGTCGGCCGGGTGCTCGACGAGGGCGAGGATCCGGCTGGACATGAACCGGGCCGTGCGTACGGGAGTGCCGCTGCGGGTCACCTCGCTCACCTCGACCAGCCCCCGGCGGGTGGCCACCTCGACCCGACGCCCGGCGCGGGTGGCCCTGATCTCGTAAGTACGCGGGGTGCCGCCCGCGTCGATGACGATCTCCACCCGGTCACCCTTCATGTCCGGGTTATACCCAAGACACCTATCCGTACACCAGTACGATAATCGCCGCGATCCCCACGGTCACGATGACGCCGCGCAGCACCGGAGCCGGGATCCGCCGCCCCAGCGTGGCCCCCAGGAACCCGCCGGCCACCGCACCCATCGCCACCCCGAACACGGCCGTCCAGTCCACGTCCGCGACCAGCACGAACAGCACGGCGGCCACGAAGTTGACGATCAGCGCGAGGACGTTCTTGGCGGCGTTGACCCGCTGGAGGTGGTCGTCGAGGAAGCTGCCGAGCAGGCCGATCAGCAGCACGCCCTGCGCCGCGCCGAAATAGCCGCCGTACACGCCGGCGGCCAGCACGCCCAGCCAGAGCGCCGGGCCGCCGTGGGAATGTGCGTGCCCGCGGCGTTCGGCGAGCCACCGGTTGAGCCGCGGCTGCACCATGACCAGCACGCAGGCCAGCGCGATCAGCGCGACGACCACGATCTCGAACACGTCGGGATCGAGGAACAGCAGCAGGATCCCGCCGATCAGCGCCCCGACGGCCGAGGCCAGGCCCAGGCGCAGCAGGCGGCCCCGCTGGCCGGCGAGCTCGCGGCGGTAGCCGTACGCGCCGGTGAAGGAGCCGGGGACCAGGCCGATGGTGTTGGAGACGTTCGCGATGACGGGGTCGACGCCCACCGCCACCAGGGTGGGAAACGTGATCAGCGAGCCCGACCCCACGACCGCGTTGATGGCGCCCGCCACGGCCCCGGCCCCGCAGACCGCGGCCAGCTCCCACCCCGTCACGAACCCTCCTTACGCCTCCGGGCTCTTGGGGGGTGTGAACAAGCCGCCAAGGCTCTCGAGGACCTTGCCCATTTCCGATGGGACGATCCAAATCTTATTGGCCTCGCCTTTAGCGATCTCAGGGAGGGTCTGCAGATACTGGTAGGCGAGCAGGTGCTGATCCGGCCGGCCCTCGTGGATGGCCCTGAACACCATCCCGATCGCGTCCGCCTGCCCCTTGGCCCGCATGGCCTGGGCCTCCGCCTCGGCCTGCGCGCGCAGCACGGCAGCCTCCGCCTCGCCGCGCGCCCGCAGCACCGACGCCTGCTTCTCGCCCTCGGCCTGCAGGATCGCCGCCTGCCGCCGGCCCTCGGCGGTCAGCACGGCGGCCCGCTTGTCGCGGTCGGCGCGCATCTGCTTCTCCATCGAGTCCTGGATGGAGGCGGGCGGGTCGATGGCCTTGAGCTCGACCCGGTTGACCCGGATGCCCCATGTGCCGGTGGCATCGTCGAGGACGCCGCGCAGCTCGGTGTTGATTTCCTC
>DASUCK010000557.1:0-5019 GCA_036276095.1 Nonomuraea sp. | reverse complement strand
GGTGCTCGACCGCTACCCGCGGGAGGTGTCGGGCGGCCAGGCGCAGCGCGTCGCCATCGCCCGCGCCCTGGTCTCCAACCCGGAGATCGTCATCCTGGACGAGCCGACCGCGAGCCTGGACCAGACCGTCAGAGGCCGCGTCCTCACCCTGCTGGCCGAGCTGCAGCAGAGCACCGGGGTCGGCTACCTCATGATCACCCACGACATCTCCAGCGTGCGCAGACTGGCGACGCGGATCGCGGTCGTGCACCGAGGGCTCGTCATGGAGAGCGGCCCCGCGGCCGTGATACTCGACGAGCCGCGGCACCCCTACACCCGCGCGCTGATCGCCGCCGTGCCCGTCCCCGACCCGCGCGTGCAGTGGGACGGCACGGCGCACCGTGACACGCCGGAAGGGCCCTGCCCGGTCGCCGCCACACCCTGCGGCGAGCACGGGGCCGGGCTCCACCAGATCGCTCCCCAGCACCTAGTCGCCTGCACGGCGCGGCGATGAAACCCATCGAGAAAGCAGCGGACACCACGTGACTGACCTCATCGGCCTCCGCCGACGGTTGCACCGGCATCCCGAACTGGCCCTGCGACTGCCCGAGACCAGGGAAACTCTCCTGGAAGCCCTCTCACCCCTGGGGCTTCGGGTCGAAACCAGCACCTCGTGCTCGTCGATCGCGGTGGTCGTGCCGGGGAACGCCCCCGGCCCGACCGTACTCCTGCGCGCGGACATGGACGGCCTGCCCGTGGCCGAGGAGTCGGGAGTCGACTTCGCCTCCTCCAACGGCAACATGCACGCCTGCGGCCACGACCTCCACATGGCCGGCCTCGTCGGGGCGATCCACGAGTTGGCCGGGCGCCGGGACGAGTTCGCGGGCGACGTGCTGGCCGTGTTCCAGCCCGGCGAGGAGGGGGCCGGCGGGGCGGAGCTCATGATCGCCGAGAAGGTGCTGCACACCACGGGGCAGAAGCCGATCGCGTCCTACGGCGTGCACGTGCTGTCGTTCGCCGAGTCCGGCGTGTTCTACTGCCGGGAGGGCGCGGTGATGGGCGCCACGGTCCTCTTCGACATGGAGGTCCTGGGCCGCGGCGGGCACGCCGCCCGGCCGCACAACGCCCTCGACCCCATCTCCACGGCCGCCCTCATCGTGCAGGGCATCCAGACCTTCGTGGCCCAGAACAGCTCGCCCGCCGACCCGATCGTCGTGACCGTGGGATCCCTTCGCGCGGGCACGGCCGCCAACGTCATCCCCAACAGCGCGCTGCTCAAGGTGAGCCTGCGGGCGACCAGCTCGGAGACGGCCCGCGAGGCGTGCAGGAAGATCGTGGGGATCGGGACGGGGATCGCCGAGGCGTACGGGCTGCGCCTGACCGCCGCGACCGGCCCCGACCTGGGCCCGACGATCAGCGACGCCGACGGGGCGGCGCTCGTCCGGCAGACCGTCACCGACCTCTACGGCGCCGAGCGGTACCAGGAGCTGACCGTCCCCGAGATGATCTCGGAGGACTTCTCCCTCTTCCTCCAGGAGACCGGGGGAGCGTTCGTGCTCGTGGGCGCCGCCGTCGGCGAGCCACCGCACCTGCTGCCGGCCAACCACTCGGCAGAAGCCCGATTCGACGACGGTGTGGTGCCGAAGATCGCTAGCCTGTTGGCGGAACTGGCGATAAGACGGTTGAATACGGCGTCGACGACGAATGGGACGGCACAGTGAAGGGGCCTGCGAACAAGGCGGACGACCTGCTCGGCCGGATCATCGAGATCGTGCGGCGCACGGGCCTGGCCGGGTTCTCGCTGGACAGCCTGGCCGCCGAGCTCGGAACCAGCAGCCGCATGCTCGTCTACTACTTCGGCAGCAAGGACGAACTGCTCGGCCGCATCGTCTACACACTCAGAGACGACATCGTCACCGAGCTGGAGAGCCTGCCCACGGGCACCCTCACCGACGCCATCGACCTGTGGTGGAACCACTACCGGGCCAACCTGCCCGACATGCAGTTCTTCTTCCACCTGACGTCGAGAAGCTTCGAGGAGCCCGACAAGTTCAGGGAGTTCTCCAGCACGGCGGTCGGGCAGTGGGCCGAGTTCTTCTACCGCAGCTCGCGGCCCCTGGCCCGGACGGAGACGGAGGCTCGCGCGATCGCCAGGCTGGCGCTGGCGACCGTGCGAGGCCTGACGGTCGACCTGCTGATCACCTCGGACGTGGAGGGCGTGGAGCAGGCGCTCATCGAGTTCAAGAACCTCCTGCGGGAGCGGTACGGCTAGTCGACCGCCATGTTGATGTTGTCGCCGAGCGCGGCCGCGATCCCGGCGACCCGGGCGTGGTCGTGCAGGCGGCGGGTCACGTACGCGACGGCGTGGTCGTTCGTGAACGACCACCACGCGGCCGACCCGCCGAGCCCGCCGAGGCCGATGAACGCGTCCGTGCGCAGGAAGCCCAGCGTCCAGTTGACCCGCAGGCCGACGGTCTGGTCGAGGTCGCGCACCTGACCGCGCAGGTATTCGCCGTGCAGGTCCTCGCCGAGCAGCCGGCGGACCGGCCCGTCGGCGCTGGTCAGGCCGGCGTAGAAGCGGGCGAGCCCGGTGGCGGAGGCGTGCAGGCTGATCGCGCCGAACACGGACTGGCGCCAGGCGGAGGAGTTGAGCCTGGCGGGGTCCAGCAGGCCCGCGGGAAAGGCCAGCACGCGCTCGTAGCTCGGGGCGACGTCGGACAGGAACTGCGCCGCGCCGCCCGGCACCGCGTACTCCAGCTCGGCCACCCGGTCCAGGTCGCCGTCGGGCACGCCGAACCAGGCGTCGATGCCCAGCGCGGGCCGGACGACCTCGGCGTACACCTCGCGCAGCGAGCGGCCGGCGCCGGCGCGGAGCACGCCGTCGATGAGGTGGCCGTAGGTCGCGGCGTGCTCGGCCAGCGTGACGCCCGGCGTGGATTCCGGCGGGGAGGAGGCCAGGGCCCGGCGCAGCCCGGCGTCGTCCAGGAGGTCGAGTGCGGCGGCCGACGGCGGGAACGCCGGCTGCCCCGCCCGGTGGGTGAGGATGTGGCGGAGCGTGGTCCCGTCCTTGCCGTGGGCGGCGTATTCCTTCCAGTAGCCGGCGACCGGCTCGTCCAGCTCGATCGCGCCGTCGGCGACGGCGGTCAGGGCCGCGAGGGCGGCGAAGGGTTTCGACGTCGAGTAGGTGTGGACCAGCGTGTCGTCACGCCAGGGCCGGGTCCGCGCGGTGTCGGCCCATCCGCCGCTGAGGCTGACCACCTCCTTGCCTCCGGCCCACACCGACAGGGCCGCACCCGTCTCCTGGCCCTCCTCGACCAGTCGGGTGAAGATGTCGCGGACCGGCTCGTAGCCATTCGTGGCGAACCCGCTGACGCTCATCGCCTCTCCCTCCGGCGAGAAATGTAAGCGGATTACATCGCAACGCCGGCGTTCGCGTCAAGGGCCTGGCCTGACGACCGGGGGATATGTAATCTGATTACATTCCACGGCAAGCACGGAAGGGCCGCCATGACCGACCGGAAATCCGACGAGGAAGAGATCCTGCGGCTGCACCGCGACTGGTACTACTCGAACTTCAACATCAACATCCCGCTGATGCGGACGGTTTTCCCCGTCGGCGCGGAGAACTTCCTGATGTTCAACCTCAACGACCATCCCTACTTCGGGGTCGACGACCTGGCGGAGTTGTGGTCCTTCTACGCCAGAACCGACCGGTGGGGGCTCTGCGAGGACTACGTCATGCGGATCGACGTGTCCGGCGACATGGCGTACGTGGTCTCCGAAGGCGTCTACCCGTCCTGGGTGATCAAGGACGAGGAGGGGAACCTCCTCCCCGAGGAAATCCCGGTGATCTTCCACTATCGTTCGACGGAGGTCTACAAACGCGACGACGGCGAGGGCCGGCCGGAGTGGCGCATGTGGCACTTCCACTGCTCCACGCGCCCCGCCGACGACGAGGCGCCGCCGGCCAAGACCGACCAGGACGCCGCCGCGGTCCGGGGGCTGGGCAACACGCCGTACAGCGCCGGCGTGCGGACCGACTACTCCGCCTACACCGACCAGTAGCCGCCGATGCTTCGCTACGGGACAGTCCGGACCCGCCGGGGCAACACCATCGCCTTCGCCGTCCACGGGTCCGGCGACACCGCCGGCAGGGCGCCGATCTTCCTGGTGCATCCGATCAACCTGCGCAAGGAGTGCTGGCTCGACCTGGTGCCGGCGCTCGCGGGCGACCGCCCCTGCGTCGCCGTGGATCTCGCGGGACACGGTGAGTCGACCGACGACGACGAGTTCACCCTCGACGGCTGGCTCGCGGACTGCGTCGACGTCGTGGCCGCGCTCGGCCTCGAACGGTTCCATGCCGTCGGCGGTTCGCTCGGCGGGACCATCGCGCTCTGCCTGGCGGCGGAACTGCCGGCGAACGTGCTGTCCGTCACGGCCATGGGCGGCGACCTCGGCGACGAGCCGGTCACCGACCCGGCCATCGGGGACGAGGCCGACGTCGGCTCGGTCGAGGACCTGTTCGCCGGCCTCGCCGTCGCGGCGCTGGCTCCCGGCGCGCCCGCCTCGCTCGTGACGACGGTCCGGCACCTGACCAACACGCACGGCATGCCGATCGTCGCCGGCGTTCTGCGGGCGGCCGAGGCCGCGGACGCGATGGCCTGGGTGCCGCGCGTGCGATGCCCGGTGCTCGTGCTCACGGGCGAGTTCGACACCACGGCCACCCCGGACGCGGGCGAGCGGATGGCCGAGGCGGTCGGCGGGCGTCACGTCGTCCTGCGCGACGTCGGCCACCTGCCGATGCTCGAAAGCGTGACCGCCGTCGTCGGGGAGCTCCTCCCGCACCTGGCGGGCGCGGAGCGGCCGCATCCGGCGGGCGGAGAGTAGCCGCACCCGGCGGGCGGAGAGTAGCCGCACCGGGCGGGCGGGGAGCGGCCGCTCCGGGCGGCGGGGAGCGGCCGCGCCCCAGGGGCCGCCCGGTGGCGCGAATATACCCAACCAGGGTATGGTTTGCCGTGCGTGGCCGGTCAGCCGTGCCCG
>DASUCK010000556.1:0-12833 GCA_036276095.1 Nonomuraea sp. | reverse complement strand
GTTCGGCCTTACGGGTGGAGAAGGCGGGGGCGGTGCCGGTGAGGGCGGCCGCGAAGGGCTCGGTGCCGGGCACGGCCTGCGGGAGCAGCTCGGCGAGCGGCTTCCTGGCCAGGGCGTCGGCGGCGCCGGCGAAGAACACCTCGCCGTTGGGCAGCTCGGGCAGCGCCTCGGCGAGCACGGCCACCAGCTCGGCGGCGTCGCGGGCGTCGACGTAGTTGAACAGCGACACCCCGGCCAGCTCGGGCCGGTCGAGTCGCTCGGTGACGGTGTGGCCGGACTGCGTGGGCGCGCCCGCCCACTCCTCCGGCGGGATCACGAAGCACGGCCGGACCGCCGCCAGCCGGGTCGTGCCGGCCTCGGCGAACGCCTTCACCGTCTGCTCGGCCGTCACCTTGGACAGGTTGTAGGCGTTCCACGGCCGCACCGGGTGCTCCTCGTCGATCGGCAGGTACGCCGGCGCCCACCCGCCGGGAGCCCCGTAGCCGATCACGGTGGGGCTGCTGGCCACCACCACGCCGGCCACGCCGAGGGCCACCGACGCCGCGCAGACGTTGAACGCCAGCCGCGTGTTGACCTTGAAGATCACCGACTCCGGCCGGCTGAAGGGCGTGGCGATGGCGGCCAGGTGGATCACCGACTCGGGCCGGAATCTGGCGATGACGTCGTACGCCTCGCCCGTGTCGGTGAGGTCGGCGGGTAAGGTCGCCGCGGCCTCCGCCGGGGTGCCGGGCGCGACGTCCACGCCGATGACCTCGTGCCCGGCCGCCGCGAACGTGGTGATCACGCTGCGGCCGAGGCGTCCTGCGCTTCCGGTGACGAGGACTCTGCTCACCGTGAGGGGCTCCTTCAAGACTGCAAACAGTTGCACTAAACCTTTGTGTCACTGGGGCCGGGGCGTCAAGAGGTGATTTCATACCCCTAGCGCTACCTGGGCATTCCGGGCGATCTTCGGCAGGGAATGGACCGGCAAGCGCTTTCAGTGCCGGCAGGCTGCCTGCAATCGGTTGCGTTAGGGTGTGCGACTGTGACAGTGACGATTCGTGATGTGGCCAGGGCGTCCGGCGTGCATGTGTCGACCGTGTCGCGGACGTTCTCCGCGCCGCACATGGTGAACGCGGCCACCCGCACGAGGGTGCTGACGGTCGCCGAGGAACTGGGGTACCGGCCCAACCGGGCGGCGCGGGCGCTCACGACCGGGCGTACGCACAACCTCGGGCTGATCGTGGCCGACATCGCCAACCCGTTCTTCCCGCCGCTGATCAAGGCCGCGCACGCGGCCGCCCGGCAGCGCGACTACCACCTGTTCGTGGCCGACACCGACGAGGAGCCGGCCGCGGAGGAGGAGCTGATCCAGGCGTTCTCCAAGCAGGTGGACGGCGTGGTGCTGTGCAGCCCGCGCTCGTCCAACAAGGCGCTGGAGCGGCTGGCCCAGCGGGTGCCGTTCGTGGTGATCAACCGGCGGCTGCGCGGCGCGGCCACGGTGCTCATGGACGTCGGCCACGGCGCCAGGCTGGCGGTGGAGCACCTGGCCGGCCTCGGGCACCGCCGCGTGGCGCTGGTGTCGGGCCCGGCCGGCTCGTGGACGAGCGCGGAGATCAGGGCGGCCGCCGAGCAGGTGCCGGGCATCGACCTGGCGGTCATCGGGCCGAACGCGCCGACCGAGCGGGGCGGGTTCGCCGCCGCGGGGCGGGTGCGGGAGTCCGGCGTGACGGGCGTGCTGGCCTACAACGACCTGGTGGCGATCGGGCTCATCGAGGGCCTCGGCGATCTCGGCCTCAGCGTGCCCAGGGACGTCAGCGTGGTCGGCATCGACGACATCGTGCCGGGCCGGCTCAACCGCCCGAAGCTCACCACCGTGGCCATGCCGACGGCCGCGGCCGGGCGGCTGGCGGTGGACCTGCTGATTCAGGAGGTCACGGCGACCACGTCGCTGGAGACCCGGCTGGTGATCCGGGACTCCACCGCGGCCCCACGCCAGCGCGGCAGCTGCAACCGGTTGTACTAATCTGGGGACAAATTCATCCGACTTCTCCGGCGGTCACACTGACTACCTGTGGAAACACGGTAGCGATATATCGGTAACGGCTATGTAACGCCTGCAAAGGGTTGACGCAACTTTCCCGGCGGCTATAGGAAAGCGCTATCCATTCACATTTCGCCGGAAGGTCCGTGTGATGACAGACGTTTCGGTGGCGGTGAAGCCCCGGGCGGCGACCGAACCCGCAGGCGGCGGACGTCACCGCTCCACGCTACGCGCCCGCCGTGAGGCGCGGGCCGCCTACCTGTTCCTGGCGCCCTGGTTCGCGGGCCTGCTCGTCATCACGATCGGCCCCATCGTCGCCTCGCTCTACCTGTCGTTCACCGACTACAACCTCCTGGAGGAGGCCGGGTGGATCGGGCTCGACAACTACGTCAAGATGTTCGCCGAGGACCTCCGGTACCTCAACTCGCTCAAGGTGACCACGATCTACGTGGTCGTCTCGGTGCCGCTGCAGCTGGCCTTCGCGCTCGCGCTCGCCCTGGCGCTCGACAAGGGCCTGCGCGGCCTGTCGTTCTACCGCTCGGTCTTCTACCTGCCCTCCCTGCTCGGCGGCAGCGTCGCCATCGCGATCCTGTGGCGGAAGGTCTTCGGCGCCGACGGCCTGGTCAACTCCGTCCTGGCGATCTTCGGGATCGAGGGCACGGGCTGGGTCGGCGATCCGGACACCGCCCTCGGCACGCTGATCATCCTGCACATCTGGACGTTCGGCGCCCCCATGATCATTTTCCTGGCCGGGCTGCGGCAGATCCCCTCCAGCTACTACGAGGCCGCGGCGGTGGACGGCGCGGGCGCCCTCCGCCAGTTCCGCTCGATCACCCTGCCGCTGCTGACCCCGATCATCTTCTTCAACCTGGTGCTGGAGGTCATCAAGTCGTTCCAGTCGTTCACGCAGTCGTTCATCGTGAGCAACGGGACCGGCGGCCCGGCGGACTCCACCCTCTTCTACACGCTCTACCTCTACGTCAACGGATTCGAACGCTACGACATGGGCTACGCAGCCGCGATGGCCTGGATCCTGCTCCTCATCATTGCCGGCCTCACCGGGGTGAACTTCCTCGCGTCCAAGTATTGGGTCTTCTATGGCGACACCAAGTAGGCCAGTCCCGGTCCTGTTCCGTCCGCTGCAGGGCGGGCGGCTGGTCAAGCACGTCCTGCTGGTCGGCTTCGGCCTGGTCATGCTCTATCCGCTGCTCTGGATGGTCTCCAGCTCGTTCAAGCCGGAGGAGCTGATCTTCCGCGAGCCCCAGCTGTGGCCCAGCGAGGTCACCCTGGAGAACTACACCCAGGGCTGGACCGCGCTCAAGCACCCCTTCAGCTACTACCTGTGGAACTCCGCCGTGATCACCGTGCTGTCGGTGGTGGCGAACCTGGTGGCCTGCTCCCTGGCCGCCTACGCCTTCGCGCGGCTGAACTTCCCGCTGAAGAAGATCTGGTTCGCGGCCATGCTGGGCACGATCATGCTCCCGCACCACGTGACGATCGTGCCGCAGTACATCATGTTCTCGAAGCTCGACATGATCAACACGATCTGGCCGCTGATCCTGCCGAAGATCCTGGCCACCGACGCGTTCTTCATCTTCCTCATGGTGCAGTTCATCCGCACCCTGCCGAGAGAACTGGACGAGGCGGCGGAGATCGACGGAGCCGGCTACTGGCGCATCTTCCTCAGGGTCGTCATGCCCCTGTCCATGCCCGCGCTGGCCACGACCGGGATCTTCACGTTCATCTGGACGTGGAACGACTTCCTGAGCCAGCTCCTTTACCTCAACAACCCGGACAACTTCACCGTCACGGTCGCGCTGCGCACGTTCCTGGACTCCAGCGGGGAGTCGTCGTGGGGCCCGATGTTCGCCATGTCGATCATCGCGCTCGGGCCCATCTTCGGCTTCTTCCTGGCCGGCCAGAAATACCTGATCCGTGGTGTGGCCACCACGGGGCTGAAGTAGTTCACCAACACCCCCCACCTGAAAATCCCCTAGGAGGTAGAGCCGTGAGCTCTGGCAAGAAGAAGTGGTCGACGGCCCTGCTCGCGACCGCTGTGCTGGCGGTCACCGCGGCCTGTGGCAGCGGCGGCGGTGGCGGCGAGACCGCCGACGGCAGGACGGTGCTGCGTTTCTCCTACTGGGGTAGCGACGCCCGGCAGAAGATGACCGAAGAGGCGATCAAGAAGTTCGAGGCGAAGAACCCCACCATCGACGTCCAGGGCGAGTTCTCCGACTTCGACAGCTACTACGAGACCCTGTCGACGAAGGTCGCGGCGAGCGACGCCCCCGACGTCATCACCATAGAGATCCGCGGCCTGCGCGAGTACGCCGACCGCGGCACCCTCGCCGACCTCAACGGCAAGGTCGACACCGCCGACCTGGACCCGAAGCTGCTGGCCTCCGGCAACCTCGACGGCAAGCAGTTCGCCATCCCGACCGGCGCCAACGCCTTCTCGCTCGTGGTCAACCCGGCCCTGGTCGAGGAGTCCGGCCAGAAGCTGCCCGACGACGCCGCGTGGACCTGGCAGGACTACGTGGACCTGGCCTCGAAGGTGACCGGCGGCAGCGGTGGCAAGGTCACCGGCACCCAGCTCAGCTGGAACCCCGCGTACCTGCAGATCTTCGCCGCGCAGCGGGGTGAGCAGTTCTACCAGGGCAACAAGCTCGGGCTCACGCCCGACACCATCAAGGCCTGGTGGGAGATCATGAGCAACCTCATCAAGACCAAGGGCGCGCCGGACGCCGCCAAGAGCACCGAGATCGGCGCCACCAGCGTCGACCAGTCGCTGCTGGCCACCAACACCGGCTCGATGGGCATGTGGTGGAGCAACCAGCTCGGCGCCATCAACAAGGCCTCCGGCAAGGAGGTGGAGCTGCTGCGCATGCCGAAGGCGGAGGGCTCCACCACCGGCGGCATGTTCCTGCAGCCCGCGATGTTCTACACCGCCTCCGCCAAGAGCGAGCACGCGGCCGAGACGGCCAAGTTCGTCGACTTCATGGTCAACGACCCCGAGGCCGGCGCGATCATCCTGAGCGACCGCGGCCTGCCGGCCAACATCAAGGTCCTGGCCGCCGTCAAGGACAAGCTGCCGCCCGCCGACCAGAAGACGCTGGCGTTCCTGGAGGAGGTCAAGGGCGAGCTGACCGAGACGCCGTCCGCCCCGCCGAAGGGCTCCAGCGCCATGGAGGACATCCTCACCCGCTACTCCGAGGAGGTCATGTTCGGCCGGATGACCCCCGACGAGGCCGCGCAGAAGCTCATCACGGAGGCCAACGCCTCCATCGCCGACTAGGAGAGACATGAAGTACGCGTTCGTCGGGCTCGGGCACCGCGCGCAGCTGTACGTCGACGCGCTGCTCGGGGAGTGGCGCGACGCCGGCACCATCGTCGCCCTGTGCGACACCAACCGGACCCGCATGGACTACTACGTCGAGCGGATCGGCCGGGCGGTGCCGTGCTTCGCGCCCGCCGAGTTCGGCAAGGTGCTGGAGCTCGCCGACGCGGTCATCGTCACGACCGTCGACGCCGCGCACGCCCACTACGTGTGCGCGGCGCTCGACGCCGGCCGTGACGCCATCGTGGAGAAGCCGCTCACCGTGGACGCCGAGGGCTGCGCCGCCATCGCCGCGGCCGCCGAGCGCGGCACCGGCAGACTGGTCGTCACCTTCAACTACCGGTACTCGCCGCGGAACTCGGCCGTGCGCCGGCTCCTGATGGAGGGCGCGATCGGCGAGGTGACCTCCGTCCACTTCGAGTGGACGCTCGACACCATCCACGGCGCCGACTACTTCCGCCGCTGGCACCGCGACCGGGCCAGCTCCGGCGGGCTGCTCGTGCACAAGTCCACCCACCACTTCGACCTGGTCAACTGGTGGCTCGGGGCGGCGCCCGAGCTCGTCTTCGCCCAGACCGACCTGCGCTTCTACGGCGCGGAGAACGCCCGCCGGCGCGGCCTGGCGGCCCGGCCGGAGCGCGGGCAGGGCGCTCCCGGCCTGGGCCGCGACCCGTTCATCCTGGACATCTCCCAGGATCCCCGCCTCAAGCGGCTCTACCTGGACGCCGAGCACGAGGACGGCTACATCCGGGACCAGGACGTGTTCGGCGCCGGCGTGACCATCGACGACACCATGTCCGTGCTGGTCCGGTACACCAACCGGGCGATCATGACGTACTCGCTGCACGCGCACTCCCCCTGGGAGGGCTACCGGGTGGCGTTCAACGGCACGGCCGGGCGGCTCGAACTCGACGTGGTCGAGCGGGAGTGGACGCCCCCGCACGCCGCCGTCGACCCGAGCGCGGCCGCCAAGGAGCACGCGACCGGCTCCTGGGAACGGCTCGCGCTGCGCCGGCACTGGAGCCCGCCGGAGGAGGTGCCCATCGGGACCGGAGCCGGCGGGCACGGCGGCGGCGACCGGCTGCTGCTCGACGACGTCTTCCGTGGCCCGGGCGAGGACCCGCTGGCCCGGCAGGCCGGCTACCGCGACGGCATCCGCAGCGTCCTGACCGGCGTCGCGGCCACACTCTCCGCGGCCTCCGGCACCCCGGTCCGCCTGACCGACCAGGGGACGCGCCTGGCGCCCGCGTGACGCATGACGCAGACAACCTGGCGCAGACAGTCTCGTATGACGCCGTCGTGACGTCGTGACTGTGACGTCGTGACGTCGTGACGTCGTGACGCGTGACGCCGCCGCCCGGCCTGCCACGGGCGGCGGCGTCCCTTTCCGCGGCGTCCCTTTCCGCGGCGTCCCTTTCCGCGGTGTGCTTACGGGGTCAGTTGCCGGTCTTCCACGTGGCGATCAGGCGGTCGTAGTCGACCGTCTGGGGCTTGCCGCGTTCGTCGGCCAGCTTGGCGACCGGGGCGCCGGGCTGGTCGTACCAGTACTGGGCCGGGCGTTCCGGGTTCAGCTTCGGGGCGCACGCGCCGCCGTAGCCGCGGCGCTCCAGGCGGGACAGGATGTCGTCCTGCTGCTTGGCCAGGTTGTCCATCGACTGCTGCGGGGTGGTCTCGCCGGTGACCGCGGTGGCGACGTTCTGCCACCAGAGCTGGGCGAGCTTCGGGTAGTCGGGGACGTTGGTGCCGGTCGGCGTCCACTGGACGCGGGCCGGGCCGGCGTAGAACTCGATCAGCCCGCCGTACCTGTCGGCGTTCTGCGCGAAGTGGTCGCTCCTGATGTCGGAGTCCCTGATGAACGTCAGCCCGACGATCGACTTCTTCAGCGACACCGTCTTCGAGGTGACGAACTGCGCGTACAGCCAGGCGGCGGCGCGGCGGTCCTGCGGCGTGCTCTTCAGCAGCGTCCAGGAGCCGGCGTCCTGGTAGCCGAGCTTGTGCCCGTCCTTCCAGTACGTGCCGTGCGGGCTCGGCGCGATGCGCCACTTCGGCGTGCCGTCGCCGTTGACGACCGGCAGCCCCTTCTTGGTCATGTCGGCCGTGAACGAGGTGTACCAGAAGATCTGCTGGGCGATGTCGCCCTGCGCGGGCACCGGCCCGGCCTCGCTGAAGTTCATTCCGGCCGCCTCGCGCGGGGCGAACCGCTTCAGCCAGTCCACGTACTTGGTGAGCGCGTACACCGAGGCGGGGCCGTTGACGTCGCCGCCGCGGGTGACGGACGAGCCGACCGGGCGGCAGTTCTCGACGCGGATGCCCCATTCGTCCACTGGCAGTCCGTTGGGGATGCCGGGGTCGCCGTTGCCGGCCATGGACAGCCAGGCGTCGGTGAAGCGCCAGCCCAGCGACGGGTCCTTGCGGCCGTAGTCCATGTGGCCGTAGACCTTCTTGCCGTCGATGGTGCCGTTGCCGTTGACCTTGTTGGTGAAGAAGTCGGCGATGTCCTCGTAGGCCGCCCAGTTGACCGGGACGCCGAGCTCGTACCCGTACGCCTCCCTGAACTGGCGCTTGATGTCCGGGTCGGTGAACCAGTCGTAGCGGAACCAGTACAGGTTCGCGAACTGCTGGTCGGGAAGCTGGTAGAGCTTCTTGTCCGGGCCGGTGGTGAAGCTGAGGCCGATGAAGTCGTCCAGGTCGAGCGTGGGCGAGGTGACGTTCCTGCCCTCGCCGGCCATGTAGTCCGACAGAGGGATCACGTAGTCGCCGCGCGAGTGGGTGCCGATGAGGTCGGAGTCGTTGACGTAGGCGTCGTAGATGTTCTGCTCGCCCTGGATCTGGGTCTGGAGCTTCTCGACGACGTCGCCCTCCTGGATGAGGTCGTGCTTGATCCGGATCCCGGTGATCTCGGAGAACGCCTTGGCGAGCGTCCGCGACTCGTACTCGTGGGTGGTGATCGTCTCCGACACCACGTTGATCTGCATCCCCCGGTACGGCGCCGCCGCCTTCATGAACCAGTCCATCTCCGCCAGCTGCCGCTCCCTGCTGAGGGTGCTCGGCGTGAACTCCTGCGTCACCCAGCGCTGCGCCGCCGCCCTCGCGTCGGCCTCCCGGAAGTCGCCGGCCGGCCGCTCGGCTCCCTGCGCGCAGCCGGCCACCACCACCAGCACGATCGCGGCCACGGTCCTGCCTGCCCTGTGCGTCATGGCATGGCTCCTCTTCTCGTCAGCCCCATATCCCGATCACGACCACCACGAGCACCGCGCAGCCCAGCGCGATCCACATGGACAGGTCGGTGACGGCCATCCAGCCGGCCAGCACGACCGCGGCGCTGATCAGGCCGATGTACAGCCGGTCGCCGCGGTCGGTCTCGATGCGCAGGAAGCCTCGCCTGGCCACGGGAGGCGAGACGCGGCCCCAGACCGCCATGCCGGCGAGCAGCAGGGCCAGCCCGATGAACACCAGCGCGGTCGGGAGGGTCCAGACCATCCATGCGAGCATCGGCGTCAGACCCTTCCCAGGGCGAAGCCCCTGGCGATGTAGTTGCGTACGAACCAGATCACGATCGCGCCGGGGACGATCGTGAGGACGCCGGCCGCCGCCAGCAACCCCCAGTCGACCCCGGCCGCGCTCACCGTGCGCGTCATCGTGGCCGCGACCGGTTTCGCGTCGACCGACGTGATCGTGCGCGCGATCAGCAGCTCGACCCAGCTGAACATGAAGCAGAAGAACAGCGTCACGCCGATCGCCGACCGGATCATCGGCAGGAATACGCGGACGAAGAACCGCGGCAGCGAATAGCCGTCGACGGCCGCGGTCTCGTCTATTTCCCGGGGAATCCCCGACATGAAACCCTCCAGGATCCAGACGGCCAGCGGCACGTTGAAGAGCATGTGCGCGACCGCGACGCCGAGATGCGTGTCGAAGAGCCCGACGCTCTGGTAGATCTGGAAGAACGGCAGCA
The DNA here is from genome assembly GCA_036276095.1 of Nonomuraea sp. Lineage (GTDB taxonomy): Bacteria > Actinomycetota > Actinomycetes > Streptosporangiales > Streptosporangiaceae > Nonomuraea. The sequence goes on along the minus strand of DASUCK010000556.1, from coordinate 3,518 downwards.
GGAACACGGCGGGCGGCGCCATGCGGTTGGTCAGCAGCCAGAAGAACAGGTGCTTGTCGCCGGCGAACCGGAACCGCGAGAACGCGTACGCCGCCGGCAGCGCCACGACGAGCGACATCGCCGCGTTCAGCGACGTGTAGACGATCGAGTTGAGATAGCTCGAATACCACGACGCGTCCGTGAAGAACGTCACGTAGTTGTCGAACGTCACGCGCTGCGGGATGAGCTGGAAGCTGCCCAGGATGTCGTCGTTCGGCCGGATCGACATGCCGAACATCCACAGCAGCGGCAGCATGAGCGTGGCCACGTACAGCCAGAAGACCGTGCGCGCCCAGGGGAGCCGCCGTCCGGTCGTCCCGGCCCTGATGATCGTGGGCATGGGTCACCTCCCCGACCTGGTCAGCACGGTGAAGAAGACGTAGCAGACCACCTGCACGATCAGGAAGTAGACCAGCGAGAACGCACCCGCGGGCCCCACGTCGAACTGGCCCACGGCCATCTTCGACAGCAGGATGCTCAGGAACGTGGTCGCGTTCCCCGGCCCGCCGCCGGTCACCACGAACGGCTCGGTGTAGATCATGAAGCTGTCCATGAACCTGAGCAGGATCGCGATCGTCAGCACCCCGCGCAGCCTGGGCAGCTGGATGTGCCGGAACGTGGCCCACCCCGAAGCTCCGTCGATCTGCGCCGCCTGGAAGTACGGCTCGGGGATCGACCGCAGCCCCGCGTACGCCAGCAGCGCCACCAGCGGCGTCCAGTGCCACACGTCCATGACCAGGATCGTGATCCAGGCGTCGGTGGAGTCGAGCGTGTAGTTGAAGCCGACGCCGAGCACGTTGTTGACCGTCCAGCCGCCGAGCCCGATGTCGCCGCGGGCGAAGATCTGCCAGATGGTGCCGACCACGTTCCACGGGATGAGCAGCGGCAGCGCCACCAGCACCAGCGCCGCCGACACCCAGAACCCGCGCCGCGGCATCGCCACCGCGATCGCCACCCCGAGCGGGATCTCCACCAGCAGCACCTGTGCGGAGAACAGCAGCGTCCGGACGAACGCCTCGCGGTTCTCCGGCCGCCGCACGGCCTCGTAGAACCAGTCGAGGCCGACGAACACCCGGTCGCTGGGACTGAAGACGTCCTGAACCGAGAAGTTGACCACGGTCATCAGCGGGATGACCGCGGTGAACGCCACCGACACGACCACCGGCAGCACCAGCCACCAGGCCCGGTTGTCGCGGCGGCGCGGGTCGGCGCGCGTCTCGCGCGGCCCGGCGGGCGCGGCCGTGACGACCTCGCCGCCCACCTGACCGCCCGCGACGGCGGTCCGCTCGGTCGTCACGCGGTGCCCCTTCCGTTCAGCGGCGCGAGCGAGCCGCACCTGACCTGGTCCCGGAACAGGAACGTGCGCTCGGCCGGGAAGTGCAGGAACGCGGCCGCGCCCGGCTCGCAGGCCGAGCCCGCGGCGGTCCTGGCGATCACCGGGTGCTCCCCGACCAGGGCGTGGACCAGGTCGTAGGCGCCCATCCGGTCGATCCCGGTCACCTCGGCCGCCACGCCCGGCGAGACCCGGTCACCGGTGATCTCCACGAACTCCGGCCGCACCCCGATCCGCACCGGCCCCGGCGGCAGCCCGTCCGCGGCGCCGACGTCCGCCTGCCCGACCCGTACGACGCCGCCCTCGACGTGGGCGGGCAGCACGTTCATGCCCGGCGAGCCGATGAAGTGCCCGACGAACTCGTGCGCCGGCGACAGGAACAGCTCGGTCGGCTCGCCGGCCTGCACGATGGCGCCGTCGTTGAGCACCACCACCTCGTCGGCGAACGTCAGCGCCTCGGTCTGGTCGTGCGTGACGTAGATCAGCGTGTGGCCGGTGTCGCGGTGGATCTCCTTGAGCTTGCTGCGCAGCGTCCACTTCAGCGCCGGGTCGACGACGGTGAGCGGCTCGTCCAGCAGCACCGCGGCGACCTGGGCGCGCACCAGCCCGCGGCCAAGGCTGACGATCTGCTGCCAGCCCGGGTCGAGGCGGCGGGACCGGCGGTTCAGCAGGTGGTCGAGGCCGAGCAGCTCGGAGACCTGGCGGACGCGGCGCTCGATCTCCTTCTTCGGCACCTTCCGGTTGCGGAGCGGGAAGGCGAGGTTGTCGCGGACCGACATCTCCTCGTACAGGACCGGGAACTGGAAGACCTGCGCGATGTCGCGGCCGGCCGTGGGCACGCCGGTGACGTCGCGGCCGTCGAAGTAGACCCGGCCGGCCGTGGGCGTGATCAGGCCGGAGATGATGTTGAGCAGCGTCGTCTTGCCGCAGCCGCTCGGGCCGAGCAGCGCGTACGCCCGCGATGTCCGCCACGTCCAGGTCATCGGCTTGACCGCCCACGTCCTGCCGCCGTCGTAGCTGTGCCCCACGCCCTCCAGGCGAATGTCAGCCATGCGGGTCGACCTCCGCCGTGCCGGTGGCCAGCAGCCGCCCGTCCGCCTGGTCGAAGACGAGGACGTGCGCCGGGTCCACGTACGCGACCGCGGACTCGCCGGGCGTGAACAGCTGGGTGCCGGGCAGGTGGGCGACCAGGTGGCGGCCGCCCTTGAGCAGCAGGTGCAGGAACGTGGCGCTGCCGGTGACCTCGGCGAGCCTGATCTCGGCGGGCAGCTCGACCGCGCCCGGACCGGCACCGTCGATGCGGACCTGGTGGGGGCGGATGCCGAGCAGCACGCGGTGCTCGGCGGCCCGGGCGCGGGGCGCGGGGAACGACGTGCCCAGGCAGTCGACGCGGCCGGGCCGTACGACGCCGGGCAGCAGGTTGAGCGGGGGGTCGCTGAGCGTGGCGGCCACGGCGAGCGTGGGCGGGCGGGCGTACATGGCGGCGACGTCGCCGGCGTCCCGCACCCGGCCCTCGCCCAGGACCACGGTGACCGGCGCGGCGAACGTCAGCGCCTCGCCGGGGTCGGCCGTCGAGTAGAGGACCACGCCGGGCGCGTCGGCGAACCTGGCCTTGAGGTCGGCCCGCAGCTGCTCGCGCAGCTTGAAATCCAGGTTGGCGAGGGGCTCGTCGAGGAGCAGCACGTCGACGGGCCGCGCCAGGGCGCGGGCGATGGCGGTGCGCTGCTGCTGGCCGCCCGACAGCTCGGCCGGACGGCGGCCGAGCAGCCCGGCGAGGCCCATGAGCTCGGCCACCTCGCGGACCCGCCGGTCCGTCGCGTTCCTGTCGAAGCTCGGGTCGAGGCGGAGCGGGGACGCGATGTTCTCGTAGACGGTCAGCGACGGATAATTAATGAACTGCTGATAGACGAAGGCGACCGACCTTTTCCGTACCGAAACGCGGGTCACGTCTTTTCCGCCGACCACCACGCGGCCCGAATCGGGGGCCAGCAGACCGGCCGCGACCCGCATCAACGTCGTTTTCCCCGCGCTCATCGGACCGATGACGGTGGTCAATCCGTTCGCCAATTCCAGGTTGATGTCGTCGAGCCAGGTCTCCCCGTGCTGTCGTACGGAGACGCCGTCCAGAATCAGCGCCATCACTCCA
>DASUCK010000555.1:0-14247 GCA_036276095.1 Nonomuraea sp. | reverse complement strand
GTGGATGTCGGTGTGGCACAGGCCGCTGGCCTCGATCCGGACGAGCACCTGGTACGGCTCTGGTTCGGGGACGGGCAGCTCCTGGATCTCGAGGGGCTTGTCGAAACCGGTCACGACGGCAGCGCGCATGCTCTTCACTCTCCTTTGGTCCTGCACCCACCATCGCCGACGGGGCGGCCCGGGAATCAGGGCCGAAAGTCCCGCTCTGGATGGCCGTCCGTCCCCAATGCCAGGGTCCCTAGCGCGGAGAAGCACCCTGACCAAAGCTCCGGCAGGAAGGACTTCCGGCCCTATAGGCGTGCTTCGGCGCGGTGGTGCGATTGCTGTGCAGAGGAAGGAGGATCCCGATGGTGTGGATCAGTGTGAGAGACGTGATGACCACGTACGTGGCCTCGGTGAAAGCGGACACGCCGTTCAAGGACGTCGCCGAGTTGCTCGTGCGGCGCGGGGTCAGCGCCGTGCCCGTGCTGGAAGAAGACGGGCGGGTCGTCGGCGTGGTGTCGGAGGGGGATCTGCTGCGGAAGGAGGAGTTCCGGGAGGAGTACTACGGGGAGGGCTACCGGCCGCGGCTGCGTGCCCGGTTGCGCCGCAGGCTGGCCGGGCGCGCCGAGGATGGTCAGGAGAAGGCCGACGCCGCCACGGCGGCCGAGCTGATGTCGGCGCCGGCGGTGACGGTCGCGCCGGACATGTCCACCGTGACGGCCGCCCAGCTCATGGACACCCACGGCGTCAAGCGCCTGGTCGTCGTGGACGACGACGGGCATCTGATCGGCATCGTCAGCAGGCGCGACCTGCTCAAGGCGTACGTGCGCGACGACGCCGAGCTCAAGAGCTGGGTCGAGGAGGCCATCCCCGAGCAGGCCCGCTGGAACGACCGGACCGGGATCGTCGTGCAGGTTCAGAACGGCATCGTGACGCTGTCCGGTTCTACCTCCACCCGCACCGAGGCGGAGGCTGCCGTGCACATGACGAAGGGACTCGGCGGCGTCGTGGACGTCCGTGAGAGCCTCGTCTGGGAACGGGACGACCGGCTCGAGCTGCCGCTGATCTGGGACCGATCTTGAGCGGGATGCATGGGTCCAAAGACCCTGCTGTTGGTGACTTTCGCTTCAAGCGCCCCAAGAGTCTGGGCGCCCACACTGGTCCCGCAGCCGGGAACCCCTGATCGGCTGTGATGGGAGAAACATCATGCTACGGCCCCAGCCGAAGAACCCCCCGAGCCCGGTATCGGCCGAACGAGGCGGATGGTGGTGGACGGCTCTGCGCTGGGCCGTACCCGTCGCCGCCGGACTGATCATTTACCTGCTGCCGCAGCCTGAAGCCGTCAAACCGGGCGGCTGGGCCGTGCTGGCCATCTTCGTCGCCACCGTGCTCGGGCTGATCGCGCAGCCGATGCCGCTGGCCGCGGTCGCGCTGACTGGGCTCGCCTTCACGATGGTCGCCGGTGTCCTGGAGCCGGCGGTCGCGTTGAGCGGGTTCGCCGAGCCGACCATCTGGCTGATCGTGGCCGCCTTCTTCATCTCCATCGCCGTCACCAAGACAGGACTGGGGCGGCGGGTGGCGCTGTGGTTCGTGGCCATGCTGGGAAAGCGTAGCCTCGGACTCGGCTACGGCTTGGCGCTGACGGATCTGGTCCTGGCGCCTGCCACGCCCAGCAATACCGCCCGCTCCGGCGGCGTGCTGTATCCGATCATCACCTCGCTGAGCGAACAGGCCGGCTCACGGCCGGACGGTGAGACCCGCCGCCGGCTCGGCGCCTACCTGACGGCGACCGCAATGGGCGTCAACGTCATCACCAGCGCCATGTTCGCCACCGCGATGGCCGCCAACCCTCTGGTGCAGAAGTTCGCCGGTGAGCAGGGCGTCGAGATCAGCTGGCTGACGTGGACGGTCGCCGCCATCGTGCCCGGTCTCATCGCGCTCGCCGTGATCCCGGCGGTGCTGTACAAGGTGTTTCCCCCCGAGCTGCGGGATACCCCTGAGGCGCCCCGGCAAGCCCGCGCCCAGCTGGCCGAACTCGGCCCGATGTCCCGCCCCGAGTGGATCATGGCGGGCGTGTTCGTGATGCTGCTGACGCTGTGGTCGCTCGGCAGCCAGCTCTGGGCATTGTCGGCCACCGCCAGCGCGTTCGCCGGCGTCGCGGTGCTGCTCATCACCCGGGTGCTGACCTGGAACGATCTCGCCGGCGACAAATCCGCGTGGACGACCCTGACCTGGTTCGCGGTCCTGGTGATGATGGCCGGGCAGCTGCAGAAACTCGGCGTCGTCGGCTGGTTCAGCACCTCCATCACCGGGGCTGCGGGAGGCCTGTCGTGGCAGGTCGCGTTCGTCCTGCTCACGCTGGTGTACTTCGCCTCCCACTACGCCTTCGCCAGCAACACCGCGCATGTGGCCGCGATGTACGGCGCGTTCCTGGCCGCCGCGATCGCAACCGGCGCCCCGCCGATGATGGCCGCGCTGGTGCTGGGCTTCATCAGCTCCCTGTACGGCGGACTCACCCACTACGCCTCCGGTCCCGCGCCGGTTCTGTTCGGCGGCGGCTACGTGACGCTGACCGAGTGGTGGCGCAACGGCCTGGTCGTCGCCGCGGTCAACATCGCCGTCTGGATGGGGGCCGGCGCCGTCTGGTTCAAGATCCTCGGCTACTGGTAGGGATGGCGCCCTCCCGGCGCTGGCACTGTTGCGGTGGTGCGACACTGACGGGCATGGTCACGTTCCTTCCGTACCGGCGCGAATGGCTGCGTGGCGACGTGCTGGCCGGGCTCACCGTGGCGGCCTACCTGGTGCCGCAGGTCATGGCCTACGCCACCGTGGCAGGGCTGCCGCCCGTGGCAGGGATCTGGGCCATCTTGGCACCACTCGCGCTTTACGCGTTGCTCGGCTCCTCGCGCCAGCTGTCCGTAGGGCCCGAGTCCACGACCGCACTCATGACCGCTGTCGCGATCGGACCGCTGGCGGCGGGTGATCCGGACCGGTACGCGACCCTCGCGGCCGGGCTCGCCGTCGCTGTTGGTCTGCTCTGCCTGGTCTGCCGGTTGCTCCGGCTCGGCTTCGTCGCCGACCTGCTGTCGCGGCCGATTCTGGTCGGCTATCTCGCGGGCGTGGCAGTGATCATGATTGTCGGCCAGCTCGGAAAGATCACCGGGGTGCCGGTGTCGGGTGACGGCGCCATCGCCGAACTGCTGTCGTTCTCACGAGGTCTGCCGGAGATCCATCCGGGGACCCTGCTGCTCGCGGCCGGAGTGCTGGCCTTGCTGTTCCTCACCCAATGGCGCCTGCCGTGGATTCCGGCTCCGCTGCTCGCCGTCCTCCTGGCCACCGCCTGCGTCACGCTGTTCGGGCTGGAGCGGTACGGCATCAAGGTGGTGGGGGAGATCCCCGCGGGCCTGCCCGCGCCCGCCCTTCCAGCGCTCGCCGACCTGCAGCACCTGCTGCTGCCCGCGCTCGGCGTGCTGTTGGTCGGCTACAGCGACAACGTGCTCACCGCACGGTCCTTCGCCGCCAAGCACAACCAGCAGATCGACGCCAACCAGGAGCTGCTCGCCCTCGGCGTGGCCAACCTTGGCTCGGGCGTTCTGCACGGGTTTCCGGTGAGCAGCAGCGGCAGCCGTACCGCCCTGGCCGACGCGGCCGGTGGCCGTACTCAGATGTACTCGCTCGTCGCCCTGGCAGCCGTGGTTGCGGTCGTCCTGTTCGCTGGGCCGCTGCTGTCAGATTTTCCCACCGCGGCGCTTGGCGCCATCGTCGTCTATGCCGCGATACGGCTGATCGATGTGGCCGCCTTCCGCCGGCTGGCGGCCTTTCGCCGCAGTGAGCTGCTGCTGGCTCTGGCCGCGTTCGCGGGGGTGCTGGTCTTCGACATCCTGTACGGCGTGCTGCTGGCGGTGGCTCTGTCGGTCGCGGAGATGCTGGCCCGGGTGGCTCGCCCGCACGACGCGATCCTGGGCATCGTCCCGGGACTGGCGGGGATGCACGACGTCGACGACTATCCGGACGCCCGGACCATTCCCGGGCTGGTCGTCTACCGCTACGACTCCCCGTTGTTCTTCGCCAATGCCCAGGACTTCCGGCGCCGTGCGCTGGCCGCGGTCGATGAGCACGAAGGCCCTGTGTCGTGGTTCGTGCTCAACGCCGAAGCCAATGTGGAGGTGGACGCCACCGCGCTGGATGCCGTCGAGTCGCTGCGCGCCGAACTGGCCCGCCGGGGCGTCGTGTTCGCCATGGCCAGGGTCAAGCAGGACCTGCGGACCTCGCTCGACGCGTTCGGCCTGGCCGAGGCCATCGGCGAGGACTTCCTCTTCCCGACCCTGCCGACCGCCGTGGCGGCCTACGAGCAATGGCGGTCCTCATCCAAGGGCACGTGACGACTCAGCTGCGGGGGTGGGGAACGAGCAACTGTCGGCTGAGGACCTCCATGGCGTTTTGGGCTCCCGCCTTGAACGAACGCAATTCGGATAAGCCTGGCGCGGCGTTGACCGTCATCGCCAGCGTGCCGGCATACGACATCACCGCCACGGCCATGGGCATCCCACCCACGAGCGGGGCTATCGGATAGGCCGATGTCAGGCGCATGTCGTCGAGCCACAGGGGCGTCGGCGGGCCCGGCACATTGGTCACGTACACATGGACACGTTCCCCGCCATGCCGCCGCAGCCAGCGCATGCCGCGGCGCATGACGAACGGCGGGATGAGCGGCGAGGGGACCAGCTCGGCCTGGGAGCGGGCACGGGAGGCCTTGGCGGCGGTCGTCTGTTCCGTGATCCGGGCGAGCGTCAGGATCGGATCGGGCAGGTCCATCGGTACGGAGACGATGATGGGGGCGATGCCCTGGCTGTTGTGCGTTCCGGGAGCAGGAGCGACCGGCACCGTCATCCTGAGCGTCCGGCCGGTGACGGGTTCACCTGCCGTGGTGAGCATGTGCCTGATCGCAGCGGTGGTGAGGGTAAGGGCCACGTCGTTCACGGTGGCCCCGAGCATGTGTCCGATCCATGCGATGTCGGCCAGCGGCCAGGTGATGGCCAGGAGTCCGCGGCGGCCGTCGCGGGCCACCGGCAGCGGGAGAGGGGTGACGTGGGTGCCGAGCGCGGCCGACATCGCCGACAGGCCGGCGCGTGCCGTACGCAGCGTGCGCGGGGCGTGGGGGAGCCCGGTCACTGCCCGGCGCAGGGCGGTGAGTTTCGCCACGGTCGCGTCTCGCACCAGGCTGCTCGGGGACGGGATCGGGACCGGGGTCCACGAAGACGGCGTCACGGGCGCATCGGGCGAGGTGTCCAGCAGCGCTGAGGCCAGGGCGACTGCGGCCGTGCCGTCGGCGAGCGCGTGGTGTAGCGCGATCACCAGCCCGAGCCCTTGGCCGAGGCCGGTGACGAAGATCAGGCGCCACGGCGGGCGGTCCAGGTCCAGTGGCTCGGCCACGCGCGTGGCGGCCCAGTCCAGGAAGTCCACGTTCGGTGGCAGCGGTGTGATCTGCACGTGGCGAGCGAGGTCGAAGCCGTCGTCGTCCACCCACAACGGCCGTCCCTGCCCGAATCGCGTGCGCAGGAGCCGCCGCCGGAGCATCGACACGCGGTCCAAGCGGGCATCCACGGCTCCCCGCAACGATTCGGCGGCCACCGGGCCATCCTGCTCCAGGACACCGGCCACGCCGATGTTCATGTTCGCCGTCGAGCCGGGCTCCTCGGCCCAGATCGTCATCAGGTCGCCGATGCTCGGCCGCTCGATCATGACGTACCTCCCCGGGGCCCGCTCTCTCGTGGGTCAGGACCACGTCGAGCTCGCTTCCACACTCACCCGTGGCACTGGCCGCCATATAGGGGCAAAGGTCCGTCATCTCGGCTCCTTTGGCCTCCACTCCGAGACGCCGACGCTCATGGTCACCGGCTTGCGGCACGCGGATCCGGCCTCACGTACGAGAGGCATGCAGAACGTCGACCGTCGACAGGACACACAGATTGGCATGGGACTAAGGTCCTTCGGGGCAGAGCCGCTCGGCCCTACGCGCCGAAGCGGCCAGCCTCCAATCTGGCCGCATGGATGTGCTCGACCTTTCGCGCTGGCAGTTCGGCATCACGACCGTCTACCACTTCTTGTTCGTACCCCTCACGATCGGTCTGTCGATCATCGTGGCCGGATTGCAGACCGCCTGGTACCGGACGAAGAAGCCGGAGTATCTGCGGCTGACCCGGTTCTGGGGACGGTTGTTCCTGATCAACTTCGCGATGGGCGTGGTGACCGGGATCGTGCAGGAGTTCCAGTTCGGGATGAACTGGAGTGACTACTCGCGCTTCGTCGGGGACGTCTTCGGGGCGCCGCTGGCGATGGAAGGGTTGATGGCGTTCTTCCTGGAGTCCACGTTCCTCGGACTGTGGATCTTCGGCTGGGACAAGCTGTCACCGAAGCTGCACCTGGCCACGATCTGGCTGGCCGCCATCGGGACCAATATCTCCGCCTATTTCATCCTTGCGGCCAACTCGTGGATGCAGCACCCGGTCGGCTACCGCATCAACAACGGCCGGGCCGAGCTGACCGACATCTGGGCCGTCCTCACCAACTCGACCACCCTCGTCACCTTCCCGCATGTGATCTTCGGAGCGTTCCTGACGGCGGCGGCGTTCGTGCTCGGCATCAGCGCGTGGTTCCTGCTGAAGAAGCGGGACGTCTCGCTGTTCCGGACCTCGGCCCGGCTGGCGCTGGTGGTCGCGCTCGTCTCCGCGGTCGGGGTGTCGTTCTCCGGGCACTGGCAGGCGCAGATCATGACCGAGCAGCAGCCGATGAAGATGGCCGCCGCCGAGGCCTTGTGGGAGGACGAGAGCGCGGCCGGGTTCTCGCTGTTCGCCGTCGGCGACGTGGAGAACGGCCGCAACCACATCAACCTGCAGATCCCGTACGGCCTCAGCCTGCTGTCCACCAACACCCTGGACGGCAAGGTCGAGGGCATCAACGACATCCAGGCCCGCTACCAGACGCTCTATGGCCCCGGCGACTATCGGCCGGTAGTCGGCCTGGCCTACTGGTCGTTCCGGCTGATGATCGGCTTCGGGGCGCTGTCGGCACTGCTGGCCCTGGCCGGGCTCTGGCTGACCCGCCGCGGCAGGCTCCCGGCCGGACGGTGGGCCTACCGGCTGGCCATCGCCGGGATCGCCCTGCCGTTCCTGGCCAACACCCTGGGCTGGATCTTCACCGAGATGGGCCGCCAGCCCTGGACAGTCTTCGGCCTGATGCGCACCGCCGCGGCCGTCTCACCGGGCGTGGACGTCGCCTCGGTGGCGATCACGCTGGTCGGCTTCACCCTCGTCTACGCCGTACTGGCCGTCATCGAGGTGCGACTGCTGATCAAGTTCATCCGCATCGGGCCGCACGAGGAGCCCGCCCCGGAAGTCTCCGAGCCGGCTCTTAGCTACTGAAGGACATCCGACCATGGAACTCACCACTGTCTGGTTCGTGCTGATCGCCGTGCTGTGGACCGGCTACTTCGTCCTCGAGGGCTTCGACTTCGGCGTCGGCATCCTGCTGCCCTTCCTCGGCAAGGGGGAGGTGGAGCGGCGCACTATCGTCAAGACCATCGGCCCGGTGTGGGATGGCAACGAGGTGTGGCTGCTGGTGGCCGGCGGCGCGACGTTCGCCGCCTTCCCCGAGTGGTACGCCACCCTGTTCAGCGGCTTCTACCTGCCGTTGTTCCTCATCCTGCTGGCCTTGATCGCGCGTGGGGTGGCGCTGGAGTACCGCAGCAAATCCGACAGCACGCGCGGCTGGGACCGGGCCTTCTTCTGGGGCTCGCTCGGCCCGGCCTTCCTGTGGGGCGTCGCCTTCGCCAACATCGTGCGCGGCGTTCCCCTGGACGCCGACCACGAGTACACCGGCACCCTGCTGACCCTGCTCAACCCGTTCGCGCTGCTCGGCGGGCTGGCCACGCTGCTGCTGTTCACCCTGCACGGCGCGATCTTCCTGGCTCTGCGCACCACGGGCGAGCTGCGCCAGGGCGCCTCACGCTTCGCCAAGAGCCTGGCCCCGGTGACGATTGGGGTGGTGATGGCGTTCCTGCTGGCCGCAGGCGGTGGCGGCAGGCCGGCGTGGTGGGCCGCTGTGGCGCTGGTGGCGCTCGGCCTGACCGGCGCGGTGGTCGCGACGTTGCGCGGCCGTGACGGGTGGGCGTTCACCGCCAGCGCCATCGCCGTGGTCGCCGTCGTGGCCGCGCTGTTCACCGGGCTGTGGCCGAACGTGCTGCCCGCCCTGGACCCGGCCAACAGCCTGACGGTGACCAACGCCGCCTCCACGCCGTACACGCTGACGGTGATGACCTGGGTCGCGGCCATCTTCACCCCGGTGGTCCTGGCCTACCAGGCATGGACGTACTGGGTGTTCCGCCGCCGCCTCACCGGCGCGACCTGACGAGCTGGCGTTCGCCGCCGCCGGCGCGGTGCGAGCGGCGGTCCGGGTGACCTTCGGCTCACTACTGAGGACCTTGGTCACATGCGAAGTAGCTACCGAAGCGGCAAGTGTGGCATCCATCAGCGTGATCGAACGCCGGGTCGCGGCTTCTCCGCCCGGCAATCGGTGGCCTCTACAGAACGGCTAGGAGAACATCGGCATGAGCCAACGGTCATGGAGGGCGATCATTCGCGCGGGCTGCGCGGCCGTCATGGCAACGGCGGTCGTCGCGTGCGCCCCTTCAAAGAAGGATGCTTCCGCTGGCGGGTCGTCACCCTCGCAGGCACCACGCGGAACTGTGTGGGTGGCCGTGGAGGGCGGAGACGCGTTGGTGGCGATCGACGCGGCCACGAACGGCGTGGTCACCACCGTAGGTGGCATCGGCGGACCGCACAATGTGCAGGTCTCTCCCGGCGGTGACCGCGTGTACGCCGTCAGCGGCGCCGCCGTGGTGGCGGAGCTCGACGCGGCCACCTACCGGCTCAAGGCATCGGGGCCGACCGGCCGGGCCCCGGCCCACGTGGTCGTGACTCCCGACGGCGCGAAAGCCTACGTCACCAACTACGGCGACGGTACGGTGTCGGCATACCTGCAGGGCGATCTGGCGTCGGCGAAGGTGATCCGTGTCGGCGGTGGCCCGCACGGCGCCCGGCCGACCCCGGACGGCAACGCCGTGGTCGTGGCCAACATGAAGGCCGAAACGGTCGACGTCATCGACACCCGGACGCACGTCAAGAGCGCCGCCGTGCCGGTGGGAGGCCAACCGGTGCAGGTGGCGATCTCCTGCAACGGCCGCTACGCCTACGCCACCATTTCCCGGCCCGCCGGCGTGGTGAAGATCGACCTGCAGGCCGCCAAGGTCGTCGCACGCACCGCTGTGCCGGCTGCGCCCGCGCAGACGTACCTCATGCCGGATGGGCGGACGCTGCTGTCGGCCGACCAGGGAACGGAAGAGAAGCCAGGCAGCTCGATCTCCCTCATCGACACCGAGAGCATGACGGTCACCGGACGGATCGCCACCGGCTCCGGCCCGCACGGCCTGGTCGTCGAGCCCACCGGACGCCGAGCCTGGGTGACGAACGTCTACGACGGCACCGTCTCCGTCCTCGATCTGCCTGCCCGCAAGGCCATCGCCACCGTCGAGGTGGGCGACGAGCCGAACGGGATCAGCTTCGCCACCCGCCCGCCGACCGCCCCGGCCGCCGCCCGCATGCAGGTGACGCTTCCACCGGCCACATCCCGTCCGGCCCACGCGGACATACCGCATGACCACGACACGACCGGAACAGAATGACCACCTGACGACACGGTCAAGCCCTACCGTCCCCACCCCGTCCGGCTTCGCTCCTCTTTGAATGCGATCCTGCGGGGTGCGGACGCCAGGCGATCCCTACGGTGATGCTTCGGTCTGAGGGATTCATGGCTGAGGGTGAGAAAGCGGCGTTCACCGTGCTGTCTGTCGTGCTGACTATGACCGCAGCACGCGCGCTGACCGTCAGGCGAGCACGCATGCGATGATCTTGAGCACCACATCGGCGGGCGCCGTCGTTTGATGGATGCCGTCCGACAGCAGGATGCCCGGCGGGCTGCGTCCCGCCGAGCGCCCGGGTGGCTCCCCGTGTCAATGTTGTAGAGCTGCTCCGTTGAGTCGCGGGCCGACGATGCGGCGGCCGGACACCTGCTCGGCCTCGACCACGATGTAGTGATCCCGGCTGCCGGGAGCCCAGGTGATCAGGGGAAGCGCGGCCAGCCGGTTGATCTCGGCGGGGTCGGTGACAGCGCGGGCGTGTCCCACCGCCGTGACCGACCAGCCCGTGCGCAGTTCGGGGTCGAACTCATCGGCCTCGAAGGCCACCACGGCCCGGCGGGTGGCGGCAGCCAGCTTCGATCCGATCGAGGTGCGGATCACGATGGAGTGGCCGTCGAGATGGAAGTTGACCGGCTGGACGGCCGGCAGGGCGCGATCGGTGAACACGATGCGCCCGATCGGTGTGGTGGACAGCAGGGTAAGACACTCCTCGCGGGAGAGCACCTGAAGTCCTGACGAGTCGAGCTGCATACCTCTCAACATCCCCGTTTGCGCCCCTTCTGCAGTAGGGACGAAAGTCCCATCATTCCTGCAGAACGGCTCATGGGCGGCAGGCGCACCTGGCCGCACGCGAATTCGCCGGCTTCGCGCCTCTACGCGGCTAGTCCGAGGCCGAGCCGGGCACCGCAGCTGCCGGAACCAGCATGAACCCGGTGACGATCTCGGGCTGGATACGAATCACCTGGTCCATATCGCCCGCCACCCACGGGATGAGCATGGCCTTGAGCCGGGCCGTCTCCCGCGGATCGGTCACGAGTCGGGCCACTCCAGTGACGATCACGCTCCAGCCGAGGCGCTCGTGCCCGTCCAGGTCGTCGGCCTCGAAAGCCACCACGGTTTCTGACGGAACCACGTGGTTGCTGAGGATCGTGCCGGGATTGGAGCGGATGATGATCTGCCCGTCCACGACGAGATGGTTGACCGGTCGCACCGCGGGCAGCGCGTGGCGGGTGAACACGATCCGGCCGAACGGCACACCGGCCAGCAGGCGCATGGCCTCGGCCTCGGGCAGTTCCTGAAGATGCCGCGCACTCATCCCGTCGAGCCGCTCGCCGTACTGGGAAACCATCCCAGCATCCTGCCGTCCCGGCCCTCACCGAAATAGTGACCAAAGTCCCTTCTTTCCCAGAACAAGGTCCTGCGCGCGGATTGTTTCGTCTGTCGGGGCGCAGCGGCCCAGCTCCTACGCTCTCTGGCGGGATCGATGGGGTCGTTGATGGTCATCGCGGTGGGGAGCACCGGACGTTGATCTGTACGTGCCCAAGGTTGGCTCCGATGTGATGGTGCAGTCCCTCTTCGACCGCCTGCTGGACACGCGACCATCGCTACCAGGACGCCTCTCTGCATAACCATGCAATTGCGAATTTTCGCAATTCGTTAGATGATGGATGGATTCGGAAGAGGGGTGTGAGGTGAGCGAGTCTTTTGCTGCCGCGGTCAGAGCTCGGGCGCGCCTGGCGGCTGCGGCGCTGGAAGCGGCGCGCCGCGATGATGATGCCGACGCGCTCATACTGGCCGAGGGCGAGTGGGAAGACCTGCTCCGGCTGGCTCGCTCCCACGGGGTGCGGCTCGATTCTGACGGCGCCGAGCCGGATCAGGGCATGGCGCTGTGATGTCGGTGCCGCTGTATCAGGCCAAGGCGGAGTTGTTCCGGCTGTTGGGGCACCCGGTGCGGATCCGCGTACTGGAATTGCTGCAGGATGGGCCGAGGTCGGTGCGGGACCTGCTGGCCGCCATCGACGTGGAGCCCACCGGGCTGTCGCAGCACCTGGCCGTGCTGCGACGCTCTGGCATGGTGACCGCGCAAAGGGACGGCTCCACCGTCGTGTACGCCCTGGCCGGGGGCGATGTGGCCGAGCTGCTGCGCGCGGCCCGTCAGTTGCTGACGCAGATGCTGGCCGGGCAGAGCGAGCTGCTGAGTGAGTTGCTCAAGGCTCAGGAAGAGGCCCGGTGAGGCGTTCCGGGGTGTGGAGTCGCGTCCGCGGGGTGTTGCCGGAGCGGGGCGAGCTGGCCGTAATGGGCCGCCGTCCCCGGCGTGACCTGCTGGCCGGGCTTACGGTGGCGATCGTCGCGTTGCCGTTGGCGCTCGGGTTCGGCATCTCCTCGGGCATGGGCGCCGAGGCCGGCCTGGTCACGGCGGTGGTCGCCGGGGCGCTTGCGGCCCTGTTCGGCGGGTCCGGGTTGCAGGTGTCCGGGCCGACCGGGGCGATGACGGTGGTGCTGGTGCCGATCATGCAGGCGCACGGGGCCTCCGGGGTGCTGACCGTCGGCGTGCTGGCCGGGCTGCTGCTGATCGGGCTGGCGCTGGCCCGGGCCGGCAGATACATGGCCCTGGTGCCGGCCCCGGTCGTGGAGGGCTTCACAGTCGGCATCGCCTGCGTCATCGGCCTGCAGCAAATTCCGGCCGCCCTGGGCGTGGCTACGCCCGACGGGGAGAAGCTCATCGCCGTGGCCTGGCAGGCGGTGCTGGACTTCATTGCTCATCCGAGCTGGCAGACTCCAGGCATCGCGCTGGCGGTCGCGGCGGTGATGCTGGCAGGCGTGCGCTGGCGGCCGAGCCTGCCCTTCTCCCTGATCGCCGTCGCCGCCGCCACCCTGGCGGCCGAGCTGACCGGCATGCCGGTGGCCCGGATCGGTGATCTGCCCGATGGGCTGCCCGCGCCCTCACTGGCCTTTCTGGATCCGGCGGCGCTGGCCTCGCTGATCACCCCGGCGATCGCGGTGGCAGCGCTGGCCGCGCTGGAGTCCCTGCTGTCGGCCGCCGTCGCCGACGGCATGAGCGTCAATCATCGGCACGATCCGGACCGGGAGCTGTTCGGTCAGGGATTGGCCAACCTGGTGGCGCCGCTGTTCGGCGGCGTCCCGGCCACCGGCGCGATCGCGCGCACTGCCGTCAACGTGCGCTCCGGTGCTCAGTCCAGGCTGGCCGCCCTGGCCCACGCCGGCATCCTCGCCGTGATCATCTACACCGCAGCCGACCTGGTCGCGCGCATCCCGCTCGCCGCCCTGGCGGGGGTCCTGCTCGCCACGTCCGTGCGCATGGTCGAGGTCGGCTCGGTCAAGGCCATGCTCCGCTCGACCCGCGGCGACGCCGTGGTCCTGGTGCTGACCGCGCTGGCCACGTTGGCGCTGGACCTGGTCCAAGCCGTGATCTTGGGCTTGATCGTGGCCGGGGCGCTGGCCCTGCGCGCCATCGCCCGCAATGTACGGCTCGACGAGATGCCCTTGAGCCCGGACCTGCCTGCCGACCACACCGAGGAAGAGCACGCCCTGCTCGCCGAGCACATCGTCGCCTACCGCCTGGACGGGCCGCTGTTCTTCGCCGCGGCCCACCGCTTCCTGCTGGAGCTGTCGGAGGTCGCCGACATGTCCGTGGTGATCCTGCGCATGTCCCGCGTCACCACCATCGATGCCAGCGGCGCCCTGGTCCTCGGTGATGCCATCGAACGGCTCGAACGCCGCGGCATCACGGTCTTCGTCTCCGGCATCCGCGACGGCCACCACCAGCCCCTGGAAGCCCTCGGCGTCATCGCCCGCCTCAACCAGGCCGGCCGTGTCTTCAGCACGACTCCCGAGGCCATCGCCGCTGCCCGCGACCGCCTCGACCATACCGGCATCCTGCTTGCCGTCACCGAAAGCAGGGACAGCCACGATTCACATCGTTCCTTGTGAAGCCCGGCGTGTTGAGAGTGTGAGGGGTAACTGAGCGGGGCTTAGTCGAACTTGTAAACGGTATTTCATGCATCTTCCGCCGGAGCGGCCGCCTGGGGGTAGGCCACCCAGCGGCACCCGCTCGCCACCCGAGCCGCTCTGACTCCCGGTGACCTCAGGCACGAACGGCTCCTGGTCAACGTCCCCGAGTGCTCGTTCTGGATGGCCGGCAACAAGATCCTCGGTTCCGGACCCAAACGGATCAAAGTCGGAGGCGTCCCGGTGATGCGCGCATGGGCCGAGCACGGACTCGGAATCTCGCTGCTACCCCGGTTCGCAGTCGCCGACAGCCTCCGCTCCGGCACCCTGGTCCAGCTCGGCCTTCCGCTCCCGGATCTCAGCCTGCGGCTGGTCTGGTGAGAAGACCAGGAGTCGCTGCACAATGTCCGGCGCCCTGGGCGCCTTCCAGGGCCAGTGGGGCACCGACATCCCGCTGCTCTGCGCCGGCGCGCTGCTCATCCTGACCCCGACCGTCCTGCTCTTCCTCGTCTTCCAGCGCCAGTTCGTCGCCGCCCTGATGC
>DASUCK010000554.1:0-18426 GCA_036276095.1 Nonomuraea sp. | reverse complement strand
AGACCTCGTCCTCTGGGTTGACCATGACGGCTCCAACCAGCTTGCCACGGGAACTCACGATCTTTGCCGTCAGCACCCCTCTACCGCCACGGCCCTGAACTGGATACTGCTCCACTGGCGTCCGTTTTGCGTACCCCGCCTTCGTGGCGATAAGCACGTCTTGACCGTCCGCGATCCGATTCATGGCGAGAAGTTCGTCACCTTCGAGGAACCTCATTCCGATGACGCCGCTGGTCGCCCGGCCCATGGGGCGGAGTGCGTCGTCAGAGGCGGTGAACCTGATCGACTGGGCTCCCCTGGAGACCAGCAGCAGGTCGTCGTTCTCGGAGACCAGGCGGGCTCCGATGACCTCGTCATCCTCCCGCAGGTTGATCGCGATCAGACCGCCGGACCTGGGGGAGTCGTACTCGGACAGGCGGGTCTTCTTGACCAGGCCGCTGCGGGTGGCCAGGACGAGATAGGGGGCGACATTGTAGTCGCGTAGGTCGAGAACCTCCATGACTGTTTCGTCGGGTTGCATGGCGAGAAGGTTCGCCAGATGCATGCCGCGGGCGTCACGGGCGCCTTCGGGCAGTTCGTACGCCTTGACCCGGTAGACCCGGCCCTTGTTCGTGAAGAACAGCAGCCAGTGGTGCGTGGTCGTGACGAAGAAGTGGTCGACGATGTCGTCCTGGCGCAGCTGGGCGCCGCGCACGCCCTTGCCGCCCCGCTTCTGGGCCCGGTACAGGTCGGTGCGGGTCCGCTTCGCGTAGCCGCCCCGGGTGATCGTGACGACGATCTCGTCCTCGGCGATGAGGTCTTCGATCGACATGTCGCCGTCGTAGGCGATGATCTCGGTCTGGCGGTCGTCGCCGTAGCGGGCGACCAGCTCGGCGAGCTCCTCGTTGATGATCTCCCGCTGGCGGGTCTCGCTGGCCAGGATGGCGTTGTACTCGGCGATCTGCGTCATCAGCGCGTCGAACTCGTCCTGGATCGCCTGCCGCTCCAGGGCGGCGAGCTTGCGCAGCTGCATGTCCAGGATGGCCTGCGCCTGCACCTCGTCGATCTCCAGGAGCCCCATGAGGCCCTGCTGGGCGTGTGAGGCGGACTCCGAGGCCCGGATAAGGGCGATCACCTCGTCGAGCCGCTCCAGGGCCTTGAGCAGCGCGCGCAGGATGTGGGCGCGCTCCTCGGCCTTGCGCAGGAGGTAGCGGGTGCGGCGGACGATGACCTCGATCTGGTGGGCCACGTAGTGCCGGATGAACTGGTCGAGCCGCAGCGTGCGCGGCACGCCGTCGACCAGCGCCAGCATGTTGGCGCCGAAGGTGTCCTGGAGCTGGGTGTGCTTGTAGAGGTTGTTGAGCACGACCTTGGCGACCGCGTCGCGCTTGAGCACGATCACCAGGCGCTGCCCGACCCGCGAGGAGCTTTCGTCGCGTACGTCGGCGATGCCCGTCAGCTTGCCCTCGCGCACCAGCTCGGCGATCTTGAGCGCGAGGTTGTCGGGGTTGACCTGGTACGGCAGCTCGGTGACGACCAGCGCCTGCCGCCCCTTGTCCTCCTCGACCTCGACGACGGCGCGCATGGTGATCGAGCCGCGGCCGGTGCGGTAGGCGTCTTCGATGCCGCGCCGGCCGACGATCAGCGCCTTGGTCGGGAAGTCGGGGCCCTTGACCAGCTTGATCGAGGCTTCGAGCAGCTCCTCGTCGCCGGCCTCCGGGTGCTCAAGCGCCCACTTGACCGCCGCGGCGACCTCGCGCAGGTTGTGGGGCGGGATGTTGGTGGCCATGCCGACCGCGATGCCGCCCGAGCCGTTGACCAGCAGCTGCGGGAAGCGCGACGGGAGGACGTCGGGCTCCTGCGACTTGCCGTCGTAGTTGGGGCGGAAGTCGACGGTCTCCTTGTCGATGTCGCGCAGCATCTCCATGGCGATGGGCGCGAGCTTGCACTCGGTGTAGCGCATCGCCGCCGCCGGGTCGTTGCCGGGCGAGCCGAAGTTGCCCTGCCCGTCGACCAGCGGATAGCGCAGCGACCACGGCTGCGCCAGACGCACCAGCGCGTCGTAGATCGAGGTGTCGCCGTGGGGGTGGTAGGTGCCCATCACGTCGCCGACGACCCGCGCGCACTTGAAGTAGCCGCGGTCGGGGCGGTAGCCCCCGTCGTACATCGCGTAGAGCACCCGCCGGTGCACCGGTTTGAGACCGTCTCGTACGTCCGGCAGCGCTCTGGACACGATGACGGACATCGCGTAGTCCATGTAACTGCGCTGCATCTCGGACTGGATGTCCACGGGCTCGATGCGGTCAGCCGGTGGGGTGGTGTTCACGTCCGTCACAGGTAAATGTCCTTAAACATCCAGGAAGCGCACGTCGCGGGCGTTGCGGATGATGAAGTCGCGCCGCGCCTCGACGTCCTCGCCCATCAGTACGCTGAACAGGTCGTCGGCCTGCGCGGCGTCGTCGAGCGTGACCAGGCGGAGCAGCCGGGTCTCCGGGTTCATCGTGGTCTCCCAGAGCTGGCTCGCGTTCATCTCGCCCAGGCCCTTGTAGCGTTGTACGTTGTCGCGCGGCCGCGGGTCTGGCTTGCCGTTGGCGATGCCCTCCGCGATGACCGCGTCCCGCTCGGCGTCGGAGTAGGCGTAGGAGGCGTCCTCGCCCTTGCGGTCCCACTTGATCTTGTAGAGCGGCGGGCACGAGAGGTAGACGTGGCCGGCCTCGATCAGCGGCCTCATGAACCGGAACAGCAGCGTCAGCAGCAGCGTGTTGATGTGCTGGCCGTCGACGTCGGCGTCGGCCATGAGGATGACCTTGTGGTAGCGCAGCCTGGCGATGTCGAACTCGTCGTGGACGCCGGTGCCGAGCGCGGTGATGAGCGCCTGGACCTCGTTGTTCTTGAGCACCTTGTCGATCCGGGCCTTCTCCACGTTGAGGATCTTGCCGCGGATGGGGAGGATCGCCTGGAACCGGGAGTCGCGGCCGCCCTTGGCCGAGCCGCCGGCCGAGTCGCCCTCGACGATGAACAGCTCGCACTTCTCCGGGTTGTTCCACTGGCAGTCGGCGAGCTTGCCGGGCAGGCCGCTGCCCGACTCCAGCAGCGACTTGCGCCGGGTGAGGTCGCGGGCCTGGCGGGCGGCGATGCGGGCGCGGGAGGCCTGCAGCGACTTGTTGATGATGTCTTTCGCCTCGCCGGGATTGCGCTCGAACCAGTCGCGCAGGTGGTCGTTGCACGCCTTCTGGACGAACGACTTGGCCTCGGTGTTGCCCAGCTTGGTCTTGGTCTGGCCCTCGAACTGCGGGTCGGACAGCTTGACCGAGATGATCGCGGTCAGCCCCTCGCGGACGTCTTCGCCCGTGAGGTTGTCGTCCTTGCCCTCCTTGAGGAACTTCTGCTCGCGGGCGTAGCGGTTGACGATCGACGTCAGCGCGGCGCGGAAGCCCTCCTCGTGGGTGCCGCCCTCGGCGGTGTTGATGACGTTGGCGAAGCTGTAGACGGACTCCGAGTAGGAGTTGTTCCACTGCATGGCGATGTCGACCGCGATGCCGTCGCCCTCCTCCTCGAAGGAGATGATCGACGCGTGCGCCGGCTCCTTCTTGGCGTTGAGGTGCTTGACGAAGTCGGACAGGCCGCCCTCGTAGCAGTAGGTGACGCTGTTCGGCTCGCCGTTGATGTGGTCGGGCCGCTCGTCGGCCAGCGTGATCGTCAGGCCCTTGTTGAGGAAGGCCATCTCCTGGAACCGCCGCGAGAGCGTCTCGTAGTTCCACGTCGTGGTCTCGAAGACCTCGGGGTCGGGCCAGAACGTGATCGTCGTGCCGGTCTCGTCGGTGCCCTCGCCCTTGGCCAGCGGCGCGAGCGGCCGGGAGTGCTCGTAGCGCTGGCGCCAGTAGTGGCCGTTCTGCTTGACCTCGACGTCCATGGCGGTGGACAGCGCGTTGACGACGGCCGAGCCGACGCCGTGGAGGCCGCCGGAGACCGCGTAGGCCTGGCTGTCGAACTTGCCGCCGGCGTGGAGCGTGGTCAGCACGACCTCGACGGCCGAGCGCTTCTCCACCGGGTGGATGCCCGTGGGGATGCCACGGCCGTTGTCGACCACGCGCACGCCGTTGTCGGCCAAGAGCGTGACGTCGATGCGGTCGGCGTAGCCGGCCAGGGCCTCGTCGACCGCGTTGTCCACGATCTCTTGGACGAGGTGGTGCAGGCCGCGTTCGCCGGTGGAGCCGATATACATACCCGGGCGCTTGCGAACCGCCTCAAGCCCTTCGAGTACGGTGATTGAGCTAGCGTCGTAGGACAACTGCGAAATCCTCCTGCCGCGGACACGCGGCGGGGGAGGCCTTCTCGTGCGAATGCTGCCCCTGCCGTGCCCGTCACCGTCGTGAGTGCCCCGATGCGCGGTCACCCAGGGGAGTCGGCTTGCTGCCGGGGTGACACGCAAGCGGACGTGTCCGGAATCCGTTGTCATTCTACCGGGTCCGGAGCCTGATGGTGGCATTGAACGCGCCTGTGATGCCCGCTAGCTCGTTTTGCCCCCTGTCAAGCATCCCCCCTCCGGAAAGGGGGCCTATCGCGTCTGCGGCTTTCTGATCGCTCCCGGCGCCCAACCGCGGCGGCCAGAAAGCGCCGGTGCGTCCCGCCGCCGACCGCCCCCGGCCGGCGGCGGCTACCCGTAGGTGTCCCCCGGGCCTCTGCTTCCGGTCACCCGCAGCCCGCCCTGCGGCCGCGGCGCGTTCTGCGGGCCTCTGACCTTGACTTTCGTGACCGTGCCTGCGCCCAGCTCCTCGTTCAGCCGGCGTACGAGGGTGCGCGCGAGCAGTCGCACCTGCGTCGCCCAGGCGGTGGAGTCGGCCGCGATCACCACCTCGCCGTCGGCGAAGGACTCCGGCTTGGTGTGGGCGGCCAGGTCGGAGCCCACGATGTCGCCCCAGCGCCCGAACACCCCGCCGACGGCCGCCGAGCGCTCCCAGCCGCGGGCGGCCAGCAGGTCGGCGATGGCGCGTCCGAAGAGCTGGGGGTCGCCGCCCTCCCGGCGCGGCCCCGCGGCCCTGCGCCGGGGCTCGCTGCGCGGGAGCTGCCCGCGCCTGGCCGCGTCGGCCTTGGCCTGGGCGAGCTTCTCCCTGGCCAGGGCCGCGCCTCTCGCCGTCGCGTTGTCCTCACCTGACACGGGTCACGCTCCCTTCCGCCACGTCGAACCTGACGCCGGTCAGCTCGCGCGGCACGTCGTCGGGGACGGCCGCCGTGATGAGCACCTGCTCGGCCGGTGCGACGATCTCCGCCAGCCGCCGCCTGCGCTGGCTGTCGAGCTCGGCGAACACGTCGTCGAGGATGAGCACGGGGTCGCCGCCGTCGGCCCGCAGCAGGTCGTACGCGGCCAGCCGCAGCGCCAGCGCGAACGACCAGGACTCGCCGTGGCTGGCGTACCCCCGGGCGGGCAGGTCGCCGAGGCCGAGCACGAGGTCGTCGCGGTGGGGGCCGACGAGCGTGACGCCGCGTTCGAGCTCCGACTGACGAACCTCCAATAGCCGTTCCCGCAGACGTTCTTCAAGGGTTTTCCCCAAGTCTGTGGATAACGTCTGTGTATCGAAAGATCCGCTCTCACCGGCGGCTTCGCCGTCCTGACCGCCTTCGTCCTCATCCCCACCTGTGGACAACGTGCTCCGGTACGCCAGCGTCGCGGGCGCGCTCGCGGGGGCCAGCGCCGCGTAGGCCCCTGCCACCAGCGGGCGCAGCGCCTCGATCAGCTCCAGCCGCGCCTTCAGCAACTCGGCGCCGTGGCGCGCGAGGTGGGCGTCCCACACCTCCAGCGTGCTCAGCACGTCGCCCGCGCCCGCCGCCGCGAACGCGGTGTCGCTCTCCTGCCGCCGGGCGTTCCTGGAGCCCCTGCGGGCCTGCGCGGCCGTGCGGAGCAGGGCCCCGCGCTGCTTCAGCACCCGGTCGTAGTCGGCGCGGACTCCGGCGAACCTGGGCGCCCTGGACACCAGCAGGTCGTCGAGGAAGCGGCGGCGCTCGGACGGGTCGCCCTTGGACAGCGCGAGGTCCTCGGGGGCGAACAGCACCGTGCGGAGCAGGCCGATCGCGTCGCGGGCCCGGGACAGGGGGGAGCGGTTGAGCCGGGCGCGGTTGGCCCGGCCGGGGTTGATCTCCAGCTCGACCAGCGCCCGCCGGTCGTCGCGATGGACGGCACAGCGTACGACCGCCCGCGCGGCCCCCCGGCGCACCAGCGGCGCGTCGCCCGCCACCCGGTGGCTCGACTGCGTCGCGACGTAGCCGAGCGCCTCCACCAGGTTGGTCTTGCCGTGGCCGTTGGGCCCCACGAACGCCGTGACGCCCGGCTCCAGGCCGAGTTCCACGGACGGGTAGGACCGGAAGTCGGTCAGCGACAGGTGGGCGACGTACACCCCACGAAGGTTAGTCTGCCGCGGCGGCCGCCCGGGTCACCGGCACGCTCAGCGGTCGGTCTCGCGCGGGGGAGTGACGTCCGCGCCCGGCGCGTCGGCGCCCTTGCCCTCGCTGCCCTCCTTGGAGGCGATGGCATGCCCGCCGAACTGGTTGCGCAGCGCCGCGACCACCTTCATCGCGGGGGAGTCGTCCTGGCGGGAGGCGAACCTGGCGTAGAGAGCGGCGGTGATGACCGGCAGCGGGACCGCGTGGTCAACCGCCGCCTGCACCGTCCACCGGCCCTCGCCGGAGTCCTGCGCGTAGCCGCGGAGCTGGTCGAGGTGCTCGTCGTCGTCGAGGGCGCGCACCAACAGGTCGAGCAGCCAGGAGCGGATCACCGTGCCGGTGCGCCAGCTGGCGAAGGAGCCCTTGACGTCCTTGACGACGTCGGACGCCTCCAGCAGCTCCCAACCCTCCGCGAAAGCCTGCATCATGCCGTATTCGATGCCGTTGTGGACCATCTTGGCGAAGTGGCCGGCGCCGACGTCGCCGGCGTGGACGAAGCCGTCCTCGCCCTCGGGCTTGAGGGTCTCGAAGATCGGCATCAGGCGGTCGACGTGGGCCCGGTCGCCGCCGCACATGAGCGCGTAGCCGTTCTCGAGGCCCCAGACGCCGCCGCTGACGCCGCAGTCGACGAAGCCGATGCCCTTCCCGGCCAGCTCGGCGGCGTGCTTCTGGTCGTCGGCGTAGTGGGAGTTTCCGCCGTCGACGACGATGTCGCCCTCGCTCAGCAGCTCGCCGAGGTCGTCGATGGTGGACTGGGTGGGCTGGCCGGCCGGCACCATGACCCAGACCAGGCGCGGCGCCTGCAGGCGCGCGATCAGCTCCTTCAGGCTCGCCACGTCGCTGATCTGGGGGTCGCGGTCGTAGCCGACGACGTCGTGACCGCCGCGGCGCAGCCGCTCGGCCATGTTGCCGCCCATCTTGCCGAGTCCGATCATGCCGATTTGCATGGCAGTCCCCTACCCCTTTGTGGCGCTTCCATCATCCCGACGGTGGGATCAGCCTGACAGGCGGATCGGCATGATCAGATAGCGGTAGTCGGTGGCGGTGCCGTCGTCCACAGGCTTGCCACCGGTGAGGATAGCGGGCTTCGTGGAGGTGGTCATCTGGAGCCTGGCGACGTCGGAGTCGATGGCCCCCAGCCCCTCCAGCAGGAACTGGTGGTTGAAGGCGATGTTCATGTCCTCGCCCTCGTAGTCGACGGGCAGGGCCTCGACGGCTTGCGCCTCGTCGCCGCTGCCGGCCTCCAGCACGACCTCGCCGCTCTTGAACGCCAGCCGCACCGGCGTGTTGCGCTCGGCGACCAGCGCCACGCGCTTGACGGCCTCGACGAACGGCCCGGTGGCCAGGTCGGCGCGGGCGGAGAACTCGGTGGGCAGCAGCGATCGGTATTTCGGGAACTCGGGGTCGAGCAGCCGCGTCGTGGTGCGCCGGCCCGCGCTGGAGAAGCCGATCATGCCCTCGCCGGTGCCGCCGGCGGAGCTGAGCGCGATCTCGACCTCGGCGCCGGTGGAGCCGAGCGCCTTGGCGGTGTCGGCCAGCGTCTTGCCGGGGATCATCGCGATGGCGGTGAAGTCGGCCTGGCCCGGCTGCCACTTCAGCTCGCGCACGGCCAGCCGGTAGCGGTCGGTGGCGGCGAGGGTCACGGTGTCGCCCTCGATCTCCATGCGCACGCCGGTGAGCATCGGCAGCGTGTCGTCCCGGCCCGCGGCGACGGCCACCTGGGCGACCGCCGAGGCGAACACGTCGCTGCCGACCCGGCCCGCGGCCGGCGGCATGGCGGGCAGCGAGGGGTAGTCCTCCACAGGCATGGTGAGCAGGGTGAAGCGCGCGCTGCCGCACGTGACGACCGCTTTGGGGCCGTCGACCACGAAATCCACAGGCTGTGCGGGAAGGGCGCGGGTGATCTCGGCGAGCAGCTTGCCGGAGACCAGGACGACGCCCGGCTCACCGGTGTGGAGTTCGAGGGTCACCTCGGCGGAGACCTCGTAGTCGAATCCGGACAGCTTCAGCTGCTGCTCTTCCGTGACCTCCAGGCGCATGCCGGCGAGGACGGGCACCGACGGGCGCGCCGGGAGGCTGCGCGCCGTCCATGCCACCGCCTCAGCGAGGACGTCTCGCTCGATTCGGAACATCACGGTGATCGGCCTCCTGGGTTCGTCGTTGACTCAAGGATCTCAGGTCTCAAGGATCCACTCTCCCGCGCTCGCGCTCCGGGAGAAGCCCAACTATGGGTCTTTGAGCTTTCTGGTTAGAGAGATAGGAGGTCATCACACTAGGGGCTGTGGGAACTGTGGACAACTGGCGTCGCCGCTGGTCAACGGGCCTGTTTTCATCCACCGGGGCTGTGGGCGGAGCCTGGGGAGAACTTCGCCGCCTGGGGACGACGAAATTTTGCCCACAGCCCGTCCCCAGATCATGGTCCGTTCATCCACGGGGGAAGGCGGGTTATCCACGAGGTTTCCACAGGTTATCCACGGGGTAGAAAGGCGCCCCTGGAACTCCAGGATTCGATTGTGCACACGGCTTCCACAGGGGACCCCGGGTTATCCACGACTCGTCCCCAGATCCGGCCCGGATGTCCCCACCTTTGTCCCCAGCCGTTGTGTACAGATTTTTCGCATCATTGCCTGGCGTACCGCCGGGCCGTTTCGGCGTTTCCGCTGCTCCACAGTGTTATCCACAGGCTGTGCATGACTTTCAGGTCCCGCGCTGTGTCTGCTTGATACGCATTGTCAGCTCGTTGACCTGGTTGTACATCGACATGCGCTCGGCGATCAGCGACCGGATCTTGCGCTCGGCGTGCATGACGGTGGTGTGGTCGCGGCCGCCGAACTGCTGGCCGATCTTGGGCAGCGACAGCTCGGTCAGCTCGCGGGCGAGGTACATCGCGATCTGCCGGGCGGTGACGAGCGCCCGGCTGCGCGAGGTGCCGCACAGGTCTTCCACGCTGATGCCGAAGTAGTCGGCGGTCTCGCTCATGATCGCCGCGATGGTGATCTCGGTGTCGGACTCGGAGGTGATCAGGTCCTTCAGCACGACCTCGGCCAGCTGCAGGTCGACGCCCTGCCGGTTGAGGCTGGCGAACGCGGTCACCCTGATCAGCGCGCCCTCGAGCTCGCGGATGTTGGTGGAGATGCGGCTGGCGATGTATTCGAGCACCTCGGGCGGCGCGGCCAGACCCTCCT
Source organism: Nonomuraea sp. (assembly GCA_036276095.1). Taxonomy (GTDB): domain Bacteria; phylum Actinomycetota; class Actinomycetes; order Streptosporangiales; family Streptosporangiaceae; genus Nonomuraea. Next base: position 8,824 of record DASUCK010000554.1, on the reverse strand, counting down.
GGATGGCCTTCTTGCGCAGGATCGCGATCCGGGTCTCCAGCTCGGGCGGCTGGACGTCGGTGATCAGTCCCCACTCGAACCGGTTGCGCAGCCGGTCCTCCAGCGTGATCAGCTGCTTGGGGGCGCGGTCGCTGGAGATGACGATCTGCTTGTTGGCGTTGTGGAGGGTGTTGAAGGTGTGGAAGAACTCCTCCTGCGTCTGCTCCTTGCCCTCCAGGAACTGGATGTCGTCCACAAGCAGGATGTCGATCGCGCGGTAGCGGCCACGGAACCCGTCGGCCTTGTGGTCGCGGATGCTGTTGATGAAGTCGTTGGTGAACTCCTCGGAGCTCACGTATCTCACCCGCGCGCCGTCGTACAGGCTCTGGGCGTAATGTCCGATCGCGTGGAGCAGGTGGGTCTTCCCCAGCCCGGAGTCCCCGTAGATGAAGAGCGGGTTGTACGCCTTCGCCGGCGACTCGGCCACGGCGACGGCGGCCGCGTGCGCGAACCGGTTGCTGGCTCCGATGACGAATGTCTCGAAGGTGTATTTCTGGTTGAGTCGCGCGGGTTCGCTGGGTTTGCTGCTCTTTGCCTCCCACCGGTTCGGCGCCGGCTCAGGGGCTTTCTCCACAGGCGGTGTGTACGGCCGCTCCTGTTCAAAACCGAAGCCCGGCTGTGGATATTCGGTGGATACCCGATCCGGCTCCGGCTGTGGGGAATAGAACTGCGGCGGCTCGGAAGCCTGCTGGTGCTGGGGCGGAGCGGATTGTGGGAAACGCGGCGGCCCTTCCACACCCTGGGGATAACTCTGAGTCACAGGCTGTTGACGAACGTCGCCCGGCGGCGGCTCAGGCGCCGTGGTGTCGATCATCACGGCCAGCCGCATGGTCCGGCCGAGCTCCTGCGACAGCGCGTGGGCCACCAGCGGGCGCAGCTTGCCCTCGATGAGGTCCTTGAGGAAGTCGTTGGGGACGCCGAGCACGATCGTGTCGCCCGCCAGGGCGATCGGGCGCACCATCGACAACCACGTGCGCTGCTGGATCGGTACGTTCTCGTTGAGGAAGTTGCCCAGGGCCCTCGCCCATACCGTGCCGAGGTCGACACTGTTCACAGTGCGGTTCCCCTCCTCCCTCTCGCGGCCCCCCGCGATCGTTCATCCACATGGCGCGGCCGCGCGATCGGTCGTCGGCCCCGTTGTCCACAGCGTGTGGGCCCGGCGTCGCACCCAGGCCCTCCACAGGATCTCCACAGCTTTGTGCACAGTGTTTCGGCGGGTCCGGAAGGGCCGACAGTAGCCTTGTGCACAGCTGTGGGCAAGACGTTGTCCACAGCGTAGTGGCAGCGCGGTGCACATTCTGTGGACGCCGCCGGGGCGGTGGAAAACTCCCCTGTGGATGAGTGGATAACGCGTCCGGTTTGACCTGGGGCGCCCTTCGCCCGTAACGTACGACGGTCGGCTTGTCACGCGACGGCTATTTCGCGTGCCCTCGCTTTCCTGGCAGGCCATCCATGTGTGTCACGCGCCCACCGGGCGCACCATCGACCTGGAGCCCACCCGTGAGCAAGCGTACTTTCCAGCCGAACAACCGTCGCCGCGCGAAGACCCACGGCTTCCGGCTGCGGATGCGCACCCGGGCCGGTCGCGCCATCCTCGCTGCCCGCCGCCGCAAGGGCCGCGAGAAGCTGTCGGCCTGACCGTCCCGCGCGATTGCGTGCCCGCCGGCGGACCCCGCCGGCGGGCGTAGGCATATACGGTGCTGTCTCGTCGATCCCGCATGCGGCGCGGGGAGGAGTTCGCGGCCGCCATCCGGCGTGGCAGCCGGGCCGGCCGTCCGACCTTGGTGGTGCATCTCCGCATTTCCGGGGAAGAGCCACCGCGGGTGGGATTCGTGGTGAGCAAGGCCGTCGGCGGCGCGGTCGTCAGAAACAAGGTCAAGCGGCGGCTCCGACACCTGATGCGGGACCGCTTGGACCGGCTGCCGCGAGGTAGCCTGCTTGTGGTACGCGCCAACCCACCGGCCGCGTCCGCGCGATTCGAGCACCTGGCCGCCGAACTCGACTCCGCGCTGGAACGTTTGCTCAGGCGGCGCGAGTCCTCGACGGGTGGACAGAGATGACGGAGCAGGTGCAAGCGGTGCCGAGCCTCGCCGCTCGGGTGCTGATCATCCCGATCCGGTTCTACCGGGCGTTCATCAGCCCGCTGCTCGGTCCGCGCTGCCGTTTCTACCCGTCGTGCAGTGCCTATGGGCTCGAGGCGCTTGCCGTGCACGGAGCGGTGCGCGGCATCTGGCTGACTGTCCGGCGCATCGGGCGGTGCCACCCATTCCATCCCGGAGGTATAGACCCGGTGCCCCCACGCCCGGTCCGGTCCCACGAAACGCAAGGGAGATAGCTCGGTGGAGCTGTCCTGGCTGAGCTGGCTGTATCAAGCCGTAGCCCAAGTCATCATCTGGATCCATACTGCATACAGCACGGTCCTCAACCCGGACAGCGGGCTGACCTGGGCGTTGACGATCATCACGCTGACCGTGTTCATGCGGATCCTGATCTTCCCTCTCTTCCTGAAGCAGATGCGCTCGTCGCGCAAGATGCAGGAGCTCGCCCCCAAGGTGCAGGAGCTCCGCAAGCGCTACAAGAACGACAAGCAGCGCATGAACCAGGAAGTGATGGCGCTGTACCAGGGAGCGGGCGCCAACCCGCTCGGCGGCTGCCTGCCCATCCTGGCCCAGTTCCCCATCTTCATCTCCATGTTCACGGTGCTCCAGAACATGGCCAACGGTCACGCCAAGTTCGGCATGACGAAGGAACTGGTCGACAGCGCGCGGGCGGCCCACATCTTCGGCGCGCCGCTGCCGGCCAACTTCTTCATGTCGGCGGAGCAGATCCAGGGCTTCGCCGCGGGCGTCGTCCAGACCAAGGTGGTCCTGGCGATCTTCGTCGCGATCAGCTCGCTGACGACGTTCCTCACCGTCCGGCAGAGCGTCACCCGCTCCATGGCGCAGATGCCGGACAACCCCATGGCGCAGCAGCAGAAGATCCTGATGTACATCTCTCCGCTGTTCGCCTTCTTCAGCCTGAACTTCCCGCTCGGCCTGATCCTCTACTGGGTCACCACCAACGTGTGGACGCTCGGTCAGCAGCACTGGTTCTACAGCCGGCACCCGATGCCCCAGTTCGACGCCAAGGGCAATGTGATCCCGGTGCAGTCGAAGCCGGGCCTGCTCGCCAAGCTCCGCAAGACCACGCCGGAAGAGCAGGCGCCTCCGCCCCCGCCGGAGCCTAAGATCATCAGGCAGCAGCCGACTCGCCAGCCCCGCAGCAAGCGCACCGGCAGCAAGAAGTCTTGAACACGAAGGAGAGGCCGGCCATGACCGAGGCCGAGGAGAAGAAGGCTCCTGATCTCACCGCCCTTGAGCAGGAGGGTGAGATCGCTGCCGACTACGTCGAGGGGCTTCTCGACATCGCCGACATCGACGGCGACATCGACATGGACGTCGAGGGCGACCGCGCCCTGGTCTCCATCGTGGGGCTCAAGAGCACCGAACTGGTCGGGCCCGGGGGAGAGGTTCTGGAGGCGCTGCAGGAGCTGACCCGCCTGGCGGTGCACCGGCAGACAGGGGAGCGTTCGCGGCTCATGCTCGACGTGGCCGGCTATCGCGAGCGGCGCCGCGCGGAGCTGACCAAGCTCGGCACCGAGATCGCCAACCAGGTCAGAGACCGGGGCGAGCCGAAGTCGCTGCAGCCGATGACGCCCTTCGAACGCAAGATCGTCCACGACGCGGTGGCGGCCGCCGGGCTGCGCAGCGAGTCCGAAGGCGAGGAGCCCAACCGGTACGTCGTGGTCATGCCCGCGTGAGTGAGCTGGTCATGCCCGCTTGAGGGGGCTGGTCATGCTCGGCTGCGGGCTCGTCATGGCCGCCTGCGGGCTGGTGGTGCCCGCCGGCGCTGGTCGTGCCCGGCTGAGCGGGCGCTGGTCGATCCGGCCGTCTGCCTCCGGCAGGCGGCCGATTTCTTTATCCTTGTACGTGGCGGGCACAGCTGATATTCGCCGATATTCGACGGTATCGGCGTATAAGTCCCCATATAGCCCTACTGGTGTCTGTGCACCCGTCGCGACGGCGGCGTGCTCCAAGGTCACCTTGACGGGTCGGCCCGCTAGTCTTCCTTTGTGATCGCCGTTGGGGTTCAGCCTTCCCGTGCGCGTTCATGCCCCCCAGCACCAAGAAAGGGCCACCGATCAGTGAGCGATGAGCTTCCGGCGCCGCCGGACATAGCGCGGGACGTCTTCGCCGGGGAAGCTTGGGATCGCGCCGACGCCTTCGCCGAGCTGCTGGCGGGGCCCGGCGTCGTCCGTGGGCTGCTGGGTCCGCGGGAGGTGCCGCGGATCTGGGATCGCCACCTGCTCAACTGCGCGGTGGTCGCCGAGGTCGTGCCGCCGGACGCGCACCTGGTCGACATCGGCTCGGGCGCCGGGCTGCCGGGGCTCGTACTGGCGATCGTCCGGCAGGATCTCACGGTCACGCTGCTGGAGCCGCTGCTGCGCCGTACCGTGTTCCTGGAGGAGTGCGTGCGGGCGCTCAAGCTCGACAACGTCGAGGTGGTGCGGGGGCGGGCGGAGGAGCTGGCGGGCAAGCGGGTGTTCGACGTCGCCAGCGCCCGCGCGGTCGCACCGCTCGACCGGCTGCTGACCTGGGCGATGCCGCTGCTGCGCGAGGGCGGCGAGCTGATCGCCATGAAGGGGGAGCGGGCCGCCGACGAGCTGGCCGAGGCGGAGCCCCAATTGCGGGCCAGCGGAGCGCGAACGGCCGAGCTTGTCACCGTCGGGCACGGTAAGGTCGAGCCGCCTGCAACATTGGTTCGGGTGGTAGCGGGTCGCCCGCCGGAGCGAGCCAGGCGGCGACGTAGGAGGTGACGGTTGTGCCAGTCGCGTCATGCGGTCTTGGATGGCCGGGCAACCGTTCGTCCGCGAGCCCAGCCGGGGTCGGCTGGCCCGAAATGGGCGTGTCGCGACAGCAAATTCCCGGCACCGGCACACCACTGGTTGAAAGGATGGCCATCGTGACCCAGACCCCCCTGAACCCCGGTGATTCGCCGTTGGTACGAGAGGCGCTCAGCTCAGTGGTTTCACGTGAAACATCCGCAACCCAGACGGCCGCCCAGACCGGCGAGGCCCCCGGCGGCGGCGACGGCGGCTGGCCGCACCCGCCCAAGACCCGGGTGATCGCGGTGGCGAACCAGAAGGGCGGTGTCGGCAAGACCACCACATCCGTGAACATCGCCGCCGCGCTGTCCATGCACGGCCAGCGGGTCCTCGTGGTCGACCTGGACCCCCAGGGCAACGCGTCGACGGCCCTGGCGACCGAGCACCGCGGCGATGTGCCCGATGTCTATCAGGTCCTGGTCGACGACCTGCCGATGGCGGAGATCGTGAAGCAGGTCCCCGACATGCCCAACCTGTACTGCGCGCCGGCCACCATCGACCTCGCGGGCGCGGAGATCGAACTGGTGTCGCTGGTGGCGCGGGAAGCGCGGCTGCGGCGGGCGCTGGCCGCGTACGACGCCATCGACCTCGACTACATCGTCATCGACTGCCCGCCGTCGCTGGGGCTGCTCACCGTCAACGCGCTCGTGGCCGCCGACGAGGTCATGATCCCCATCCAGTGCGAGTACTACGCGCTGGAAGGCCTCGGCCAGCTCCTCCGGAACGTCGACCTCATCAAGGCCCACCTCAACCCGACGCTACGGCTGTCCACGATCGTGCTGACGATGTACGACGGGCGTACGCGGCTGGCGTCCCAGGTGGCTGAGGAAGTGCGCGCACACTTCGGGGACACCGTGCTGAACACGGTGATCCCGCGCAGCGTGCGACTGTCCGAGGCGCCCAGCTACGGGCAGTCGGTGATGACGTACGATCCCGGGTCGAGCGGCGCGATGGCGTACATGGACGCGGCCCGGGAGATCGCCCATCGAGCTCCGGTGGCGTGACCGCCGCCGCGGTACTGCTGCCGGGGGTGGCTGGGTTTGTGGCGGCGTATGGGTCACGGCGGTGCAGGGGTGCGGTGGCTTGGGATCGGGTTCTCCATGTCGAGTGTGTTCATCGTTCATCGGCTTGCCGCTGACGGTGACGACGGCAGGGCGAATGGGTTGCTGCGGGCTTGCGGGTCGGCCTTGACCGGGTGTGGCTTGCGCGGCTGGGGGTGGCGGCGGAGGACCCTTGAGTGGTGCGCCCGGTAGCGCGCATGCGTCGGTGGATCCGGCAGGCGCGGATCCAGTTCCGCTCAGAGCAGGCTGGATTCGGCACGCGATGCCGGCTTCCGCGATCACGCCAGCACACGCGACTGCCTTGCTCCAACACCCGCCCTCGCTCTGAACGCTTCGTTCCACTGCTCCTTCGCGCCGGACGTTTCGCTCCGGACGTATCTCCACCACACGTCCACGCCTTCGATGCGTCCATGCGGCGCCCTGCCCCGTCTTGGAGGGGCTTGTTCCGCCGCATGCCCCTTGCCTCTTGAAGCTTCGCTCTGCCGCATACCTACATGGGACGTTTCGCTCCCGTATGTCCACGCTCTGGCACCTGTTCCGCCACGCTCACGCTTTCGACACGTGGTCGGCTGCATACCCGCGCCCCCGGAATCCGTCGGCGCTGATCGTGCGTTCGGGTGCCCGCTGTGCCGTCTGGCAGGTTCACCGGGATGCGCTGAGGAGTGGTGTGCGGTGCGGGACCGGGGGGTGGTGTCGTGGGCCGAGTTCGTACGGGTGGTGTGGTTTGACGGGGCGGCCTCCGGGCGGTGGGTGGGGGAGGGTCACGAGGTGGGCAGGTTTGTGATCGTGTCGGTGTAAATCCAATGGGGCCGTGTGTGGCGAGGGGGCACCCGGCCGGGCGCGCGACGGTAACCTCTCCTGGAGTGACCGGAATCGGCCGGGTGGATGAGGAGACGCAGTGAGCCAGCAGCGGCGGGGATTGGGCAAGGGACTCGGGGCGCTCATCCCGACCGGTCCCATCGTTGACGGCGCGGGGGCGGTGGCGGCCCCGGCGAATGGATCCACCGGTGAGACCGGGCCCAAGCCGATTGCCGGGGCGTACTTCAGGGAGATCGCCCTCAAGGCCATCGTCCCGAACCCGCGGCAGCCGCGTGAGGTCTTCGATGAGGAGCGGCTGGAGGAGTTGGCGGAGTCCGTCCGGGAGGTCGGTCTGCTGCAGCCGATCGTGGTCCGGTCGGTCGGCGGTGGGCAGTACGAACTGATCATGGGGGAGCGGCGCTGGCGGGCGTGCCAGCAGGTCGGCCTCGACCCGGTGCCGGCGATCGTCCGGAACACGCAGGACACCGATCTCCTGCGGGACGCGTTGATCGAAAACTTGCAGCGTGAGCAGCTGAACGCGCTGGAAGAGGCGGCCGCGTACCAGCAACTCCTTGATGACTTCCAGGCGACGCATGAGCAGCTTGCCAAGAAGGTGGGCCGCTCACGGTCCCACATCACCAACACACTCCGCCTCCTGACCCTGCCGCCCGAGATCCAGAGCAAGGTGGCGGCCGGCGTCATCAGCGCCGGACACGCCCGTGCGCTTCTCGGTCTGAGTTCCGACGAGGAACAGATCCAGTTGGCGAAGCGGATCGTGGCGGAGCTGCTCTCGGTGCGTGCCGTGGAGGAGATCGTCGCCATGGGCAGCGCCAAGGCCGCCCAGAAGCCGGCCCGCGAACGTCAGCCTGCCAAGCCCGCCGACCCCGGCCTGACACACCTCGCCGACCGCCTCTCGGATCACTTCGAGACCAAGGTGAAAGTCGACCTTGGGCGTCGTAAGGGGCGGATCGTGGTGGAGTTCGCGACGATCGACGACCTTGAGCGCATCATCGGCACCATGGCGCCGGAGGCCGTCCGAGTAATGCGAGAAGCGGAGAGTTAGCCTTCCGGGCTTTGTGTTTCACGTGAAACAACGCGGTGTGGGTTTCACGTGAAACCCACCGCGTGCCATCCAGGTCATCAATCAGCCTGTGCAAGGAACGACCGATCACGCGTGCGGGAAGACCATAGGCGGTGTGTGAGCACACCGCCTCGCAGGGGCGCATGAGGGTGACGGATTGGCCCCGCCTGTGAGGGTGAGTGACCGCCAGCCTGTGCGGGTGGATGTGGCCGTGCCCGGCTCACAAGCTCTCCGGGCCTCGGGAAGACGCGGCCTTGCACGGAAGCCTTCCTCGCAAGGCTCTTGGCCGAGGAGAGCATCGCTCCACGAGTGCACCGCCTCATGAGTGCACCGCCTCATGAGCGCACCGCCTCATGAGCGCACCGGCTGGCAATGCGTGCTTGCCTCCGCCCGCGCTCCCTCTCGAAGACCGTCGTCTTCGACGGCAGCTCGTGATGAGCACGCGGGGCCGGCATGCCGCCAGTGAGCGAGCGTGCGGCCTTTCGGGGGAGACGGCATGCAAGCTCGCGAAGCTTGGTGGTGCGGCGCTTCACGGGTATGTGGGCGTGGCCGTGCGGGGGCACGCAGTCGTACGGGTGCTGCGCCCGTTGATCGGTACGGGGGCGGCTGGTACGCCGGCTTGACGGCATGGAGGGCACGGTACGGGGTCGCCGTGCCGTGAGGGATGCCGTCGTCGTGTCATGGATGTCGAGGGCAGAGAGATCGGGCTGCTCGACATGTGGTGTCGTCGCGTTCGTGGGAGTTGGTCGGCGCCTCCTGATCGTGAGTCGCGTGGCTGTTTCACGTGAAACATGGGTGGGCGGGAAAGGAGGTAGGGCCGCCGGTGTGGTGTTGCCGTTGTCGGGGAGGGCTGGCTCGTTCAGCGTCGTTGGTTTCACGTGAAACAGCGTGGTGGGGGTTCTTGCGTGTTTTACGTGAAAC
>DASUCK010000553.1:0-18194 GCA_036276095.1 Nonomuraea sp. | reverse complement strand
GTTCGACACGGATGTCACTTTCAAAGCATGGATCCGATTGTCCGTGGACGGAGGGAACGTGCACGTCGAGGTCGCGAGGACCCAGCAAGCCGGCGACACGCTCAGCGACGTACTCGATCTCTTCTCAGGCGGCTATATCACGCGCCTGCTGGAGAATGCGATTCCGAAGGCCGTCGGCTCCGTCGGAGGGGGAGCATTCGCCCAGGTAGCGATGTTCGCGGACAACCTGCCATCCGATAAATACGCCGCGTCAGCGACAGCATCCGGGTCGATCAGAATCTACGCCAACGGCCTTGGGATACCGGTGGAAATCACCGCTCGGCAGGCGCCCGAACGTCTCAAGCCGGCCTATCTGCACGGCCATGTCGTCAGCCGGGAGTTTCATGTCACCGGATGTCAGTATGGCGATGTCATCAGGGGCAGCAATCTCCGGCGGTTCGTGAGTTGGCAACAGGCCATCGCATCGGGCTTCAACGGGTGCGCCACGTGCCAGCCACAGTACAACGTGGCCGTCGAGGGAAGGGTCCGCATCGAACTCACTGGACCTCCGCCATCAGCAGATCATCGTCCGCTCAAGCTCACCGCCTCGTATGCCGGCTCGGCCAAGCGATTCGGGGTGCCCCTCGGCCCGCTGAGCGTGGAGTTCAGGTTCACGGGCGTCCAGTCGTCATCGGGTGACGTGGTTTACGCCGCCTCGGCCGACGGGCTGGTTCCTGGCCCGTGGAGCTTCTCCGTGGAATGGCGTGACTGGTCGAAGGCGCAGACCGTTGAAGTCGCGCGTTCCTGGAACGACTCCGCCGGGCAGCGGCAAGGCCATTCCACGTTCATCGCCGGAACACTCGGCGATGCGAATCTGACGGTGACGCACCGTTAGCGCGCGGCCGCAGCCGCAGCGGCTTCGGCGAGGGCGGCGGCATGCGTCGCGGGGTGGATTGAGCGGTTCGCGCCACATCGCGGGCCGGGCCCTGGCCAGGACGCGCCGGCTGGACCCGTTCAAGCCGCTGATCGATCAGATCCTGCGGGTGGATCTGGACGCGCCTCCCAAGCAGCGGCACATCGCCAAGCGCACCTTCGAACCGGCTCGCCCAGACCCGTGCCCGTACCCAGGCCGCCACACTGCCCGGCGAACCGCCGCCGGATGAGGCCCGGGTGCCTTCGTGCGATGGTCGTGAAAGCCCGACAGACGTAGCTGTCAGGAGACTGACGATGACGAAGAGATGGGAATGGGATGGTGATCATCAGTGCTGTCCCGCCTGTCCGCCGTACAGTTTCCTCGAAATCAGGGAAAACGAGGTGTATTACTTCGGATGGTGTTCCGACGTCGGCTTGGGTGGCGACTACACGATCGCCCGCCAGACTGTCGATGAGTTCCTCGCCCAAGGCCCTCGTGATGAGAAGTTGCCCGCAGCACAAGGTGCCGAGATCCGTGCGTACCTTACGACTGCCGGCGAAGTCGGTCGTGTGCCATCGAATCAGCCCGCACAGGTCGGGGTGCCGACAGTCGGGCCGCGGTCACGTCCGGACGTGGTGTATTCCCGGCGGGCAGGGCGCTCAGGCGAGCTTGGCCGCGAGCGCCTCCAGCAGTTCGACCTGCTGTTCCGGCTCCACCGACAGGAGGTGGAGCGCCAGGTGGGCCTCGTCGGCGCCGGCGGCTCCGGCGCGGTCCAGCTCCCGCAGGGCGTGTCCGGCGAAGACGGCGGGGGAGACGCGCTCGCCGGGGGCGGCCGGGATGACGTTCACCACGACGGTGCCGGTGCCGCCGGCCTCCCGGTACCAGCGGATCTGCCGGCGGGTGTCGTCCCAGTCGACCGCGACGGTGATGAAGCCGTCCCCGACGCGGGCCGCCCGTTCGACGGTGTGCCGGGTCAGCGCGCCGAAGAGCAGCGGGATCGTGGCTCCCCACGGCTTCGGCCCGACCAGGGCCGACGGGATCCGGTAGTGCTCGCCGTGGAACTCGACGGGGTCGGGGCCCCAGCAGGCCCGCATCGCGGCCACGTGCTCGACGAACCCGGCTCCTCTGCGGCCGGCCGGCACCCCGGCCGCGACGAACTCCTCCGGAATGTAGTACGGCGGCAGACGGGTGCCGCCGCCCTGGCCGATGCCGACGTCCAGCCGCCCTTTCGAGAGCCGGTCGATCGTGGCCAGCCGGCGGGCCAGGATCACCGGCGACTGGAAGATCGTGTTGAGGACGCCGGTGCACACGCGGATCCGCCCGGTGTGCGCGGCCGCCCAGGTCAGCATCTCCAGCGAGTCCCAGCAGTGGGATTCCGGCAGGCCCGCGTCGTTGGTCCAGTGTGGCCCGGTCGGGATCAGCAGCCGGTCGCTGGCGGACACGGAGTGGAAGCCGAGCCGTTCGGCGGCCTGCGCCACGGTGACCACGGCGTCGGGCCCCGCGTACGGGCCGACGTGCGGCAGGCTGACCCCGATGCGCGTAAGGTTCATTCCTATACTCCACTGAAAGCCATCGAACGCCCAGGTGAGGCGCCCTTCGGGAAGATGGTCGGAGCGGCGGGGAGAATGTTGCGGTTGGGCCGCAAGGGCGCGGCTCCGGCTCCGACTCGTCGGTGAACGGTGCCGCAGGGGGTGCCGCCGGCCATCGAGGGAGACGACGTGAAATTCTTGCTGATCATGCACGCGAACCCGCACATCTGGGACGCGCTCACCGACGAGGAGCGCCAGGAGGTGATGGGCGGGCACGGCGCGTTCATGGAGACGATCAAGAAGTCCGGAGAGCTGATCGACACCGCCGCGCTGGCCGACCCGTCGCAGAGCGCCGTGGTACGCGTCCGCGGCGGCATCCCGGCGGTGACGGACGGGCCGTACCTGGAGGCCAAGGAGTACCTCGGCGGCTACTACCTGGTGGAGTGCGACAGCCGGGAACGCGCCCTGGAACTGGCCGCGCTCATCCCCGACGCCCGCGTCGAGGGCCTCGGCATCGAGGTGCGGCCGGTGGTCTTCTCGGGCACGGCCTGAGCCCGCTGTGAAGTTCGTGCTGAACGTGTACCTGAACGCCGCGGCCCCGCCGGGGGGCGGGCTCGACCACGGGCGGTTCCTGGCCGCGGCCGGGCCGTCAGGGGAACTGGTCGGCGGCCACGTGTGCGCCGATCCGTCCATCAGCGCCGTCGTACGGGTCCGCGACGGCGTGGTGACCGTCGCCGACGGCCCGTACCTGCCGGTGCCGGAGCAGGTGGCCTGCCAGTACGTGGTCGACTGCGAATCCCGGGAGCGCGCCGTGGAGCTGGCCGCCCTGATCTCCGGCCCGATCCCCGGCGGCGTGGAGGTGCGGCCGCTGATGGACTCGGCCGGGATGGAGATGTGAGCGCCGGCGAACGCCTCGGGGACCTGCTGCGCGACCTGGCGCCGCAGGTCCTCGGCACGCTCCTGCGCCGCTACGGCGGGTTCGAGGAGTGCGAGGACGCCGTCCAGGAGGCGTTGCTGGCCGCGGCCACGCAGTGGCCCGCCGAAGGCGTGCCGGACCACCCGAGGTCGTGGCTGGTCACGGTCGCCTCCCGCCGCCTGGTCGACCACGTACGCAGCGAGCGGGCCCGCCGCCGCCGGGAGGTCACCGCGGCCGTACGGGAGGCCACGGACGCCGACCTCGTCCCGGCCCCGGGCGACGGCAGCCCCGGCGACCGGGACGACACGCTCGCGCTGCTGTTCCTGTGCTGCCATCCGGCGCTGACCCCCGCCTCCCAGGTGGCGCTCACGCTGCGGGCCGTCGGCGGGCTCACCACCGCCGAGGTGGCGCGGGCGTTCATGGTGCCGGAGGCCACCATGGCGCCGCGGATCAGCCGCGCCAAGCAGCGGATCAAGGCGGCCGGCGGGACGTTCGGGATGCCGGGCGCGCGGGAGCGGGCCGAACGGCTCGGCGCCGTCCTGCACGTGCTCTATCTGATCTTCAACGAGGGTTACACCGCCAGCTCCGGCCCTGACCTGCACCGCGCCGAGCTGACCGCCGAGGCGATCCGGCTCACCCGCATGCTGCACCGTTCGCTGCCGGGTGACGGCGAGGTCGCCGGGCTGCTGGCGCTCATGCTGCTCACCGAGGCCCGCCGTCCGGCCCGCACGGGCCCCGCCGGCGCCCTCGTGCCGCTGGCCGAGCAGGACCGCAGCCTGTGGGACGCCGCCCTGGCCGAGGAGGGCGTCGCGCTGGTGACCGCCGCCATGTCCTCCTCGCCGCTCGGCCCGTACCAGGTGCAGGCGGCGACCGCCGCGCTGCACGTCCAGGCGCCGCGCGCCGAGGACACCGACTGGGAGCAGATCCGCATCCTGTACGCCATCCTGGGCCGCATCGCGCCGAATCCCATGGTCACGCTCAACCACGCCGTCGCGGTGGCGATGACCCGCGGCCCACGGGCGGGGCTCGACCTGCTGGCCAGCCTGGACGACGACCCCCAGCTGGCCCGCCACCACCGCCTGCCCGCCGTCCGCGCCCACCTGCAGGAGCTGGCCGGTGAGCACGCCGCCGCGCGGGAGAACTACCGGCTGGCCGCCCGGCGCACCACGAGCCTTCCCGAGCAGCGCTACCTCCGCGACCGGGCCGACCGGCTGGACCGGTAGGGCTCCGCCTCGAACATGTCCCCGGCCGCCAGCTGGCGGGAGAGATCGCGACTGCGGTTGCTGATCGTTCCGGAGGCGTTCGGGCGAATTGACGCATGCCGATATCGGAATATGATGGCCTCCATGGCACGAGCAGCGACGACGTCGGACGTCTTCAACGCGATCGCCGAGCCGCAGCGCCGGGAGATCCTGGTACTGCTGCGGGCGGGTGAGCGGCCGGTGACCGAGCTGGCCCAGGAGCTGGGGATGAGCCAGCCGCGGGCGTCCAAACACCTGCGGGTGCTCCGGGAGGTCGGGCTGGTACAGGACCGCAAGGCCGGCAAACAGCGCCTGTACGGCCTGGACGCCCGCGGGCTGCGACCGGTCCACGAGTGGATCGGCGGGTTCGAGCGGTTCTGGGGCGAGAGCTTCGACCGGCTGGACGCGTACGTGCAGGACCTCAAGCAGGCACGTCAGGAAGGAAAGTAGCCGATGAGAGAGACGAGGCAAGGAGCGCCGGCGCCGTCCGCGACGGCCGACCGGGAAATTGTGATCTCCCGGGTCATCGACGCCCCACGGGAGCTGGTGTTCGAGGCTTTCACCGAGGTGCGGCACCTGTCGCGGTGGTGGGGGCCGGAGGGGTTCACCACCACCACGCGGTCCTTCGAGTTCCGCGTCGGAGGGGAGTGGGACTTCGTGCTGCACGCGCCGGACGGGACGGACTACCAGGAGTGGATCACCTGGACGGACATCGTCCCGCCGGAGGGGATCGCGCTGCTGCACGGCGAATACCGCGGCGACCCGAACGCCTTCGAGTCGGTCCTCGCGTTCACGCCCGACGGGGCGGCGACCCGGATCGAGATGCGCACGGTGTTCCCCACCAAGGAGCTGCGCGACGAAGCGGTCGAGAAATACCACGCGATCGAGGGCGGCCGGCAGACCCTGAGCAATCTGGCTGCCTACGTCACCGAGATCGTTCTCAACGGAGTTGAGACGTGATGGCCGGGAAGGTGTTCTTCAGCGTGTCGATGTCGCTGGACGGTTTCATCGCACCCGAGTCCCTCGGGGATCTGATGGGGCGGCAGTGGGTGGAACTGCAGCAGTGGATGTTCCCGCTGCGGTTCATCCGGGAGAACCTGAAGCTGGGCGCGGGCGGCGAGGAAGGGCGCGACAACGACATCGCGCGGGAGACGTTCGAGCGCACCGGCGCGAGCGTGATGGGCAAGCGCATGTTCGACGCCGGGCGAGCAGATGTGGCCGGAGGAGGCGCCGTTCCACACGCCGGTGTTCGTCGTGACGCACGAGAAGCGTGACCCCTGGGAGCGGCCGGGTGGGACCACCTTCCACTTCGTCAACGACGGCATCGAGGCCGCTCTCGACCAGGCCCGCGAGGCCGCCGGCGACCGCGACGTCCGCATCGCGGGCGGCGGCGCGACGATCCTGGAGTACGTGAACGCCGGCCTGGTCGACGAGTTCTCGATCGCGCTCTCACCCGTGCTGTTCGGCTCCGGAATCCGCCTGTTCGAGGGCGTGGACGCGGGCCGCGTGGCCCTGGAGCCGATCCGCGCGGAGCCGTCGCCGCGGGTGACCCACCTGACCTACGCAGTCCGGGAGCGGTAACGTCTCGGCCTCGGCGCTCCCCCGTCGCCGACCGTAGACAATGGGCAAGTTTCTTTACAATAATGGGATCTGAGCGAAGCCGCTCGTGCACCCCCCATCGTCGCGGCGATCCCCGGCGTCTGCGCCGCGCCCGTCACCGGCCCGGGCCGCCCCCGGGCCACGGAAGGGTCGTCCTGTCATGACGCGAACACCGTTAGTGCTGGCCGCCTCGCTGCTCCTCGCCGTGATGGGTGTGTTCGTCACCCAGACCTCGGCCAGCGCGGCCAACCTGCTGGCCAACCCCGGCTTCGAGACCGGCGCCCTGTCGCCCTGGACCTGCGCGGACGGCTCGGTCGTCACCACGCCGGTCCGCTCCGGAACCCGCGCCCTGGCCGGCGCCGCCACCGCCGCCGACAACGCCCGGTGCAGCCAGACCGTCACCGTCCAGCCCGGCACCGCGTACACGCTGACCGCCTGGGTCCGCGGCAGCTACGTCTACGTCGGCGTGACCGGCGGCGGCTCGGCCTGGACCTCGTCACCGTCGGCGTACACGCAGCTCACCGTGCCCTTCACCACCGGCCAGAACCAGACCACCGCCGTGGTCTACCTGCACGGCTGGTACGGCCAGGGCACCTACTACGTCGACGACGTGAGCTTCGACGGCCCTGGCACCCCGCCCACCTCCGCCCCCACCCCCACAGGCACCCCCACGGTGACCCCGACCGTGACGCCCACAGTCACCCCCACCGTCACCCCCACGGGCGCCACCTGCCCGCTGAAGCCCAGGCCCGCCGGCAAGGTCCTGCAGGGCTACTGGGAGAACTGGGACGGCGCCGCCAACGGCGTGCACCCGCCCTTCGGCTGGACCCCCATCACCGACCCGCGCCTCCCGCAGCACGGCTACAACGTCATCAACACGGCCTTCCCGGTGATCCGCTCCGACGGCACCGTCCTGTGGGAGGACGGCATGGACAGCACCGTCAAGGTCGCCACCCCCGCCGAGATGTGCGCGGCCAAGGCCGCCGGCGCCACGATCCTGATGTCCATCGGCGGCGCCACCGCCGGCATCGACCTCGGCTCCAGCGCCGTCGCCGACCGCTTCGTCGCCACTATCGTCCCGATCCTCAAGCGGTACAACTTCGACGGCATCGACATCGACATCGAGACCGGCCTCACCGGCAGCGGAGCCATCAACACCCTCTCGACCTCGCAGGCCAACCTGATCCGGATCATCGACGGCGTGCTCGCCCAGATGCCGGCGGGCTTCGGCCTCACCATGGCCCCCGAGACGGCGTACGTGACCGGGGGGAGCGTCGTCTACGGCTCGATCTGGGGCGCGTACCTGCCGATCGTCAAGAGGTACGCGGACAACGGCCGCCTGTGGTGGCTCAACATGCAGTACTACAACGGCAGCATGTACGGCTGCGGCGGCGACTCCTACTCGGCCGGCACCGTCCAGGGCTTCGTGGCCCAGACCACCTGCCTGAACAACGGCCTGGTCATCCAGGGCACCACGATCAGGGTCCCGTACGACAAGCAGGTCCCCGGCCTGCCCGCCCAGCCGGGCGCGGGCGGCGGCCACATGTCGCCGTCCCTGGTCTCCCAGGCGTGGAACAGCTTCAACGGCCAGCTCAAGGGCCTGATGACCTGGTCCATCAACTGGGACGGGTCCAGGAACTGGACCTTCGGCGACAACGTCAGGTCCCTCCAGGGCCGCTGACCCCGTGCCGGTTCCGCGTCGGCCGGGACACCGGCGCGGAGCCGGCGCGGCAGCTCGCCGTGCCGGAATTCTGTTCAAACATGCCGGAAACAGTTCGGACGTGCCGGAAATTTGTTCAGAACGGAGGAATCTAAGTTCCCGCGCCGTCCCGTACTACAGGTAGACGCGCGTCGTGCACATTGACCGATCACGATCCGCCAACCACTGTGGGGGAACACAATATGATCGCAGCGAGACGATTGGCGACGCTGGGCGTGACCGTCGTCGCCCTGCTCGGCTTCGGCACCGTCCCGTCGGCCTCGGCGTTGGCGCCCGTCAACAGCCCGGTGCGAGGCGCGGGCCCGCTGACCGTCGCGCAGCAGCGCCCGTTCGCCACGCTGGGGCGCTGTGCCAACGAGTTCACCGGCCGGGTCACCGTCGACCGCGGCGCCGGCAGGGGCGGTGAGATCAGCATCGAGCGCATCTCCATCGGCAACTGCGACTCCGGCCTGACCGTGCGGCCGCAGGGCCTGCCGTGGAGGCTCACGCTGGACTCCTCGCGCACCATCGCGGTGCGCGGCGTCGAGCTCGAACTCGGCACCGCGCGGGGCACCTGCCGGTTCGCCGGCGACCTGCTGCACGGCTTCTTCGACGACACCATGGGGCTGTACAACATCGGCGGCGTGCTGCAGCGCCGCAGCTCCGGCTGCGGTGCCGGGGAGACGATCAGCCTCGGCACCGGCTTCCAGCAACTCATCCTCGTCAATGACACCGGCCTGACCCTCTGACAGAGGCCCGCTCAATCCGCCGCTCAACCGGCCCGACCTGCCCGCCCTTGGCGGGCGCCGACGCGCTACGACGAGGGCGAGCCGGTCGCGGCGGCGGGCAGGCCGACGATGACCTCGCCGCGGCGGGGCCACCGCCGTCGGGCCTGCTCATCATGAAGGATGAGGCGGGGGGCCGGCAGCTCATCGGGCAGGTCCGGCTCGGTGACGGTGTCTTGCTGGGCGTGGTGCAGGTCCCGGCGCAGCGCGTGCAGGCTCTCCCTTGTTCAGTTGACGGGCGATCTGACTTGCTGGCCTACCGGACCCCGGCGAGGATCAGCGACTTACCCTCGAAGCCATCCGAGCAGGGCTCGACGATCTCCTGGCCGGCGTGGCAGGGCCGGGCGGAAGACTCGCCGACGGCGAACGGTGACGCGGGGGGCCGCGCCGGGACTGCCGTGTGCCTTCTCCTGAGACTCCGCTCCCAACAGTGCCGGTAAGCGGTCTCATCGCCGAGGTGGCGTTCTGGTCAACCCGCCGTCTGCGGCGAGAGGTCGGGGCCGAGGTGCTCGGCCAGGCGGGCCCGTACGGCGTGGCGGATCCGGCGGGCGCAGCGCACGTAGGCGTCCTGCGAGTGGCCGGACGGGTCGGGGATGTCCGCCTCGGCGTCCAGGCAGAACGTCCGGTCCCGGGCCTCGGGCACGAGCGTGAGCAGCGCCTCGCGCTGGGCGTGCGTCATGCAGTAGATCGCGGTGCTGCCGCGGCACAACCTGCGGTTGACCTGCCGGGCCCGGTGCCTGTCGGCGGCGACGCCGAGCCGGTCCAGGGCCGCGCGGGCGTGATCGCTCATGGGCGCGCCCCGCCGGCGGACCGCCAGCCCGGCGCTCGCGGTCTCGATGCGCGGCACGACGGCGGGTTCGACGGGCGGGGCGGCGGCCGCCACCGGCTCGCTCGTGGCGGCCGCCGCCCCGGCCGCGGTCGCGCGCACCTCGCCGGCGGCGATGGCCGCGGCCATGGGCGAGCGCGAGGTGTTGCCGTCGCAGACGAACAGCAGCCGCAGACCGGGCGCGGTGACCCGGCCGCGCCACCAGGCGACCAGGGTGGGTGCCGACAACGCGGTGATCGCGCCCACCACCAGCGCCAGTGCGGTCAGCTGCCCCGGCCCGGGCGCGTTGAGCCCGGCCAGCCAGGCCAGCGCGTACGCCGCCACCACGCCTGACAGCAGGCTCGCGCACCGGTTGGCGGGCACGCACCAGGAGTACTCGCGAACATCCAGGTAGATCAGCGTGCCGAAGATGAACAGCACCTCGTACGCCACCCCGATGCCCGCCGCAGCCAGCGCGGTCGGCGTGGTCAGGAACCCGGTGAACCCCTCGCGCAGTTCGGGAACCCCCACCAGCGCCGCGACGCCCAGCAGGACGACCTGGAACACGGGGGCCACGGCGTGCTCCTCGGCGAAGTACCGCCGGTCGACTGCGGGGATGCCGGTCTTGGCCGTCCGGCTCATGATCTCGAAGCGGCCGATGTAGCCGAACAGGTAGAGGCCGAGGCCCAGCAGCAGGGGGCCGGCCAGGCTCAGGTCGGTCACGTCGCCGAACGCCACGGCGACGGCCGCGATGCTGAGGACAAGAGCCGCCCAGGAATGGCCGGCGATGTGCCGCCGGCGCAGCATGTCGATGAGGGGGGACAGGATGAGCACGCCGCCGCGCATGAGCAGCAGCACCACCAGCACGGTGGCGCCGACGAAGGCGAGATTGGCCGTGGTGGTCGCGATGATGAACGCGCAGAAGAACCCGGCGGCCAGGGTCTCACGACCGGGGGTGATCACCGGCACGCCCAGCACGCGGCGGTGCCGGGCATGCCGCCACCGGCCGGAGACGGCCAGGAAGACCGGCATGGCGACGAGCTGGCCGAGGGCCGCGGCGGGCAGCACCTCCAACACGCTGGAGGGGGCGGGCACTCCGGGAAGGGCGCCGCTGGCCAGCGCCTTCACGAGCATGGCGTAGGGGAGATAGGCGAGGAAGTAACCGAGCGAGAGTAGCAGCATGGCGGACTTTCACGATGTCGGGCGCGAACGGTCGGACCTCCACGTCGAGGGACCGGGGGCCTGAGGGCTGCACGGGGACGCGATCGCAGGCATACGGGGTCGTGAACGGAACGGCGGGACGAGACCGGGCCCGGCCGCGCCCCCGTGGCATGGGGAAATGGCGCGCAAGGCCCACCCGGCCTTCTCGCACAGGATTATGGAACGCTGCAGCATGTCGTTGGCGGCTGATCCACGCACGCTACAAGACTCGCTCTTTGACTACCCGTCAGCGAAATGGGCAAACCTTCAATTAACTTCTGGCGACAGTTTGCCACAAGCAAACTGACTTTCGGTTGAATCACTTTTCTTGAGCCTCGTGAGAATGCCGTGGCGCAGCGACGAAGCGCTTTTCCGGGAGGCTGTTGCGTTGGTGCGGGAAATCGGCCGGGGATGTTTCTCGTGTGATGCCGGATGCGATCCGGGAGTGGCGAGGGCGCCCGTTGCGTACGTGTCGACCTGCAGGTCCTGCCCGAGGTCGCCCGGGATGGCCGGTTCATGCCCCTCGCGCGTCGCCGGGTTGGTCATGTCCTGGACATATGCCGCTATGAAAAAGGGCACGGACGTACAAAAAGCGCCAAATTTCGCTCCACTGGAATAACAGGACAGGCGATGGGATAGGGGACTTCAAATAGATCTGCCGGTCTGAAGGAGGGGATCATGGCCGCTACCCAGCCGCAGAGGCGCGCCGCCGCCGCATCGGACGGGAAAGGGCCCAAGCGGCTCACGCTGGACCTGCCGATGATCAGTATCGAATTGCGCCAGCCCGAGTTCCGCATGCCTCACCTGGAGATGCCGAACGTCCCGATGCCGCGTATCAGCAAACAGGAGGTCGGCCACTACGTGGACGTCGCCAGGACGTTCCTGCCGCCGCCCGAGCGCATCGCCTACTACGGGGCGCTGGGCGCGCTGGCCGTGTTCGGGATCGTCGAGTGGCCGGTCGCGGCCGCGATCGGCGCCGGCACGATGGTCGCCCAGCGGACGCGCCGGCAGCAGCGGGCCGCCCAGCCGCAACGCCCGGGCGAGACCCCCGCCCAGAAGCCCACGCCCGCCAAGCGGGCGACGACCGGCCGCAGGACGGCCGCCGGCGAGGCGGCCGCCACCGCGTCCGCGCGCGGCAGGACGACGGCCACCACGTCCGGCCGCGGCCGGACGGCGGCCAGCGAGCGCCGTCCGACCACGCGCAGGACGACCACGACGACCAGACGGAAGAGCGAGTAGCGCCGGCGCCGTAGACGGGAGGTCACATGGCGTTGTTCGGCCTGCTCTCCGCTGCTGACACGCTCCTCAACATGCTCCCCGAACCCGTGCGAGGCGTCCTGCCGCGCCCTCGCCGGGTTCGCCCCTGTCCGGGCGGAGTCAGGATCGAACTGCGGAACATCGGCGGCCCGCGTACCGACGGGCTCGCCCGCTCGCTGGAGGACCGGCTGCGCGCGGCCGGGGTGCCGCGCGCCGAGGTCAACGGGGCCCTCGGCGATGTGTACGTGGCCTGCGACGAGACCACCGACGTGGACAAACTGGTGGCCGTCGTGGAGGACCTCGACGAAGGCGGTGAGCCGCCGGGGCGACCACGCGTGCTCGACGGCGTGGAGCAGCAGGCCCGCGCCGCGGTCGGCCTCTGCCTGCATCTGGCCGGCGTCGGCGTCGCCGCGGCGGGCGCGCTGACCCGCCTGCCGCGGCTGCCCGCGGCCGTGCCCACGTTCCTGTCCGTGATCGAGCACACCCCCATGGCCCGCACCGGGCTGGAGGAGCGCATCGGCAAGCCGATCGCGGACGCGATGCTGGCCACCGGCCGGGTGGTCACCGGAACGCTGGCCATGCGCCCCATGGCGTTGCTGGTCGACTCGGTGGCGGCCGCCGGGCGGCTCATCGACGCGCGGGCCGGCCGACGGGCGTGGGCGCGACGCGAGGAGGAGTTCGCCGCCGCCGAGGGCGCCTACCGGCACACCAGGGCCGCCGCCGCGCCCCGCCCGGCGCCGCTGCCGCGTGGCCCGGTCGAGCGGTACGCCGACGCGGCCGGCGCGACGTCCCTGGCCGCCCACGGGCTCACCACGCTCATCAGCCGCAGCCACCAGCGCGGACTGTCCGTGCTGATCTCCGGCGTCCCCAAGGCGGCCACCCTCGGCAGGAACGCCTTCGCCAACGCGGTCGCGCACAGCCTGGCCGGGCGCGGCACGATCGTGCTCGATCCCGACGCGCTGCGCCGGATGGACCGGGTGGACACCGTCGTCGTGGACGCCGGCGTGCTCACCACCGGGACGTGGACGATCGACGAGGTCGTCCCGCTCGGCCCCGACGTGGACCTCGACGACCTGCACGCCCGGCTCTACACCCTGCTCGACCTCACCGACCCGGCGGCCCGGCGGCACAGGGACGGCTGGAGCGCCGCGCCCACCCGGCGGGACGACGTGCCCGAGCGGTGGCGTGGTCAGGAGATCCGCCCCGTCACGGTGTCGCGCGACGGCGCCCCCGTCGCCCTCGTCGGCCTGGCCCATGAGCTGCATCCCCTGGCCGAGGCCATGATCGCGGCTTCCAGGGGGACGTGCCGGGTGCTGCTGGCCGGCGCGGACGCCGGCCTGGCCCGCCGGCTGCGCGTGGACGACACCGTGCCGGGCGGTGCCCGGCTGGCCGCGGCGGTGCGCGCCCTGCAGTCCGACGGACACGGCGTGGCCGTCGTCTCACGACGCGGCCGGCGCGCCCTGCGCCAGGCCGACCTCGGCATCGGCGTGCTCCCGGCGGGACGGCAGGGCGACCCCGGCGGATCCGGGGCGCGAGGGGCCCGGAACGCGGCCGTCCCGTGGGACGCCGACGTCATGGGCGGGCTTGACGGGGCGGAGCTGCTGCTCCGGTGCCTGCCCGCGGCACGGCAGGCGAGCGTGCGGGGCGTGTGGGTGGCGGCGGCCGGGGCGCTGGCCGGGAGCGCCGTGACGCTGCTCGGCCCGGCCGCGACCGCGGTGCGGCGCGCGCACCTCGTCCGGGACGTGACGGCGCTAACCGCCCTGGCCATGGCCGAGTGGGCGGGACGCGGCATGGGACGGGCGGAACCGCCGGTCCGCGCCGACCACACGCCCTGGCACGCCATGTCCGTCGGCGACGTCATCGACCGGCTCGGCACCTCGCCCGACGGGCTGACCGAGGCGGAGTCGAAGCGCCGCAGGACGGGCGCCGCCCGCCGGTCGGAGACCGGCCCGCGCTCCCTGGCCGAGGCGGCGGTGGGCGAGCTGGCCAACCCGCTGACGCCGGTGCTGGCCGCGGGGGCGGGGGTGTCGGCCGCGTTCGGATCGGTGCTCGACGCGGTGCTGGTCAGCGGCGTGATCGTGGTCGACGCCCTGCTCGGCGGCGCCCAGCGCAGGAACGCCGGCCGGGCGCTGCACCGGCTCACCGAGACCACCGCCGTCCGCGTGCGGCTGCGTCGCCCCACCGGGCCGGTGCCGGGCGACGCCGACGCGCTCGTGCCCGGCGACGTGATCGAGCTGCGCGCCGGCGACGCCGTACCGGCCGACGGGAGGCTGATCCAGGCGGCCGGGCTGGAGGTGGACGAGTCGACGCTGACCGGCGAGTCGCAGCTGGTGCCCAAGACCGCCGCCCCCACCGCGGCCGCGGCGGTGGCCGATCGTGGCTCGATGGTGTACGAGGGCACGACCGTCGCGGCCGGGCACGGCCTGGCCGTGGTCGTGGCCACCGGCGCGGCCACCGAGGCGGGCAGGACCGCCCGGCTGGCCCGCCAGGAGCCGCCGCCCAGCGGGGTCGAGCTGCGGCTGCGCGCGCTCAGCCGGCGCATACTCCCGGCCGCGCTCGGCTCCGGCGCGCTGCTCATGGTCGTCGAGCTCCTGCGAGGGACGCCGCTGGCCCAGGCGCTCGGCCCGGCGGTGAGCATGACGGTGGCGGCGGTGCCTGAGGGGTTGCCGTTCGTGGCGACCGTGGCGGAGCTCGCCTCGGCCAAGCGGCTGTCGGCCCGCAACACGCTGGTACGCAACCCGTCCACGATCGAGGCGCTGGGCCGCGTGGACGTCCTGTGCTTCGACAAGACCGGCACGCTCACCGAAGGGCGCATCAGCCTGCGCCGCGTCTCCGACGGCCGTACCGAGGAGGCGGTGGACAGGGCCGGGCCCGAGCTGCGCGCGATCGTCGGCGCGGCGCTGCGGGCGGGGCCGCGCTTCGAGGGCGGCCGGGCCATCCCGCACCCCACCGACCGCGCGATCGTGGACGGCGCCCAGAAGCTCGGCATCACCCCCAAGGACGGGCTGCGCAGCTGGCACCGCGTCGCCGAGCTGCCGTTCGAGCCGGCCCGCGGCTACCACGCCGTGCTCGGCCGCGCCGACTCCGGGCAACTGCTGAGCGTCAAGGGCGCCCCCGAGATCGTGCTCACCCGGTCGACGAGCATCGTCGTGGACGGCCAGGTCGTGCCCCTGGACGACGGGACCAGGGCGCGACTTGAGGAGGAGGTGGAGCGGCTGGCGATGCGCGGCTACCGCGTGCTGGCCGTCGCCGAGCGTCCCGCCTCCAGCCGGGCCGACCTGGACGAGTCCCGTATCGAGAACCTGCGCTTCCTCGGCTTCCTCGGCCTGGCCGACCCGGTGCGCCCGACGGCGAAGCGCAGCGTGCAGCGGCTCATGCGCGCGGGCGTGCAGGTCGTGATGGTCACCGGCGACCACCCCAGCACGGCCGAGGCCATCGCGGCCGAGATCGGCGCGCTCAACGGCCTGCGCGTGATGACCGGCCCCGAGCTGGACGAGCTGGACGACGAGACCCTGACCAGGACGCTGCCGGAGGTGTCCGTCTACGCCCGGGTCACGCCCGAGCACAAGGCGCGGATCGTCACGTGCCTGCGCCAGGCCGGGCGCGTGGTGGCCGTCACCGGCGACGGCGCCAACGACGTGCCCGCGATCCGGCTCGCCGACGTGGGCGTCTCCCTCGGCTCGCACGCCGCCCCCGCCACCAAGGCGGCGGCCGACATCGTCATGCTCGACGACCGCATCGAGACGATCATCGAGGCCATCGTCGAGGGCAGGGGCATGTGGGCGTCCGTGCGGGACGCGCTCGGCATCCTGCTCGGCGGCAACGTCGGCGAGATCGCCTTCACGCTCGGGTCGAGCCTGCTCACCGGCCGCAGCGCGCTCAACGCCCGCCAGCTGCTGCTGGTCAACCTGCTCACGGACATGCTGCCGGCGATGGCGGTGGCCATCCGGCCGCCGAGCGCCGCCAGCCCGGAACGGCTGCTCGCCGAGGGCCCGGAGGCGTCCCTCGGCGCGGCCCTGACCAGGGACATCTATCTGCGGGCGGTGGCCACGGGCCTGGCGGCCGGCGCGGCGTGGCTGCTGGCGCGGATGACGGGGACCAGGGTCCGCGCCGACACGGTGGGGCTCATCGGCCTGGTGTCGGCGCAGCTGCTCCAGACGCTGGCGCTGGGCGGACGGGACCGTATGGTGATGCTGGCCTCGCTGGTGTCCCTGGCGGTGCTGGGCGTGATCGTCTCGGTGCCGGGGCTGAGCCAGCTTTTCGGCTGCCGTCCGGTGGGGCCGTTCGGGTGGGGGATCGGCCTCGGCTGCGCGGCCGCGGCGGCGTTCCTGGCGGCGATCGTCGAACGACCGGCCGCGGACGAGCAGACAGCTACGGACTAGCCATCGGTCGTTCACCAAACCGTCATCATGACCATGCCCAAATAGACACCTTTCTGCCCAAATATCGTCTTACATGCCCTTCTGACCCGTGAGGTAGAAAGTTGTCCGATTTCCTGGCCTCGCTGCTCGCCAAGGCCGCCCTCATGTTGCTCGAAGCCCTGATCATGCGCTTCGTTCAGGCCCTCGCCCAGTCGATCATGCGCCCGGCCGCCCTCCACCTCGCCTGACGCGCGGCTCACCGTCCGGACGGCGACGGCGTTCACCGGGTTCACCGGGTTCACCGTCACGCCCCGGCAGGGAGAGGATCCTGCCTCCGTTCTGGTTTTCGGCAAGATTGCCCAGCCGCAAGCCATGAGCGCCATGGCGTCCGGCGTGTGTGTCGACGAATGCGGTGGACGTCGCGCATGCTCGGCAATGGACCGACCCGTGACTGTCTGTAATGGATTGCTGACTCGTCCCGGGCCGACGCGAAAGGGGGCTCATGACGGGCCGAGCAGGGGCGCGTGCGATGGAAGCGCTTCGGCCTGGCCCTTGAAGGACGCAAGATCGTGAAGTCGTGGCGGCGTTCCCGACCGTTCTGGGGCGGGCTGTTCATCGTGGCGGCAGGGCTGGAGCGTGGCCGCCATGTTCGGCACCGCGCTCACACACATCTGGAGGGATTCGTGGCAAGGCAAGGCCAGGGAGGCCGTCTCGGGGCGGTGCCGCCTCGCGTCTGGCTGGCGCTCGTGCTGCTGGTGCTGGCGGCCGCGTTCATCCTGCAGAACCGGCAGGACGCGATGATCCGGCTGTTCACGATCGTGGTGACCGCCCCGCTGTGGGTCGCGCTGGTGGCGTGCACCGTCGTCGGGATCCTGATCGGCGCGCTGGCCGGCAGCAGGAGACGAAGAAGGCGCTGACGGCGTTACGGCCGGCAGCTCGTCCTCGCCGTGCTCCTCGCCGAGTGCCTGCGGACTCCGCGCATGAACGTTACGGCGTCACGATCGCGAACGCGGGATCCGGATCATCCAGGACGGCGGTCAGGCGGCTCAGGACGTCCATGTCGCCCTCGTGCTCGACGCCGTCGGACGGCTGACCGCCGAGCAGGCCGAGCAGTCGCTGCTTGGTGAGCGTGAGCGTCAGGTCTGCCGGCTGCTGCTGCGGGGTCCCGGTCGAGGTGGTCATGCCCAGCCCGGTCCCGATCTGCCCTTCCGGGGAGCGGGGCAGGGCCGGGCCGTACATGTACGTGGCGCGGCGGTTCATCGCGGTGCCGGCGTAGACGTTCTCCGACACCGCGTGTTCCAGGAATCCGGCGGGCGCCAGGATCGGTACACCGCCATCGGTGACGCCGCGCACCCCGCCGAAGTGGTCGGCGTGGGAATGGGTGTAGATGACCGCGGTGACCGGGCGGTTCCCTCGCCGGTCGCGGTAGAGCTTCAGCCCGGCCGCCGCGCATTCGACGGACAGCAGCGGGTCGACCACGATGACGCCGCGCTCGCCCTCGATCAGTGTCATGTTCGACAGGTCCAGGCCGCGTACCTGGTAGATGCCGTCGGTCACCTCGTACAGACCCTGCTTGACGCACAACTGCCCCTGCCGCCACAGGCTGGGATGCGCGGTGTCCGGGCACTCCTGCTCCAGGAACCGGTAGGAGTCGGTGTCCCACACGACGCGGCCGTCGGCCCTTACGACCGCGGGGCTCAGCGCGGCCACGAATCCGCGGTCGGCGGCCTCGAAATCGGACCGGTCACCAAAGGGAAGGTCTGCCATGATTCCGGCATTCCCCGCCCGGCCGGACCCGGCCAGAGGGAAACCTTAAAGGTTCCGTAAGCGGCTTCGGCGAGGGTGGTGAGGCACAGGACATCGCGGAAGGGAAACGACATGCGCAAGCTCATCGAGTCGACGTTCATGAC
>DASUCK010000552.1:0-12733 GCA_036276095.1 Nonomuraea sp. | reverse complement strand
GGGCATCACCGTCAGAGGACTCACCCGAGCAGGGCCCGTACCGCGAGCGCGGACTCGGGATGGGCGGACAGGAGCGCCCCGACGTGGTCGGCCGCCGGGGCCCGCCACTCGCCGTCGCACCCGAGCAGACCGGCCACCGCGTCGCAGGCCGACGGATGCCCGGACAGCAGCCCGGCCACCGGCCCCCACCCCGTCGGTGCGGGTGCCGCCGTCGGCCCGGGGGGCGCCGGGCGGGCCGACCACGGCGGCGTCCAGGAGTCGACGGCCGCCAGTCCGCCGGGGAACGTGCGCCCGGCCTCCCGCACCAGCACCGGCATCAGCTCGCCGGCCTGCTGCCGCAGCGTCGTGATCAGCCTCGGCAGCCACGGCAGCAGCACGTCGTCCGGCAGGCGCGCGAACGCCTCGGAGATCACCTCCACCACGAACCCGGACAGCGCCGGCACCGGCTCCATGGCCTGCACGAACCCCGTGATGTACTGCGGGAACGACGGCACCACCAGCGGGTTGGCCAGCAGCTCGGCACAGCGCGCCCGCAGCTCAGCCACCGGGAGCTGCCCGAGGTGCGTACGGGCCGCCCACAGCAGCGCCACCTTCGCCGGCGCCTCCGGATGCGACTGCCGCACCGCCAGCTCCAGCTGCGCCCGGTCGCAGCCGAGCGCCAGCGCCAGGCTCTCCATCGAGAACAGGAACCCCAGCATGGCGGCCACCTGCCGCACACCCGTGTCGTCGTCCACGAACGCGGTCGGCAGGAGGGTGCAGTAGTGCGCGTAGCCCGCGGTCGCGAACTCCTCGCACCATGCCGGCAGCTCCGGCTCGCTCGCCCGGTAGTAGGCCAGCAGCCGACGGATCCGGCGCAGCACCTCCGGCGCGTCGTCCACGCTCCGCTCGGTCGCCAGCAGCTCCACCGCCCGCGCCCCGAGCTCGTCGGCGAAGCGCTTGCCGCCGAGGAGCAGGACGGCGTCCTCGACCGCCGCCAGCGCCACCGCCGCCGTGGCCTTCTGGTCCCACACCTGCCGCCGCAGCCGCTGCTCCAGCACCTGCTCGACGGTGACGCCCTCGTAGCCCAGCTCGATGATCGTCCGCTGGTGCTTGCCGAACGCCAGGTCCCAGCTCTCCTGGATGGACCGCTCGCCCAGCCGGCGCTCGCCCATGATGGGCCGGACCGCCTCGTGCGGCAGCAGGTAGCGCAGCATCCACAGCAGGTCGGAGCACGGCGCCAGCTCCGGGTTGGCGTGGAGGTCGAGCAGCGCCCGCTGGATCGTGCGCTTCTCCAGGTCGAGCCCGAGCGGCGCGAGCCGGTCGTAGACGTTCCTGGCCAGCGGCGGCAGGGCGTCGTAGCCGACCTCGCCGACCCGGTCGCCGCCGAGCAGGATCTCGCACAGCCGGCGCACGTCCCGGCGGCCCGGCACGACGTCCTTCTCGATGCAGGTGACGGCGGCGTCCTGGAAGTCGTACGGGGTCGGCCGGGCCCGGCCGCGCAGCCCCGCCAGCAGGATCGACGTCTCGAACACCGCGATGGCGTCGGCGGTGCTGGACAGGTAGCCGTTGCGGCGGGCCAGCCGGACGATGTCGACGCACCAGCCGAGCAGCTCCGACCGGTCCAGCTCGTCGAGCACGGGCGGCCCGGACAGGAACGCGGACAGCCGGTCGGCGGGTGCGGCGCCGGCCCCGCGTCGCGGCGGCTTGACCCTTTCCTGGACCGCCTTCTCGGCCGCCCCTTCTGCCGCCCTCTGGGGCGGATCTTCCGCCGGTTGTCCGGCCGCCGGTTCTGCCGGTGCCTTGGTCGCGCCCTTGCGCGTGCCCTTCTGGCCGGCCAGCCGGAACGGGGTCAGGCGGTCGCGGGCCACCGCCTTGGCCCACGTCGCCGCCGCGATGGACACCGACCCCTGGGCCAGCCCGAACTGCGCCTCGATGGCCGAGTGGCTGGACGGGATGAGGCCGTACAGCCAGGTCGTGGCCGTCCTCGGGGTGATCTCGTACGCGGCCGTGGAGCGGAGGCCGAACTGCTCGACGCGGCTGGCGGCGTGGAAGGCGCCGCACACGTACAAGCAGTCGGCCGGGTCGGCACCCGAGACGGACAGGTGCTCGCGCATCCTGGTCCACATGTGACGCTCGCGGTCCTCGTCGACCGCCAGTCGGCCGCCGCCCGGGCCCAGGCGGCGGAACAGGCTGCCGATCAGCACCATGACCTGGCGGTAGGTGTCGTAGTCGGCGCCGGAGAGCGGCTGCTCGACGTACTGGTCCCACCACTCCGACCAGTGGCGCACCTTGCCGTGGTGGAGCAGGTGCTCCTCCAGTTCGGCGAAGCGGGGGCGCAGGTCGCCGATCTCGACGCCGACCGCGTCGCCGTGCAGGCCGGCGGCCTCGTCGTCGGTGCTCGCGGGCTCCTCCTTGGGATTCTCCCTTGGCGCCCACTGGAAGACATGGTCGGTCGAGCGGTCGACCAGCACCAGCTCGACGCCCGGCGTCTCCAGCGCGTACGCGATGGCCTGGTATTCCGCCGACGCCTCCGTGACGGGCGCCACCACGCTGAGCGGCGCCCACTCCCGGGGGAAGCCGTCGAGGTCGGTCGCGAACGCCTGCACCGCCACCGGCAGCCGGCAGTTGCGCAGCTCGGTCAGCAACGGCGCGAGATCCTCGCACAGCTCCAGGTAGATGACCTTCGGCTGCTTCTCCCGCAGCCGGCGGACCATCGCCAGCGCCGAGGCCGGCGAATGGTGGCAGACCGGAAAGATCTCCAGCTCCTCGCGCAGCGCCCGGGCGACGTCGTCGACGATCCCGGTCAGGATGCCGGAGACCGCGCCACCGCCGAACTCCGCCGCCGCCATCGTGAGCTGCTCCCGCAGCGGGTCGAACGTGCTCATCTCGGCGCTCCCGGTGGGGTTCATGGCTGTGCTCTCGGGGTGGCTCATGAGAGCGTGGAGATGGCCTCGCGGCCGCCCTCGAGGAACTCCTGCCACGGCCCGCCGTCCTTCTTGCCGCGCGGCTCGACGACGCCGTGCCAGTATTTGTTGAGTATCGCCAGGTCCTCCGGGCTGCGCCGGGCCAGCGACCCCACCAGCGAGCCGGCCAGCGTGTGCGCGCGCAGCACCCGGTCGCCGAAGAAGTGGCTGTGGAGGATCGCGTCCTCCAGCACGCCGATCTGCTCGGCCGTGGACAGCGCCGACTCCAGCCGCTCGTCGTCGCTGGTCGCCGACGCCGCCGCCGACCGCAGGTCGGCGAAGCTCTGCAGCAGGATGTCGAGCAGCGTCGGCGGGAGGTCCAGCTCGATCCGGTGCCGCCGCAGCAACTCCTCCGTACGGAACCGGACGATCTCCGCCTCGCTCTTCTTGCTGGTCACGACCGGGATGCGGACGAAGTTGAAGCGGCGCTTCAGCGCGGACGACAGGTCGTTGACGCCCCGGTCGCGGCTGTTGGCCGTGGCGATGACGGAGAAACCGGGCTGGGCGAAGACGATGTTGTCGTCGTCGAGCTCGGGGATGGAGACGTACTTCTCCGACAGGATCGAGATCAGCGCGTCCTGGACGTCGCTGGTCGAACGGGTCAGCTCCTCGAACCGGCCGATCACGCCCCGCTCCATCGCCGTCATGATCGGCGAGGGGATCATCGACTCGCGGGACTGGCCCTTGGCGATCACCATGGACACGTTCCACGAGTATTTGATGTGGTCTTCGGTGGTGCCGGCGGTGCCCTGGACCACGAGCGTGGAGTTGCGGCAGATGGCCGCCGACAGCAGCTCGGCCAGCCAGCTCTTGCCCGTGCCCGGGTCGCCGATCAGCAGCAGGCCCCGGTCGGAGGCCAGGGTCACGATGCCGCGTTCGACGAAGCCGCGGTCGCCGAACCACTTCTGCGGGATCTCCCGGTCGAGCCCGTCGGAACGCTCGGAGCCGAGGATGAACAGCCGGACCATGCGCGGGCTGAGCCGCCACGAGAACGGCTTGGGGCCGTCGTCGACCGACTCAAGGTAGTCGAGCTCGTCGGCGTACTTCACCTCTGCGGGGGCGCGCAGCATGTCGTCACTCATCGGGCGGTTCTCCTAGGTGAGGAAGTTCTTGAGCTCGTGGACGAGCTTGCGGATGTGGCCTGAGATCACGGGCGTGCCCAGGTCTTTGAGTTTCTGGCGGAACCAGGGGTTGACGATGTTCTGGCCGGAGCTGGTGACCGAGCCGACCGGAATGAACCTCACGCCCGAGCGATGGACGGCCTGGATCATGTCGAACAGCGGCTGCGACCGGTCGAACTCGTAGAAGTCCGAGATCCACACCATCACCGTGTTACGCGGGTCGGCGATCTTCGGGCGGGCCATGGCCATCGCCACCGGGCCGTCGTTGCCGCCGCCCAGCTTGGTCCGCAGCAGCACCTCGAACGGGTCGTGCACCCACGGGGTCAGGTCGAGCGCGCGGGTGTCGTACGCGATCAGGTGTACGTCGACCTTCGGCAGCCCGGCGAAGACCGAGGCCAGGATCGTGCAGTTGACCATCGAGTCGACCATCGAGCCCGACTGGTCGACGACCACGATCATCCGGGCCGGGGTGGTGCGCCGGGCGGTCTGCTTGTAGAAGAGCCGGTCGACGTAGAGCCGCTGGTCGTCCGGGCTCCAGTTCGTCAGGTTCTTCCAGATGGTGCGGTCGAGGTCGAGGTTGCGGAAGACCCGCTTCGGCGGCACCGACCGGTCGATCGTGCCCGCCGCGGCCTTCTCCACCTGGGTACGCAGCACCTCTGCGACCTCGTCCACGAACCTGCGGATCAGCGCCTTGGCGTTGGCCAGCGCCACCCCCGACAGGTTGTGCTTGTCGCGCAGCAACTGCTCGATGAGCGACATGCTGGGCGTGAGCTGCCGGGCCAGGGACGGGTCGGCGAGCACCTCGCGCAGGTGCATGCGCTTGACCAGGTCGCCCTCGATGCCGGCGAGCACCCCGGCCAGCTCCTGGCCGCCGGGGCTGTGGCGCAGGCCGCCCGGCTCGCGGCCCATGCCCTTCTCGAACCAGGCCGCGTCCTGCTTCCAGCGCTCCAGCCGGTCGGCCGTGACGCTGCCCGAGCCGGTGGAGAAGACGTTGAGCAGCAGCTTGGAGACCAGGGCGGCGCGGCGTACCTCGTCGCCCGGCTCTTGCTCCTTGCCCGCCATCAGGTCGTGGAACTCTGGCCCCAGCTCGGGGAAGCGCTGCACGAGGTTGTCGACCGAGATGCCGGGGTCGAGCAGCGCGGGCGGCAGGCCGAGGTCTTCGACGATCGCCATGCTCGCGCTCTCCAGCGCGGGCTGCTCGTCCGGGCTGAACAGGCGCGACAGCAGCCGCCAGTAGAGCACCTGTCGGCGCGTCTCGTGCCGGTCGCCGGGCCGCGGTGCGTCGTCGCCGGGCGTCTCGGCCGGCTCTTGGCTGGTCTCGGTCATTTGCGCAGCAACCGTCCCGCTCGTTCGCGGAGCACCGCGACCACGTCGCCGTTCCTGGCCTCGGCCTTGACGACCTTCGGGTCGGTGGGGCCCATGGCCCAGTCGCCCGTGTGGACGTCGACCGGCTTCTTCTTCACCGTGGCCCGCACGCCGAGCGGCTGCAGCAGCCACCGGCCGCCGTCCCAGCGCACCAGGCCGAGGCACGCCGACGACGCCGCCACCAGCTCCGGCGTGAGCGGGGTGGCGGCCGGCAGCCGGTCGAGGTCGAGCGTGAGCGCGTTACCGCCCAGGTGGAGCCGGTCGCCCTCGACCGTGTAGCCCTCGACCAGGACGGGCTCGGCGATGCGCACGGGATGGCGGTCGAGCGGCGGCACCGGCGCCGCCACCGCCGCGCCGAGCTGGACGCGGGCCGTCGCGAACGGGTCGGCCAGCGCTCCCGCCCGGGCCAGGTCGTCGTGCCACACCAGGTCGCCGCCGGGCAGCAGCGGCATGCCGGTGATCTCCAGGCTGCGGTGCTCGGCCAGCGCGCCCAGCAGCACCGGGTGTCCGGCCAGCAGCCGCCACACGGCCGGGCCGACGATCGTGTCGACCTTGGCCGCGGCCGCGCCGGCGCGTACGAGCCTGGCCGGGGCGTCGCCGCCCGGTTCGAGCAGGGCGTGGACCTGCACGCGGACCACCGTCGCGTGCTCGTGGACGTCGGCGCCGAGGATCAGCAGGCGGCCGGACACCGGCTCGGCCGGGCCGTTCCACGAGCCCGACTGCGACAGCAGCAGGGCCCTCGTCCACAGGTCGGCCCAGCGGCGCAGCGGCAGGCGTTCCATGGCGCTCACCGGGCACGAGGCGCGCAGCTCCGCCGCGAGCCCGTCGAGCAGGACCGCCAGTCCGCGCAGCTCCGGCACCGCGAGCACCGCCTCGATCGCCTGATCGGCGGACGAGACCACGTCGTGATCGACCCCACGCCACCCCACGATGGCCAGCTCCCGCAACCAGACCCGGCATCCGGCCAGCAGATTGCCCACCTCGCCAGGCGCCCCCCGCTCGCGGGCCCGGACCGTGCCCGTCCCCGCAGCGGTCTTCTCCGGAACGTGGTCTACGGCCTCCCGCGCCGCTGTTCCGGCAGCCGGGACCGCGCCCGCTTCGATGGCCGTTTCCGCGACCGGTGACGGGAGGGTGTCCCATGGAGCCCGGCTTCGGCCGAGGGCCGCGTCGAGGCGGGTGAGCAGGGCGTCGTGGACCGCGCCGGCCAGCGCGGCACGGGCGCCCGCCAGCGCCGCGAGGTGGTCGTCGCCGATCGAACCGGCGACCACCTTCGCCACCGACTCGGTGACGCGGTCGCCGAGCGGGGTCGCCGCCAGCGCGCCCGCGAGCGCGGCCAGCGCCGCCGCCGGCTCCTCGCCGATGCGCGCGAACCCGTGCGCGAGTGCCTCGTCGAACCCCGCCACCAGGCCGAGCGCCTCCTCGACCCCGGCCGGGGCGCCGCCGAGCAGCTCGCCGAGCTGGACGTCGAGCATCAGCCGTTCACCTCGCCAGTCGTCTCGGCCATCAGCGCACCGCCCCGTTCGTCGCCGGGAACCACTGGAGCTCGGCCAGCGGCTCGGTGCTGTCGGGCACTTCCAGGTAAGCCAGGTGGCGCAGGAACCGGCTGAACACCACGGCCGCCGGCGTGCGCTCGACGGGCCCGTTCAGGTGCTGCGACAGCGGGGCCCCCGCCGGTACCGCGATGCGCAGGTAGCGGGCCACCCGGTCGAGGCCGTACTGCAGGACCGCCTCGTCGGCCAGCATGCGTACGTGCTTGCACGCGTAGCCGTGGAGCGCCCCGCACGGCCGGTTGTTGTTGGTGCTGCAGCTCATCGCGAGGGTGCCGGCGCTGACCGAGGAGACGTAGACCCGCTCGATGTCGGATCCGCTCGACACGACGCCCTGGAGCCGGCCGTCGGCCAACTCCACGAACGGCACCTTCGCCAGTTTGCGCGGCTCGACAGGCGTCACCACCCGCACCACGCTGCGTTCTTCCCACGCGGCTCTGTCCGCGTCCACGACCTCAGAACCTCCCGCCCCGGCCGCCGCGGGGCAGGCGGGAGCGCCCGCACCGTCGCGTACGGCTGATCAATGATCCGGGAACCTACCGGACCCGACCGACAGATCCCGTCCGGACGGCGGGCACGGGAGGACATGTGCGGCGGCGAGGACATGTGCGGCGGCGAGGACATGACCGTCCGGGTGTGGAACGTGACCACCGGGGAATTCGCTCGGCGCCCCGTGGCCACGCCGACGGCGGCCGGTCCTGCTCGATGCCCGGTCGGCCTGCTCGGTGCCCGGTCGGCCTGCTCGACGTCCGGTCGGCCTGCAAGACAGGGGTCCGGCCGCCGTCAGCGGCAGCCGCGCCCGGAGCCTCGGCCCGCCATGCCGGGCCTGGGCCGAGCCGTGTCGGCCACAGCCGTCGTACGTCACGGGTGGCGAGGGGCCGCGCAGGCCGGATGTGCCGGCCTGCGCGCCGTCCCTGCTGTCGGTGCCGCCGCGTCCTTTCCGGTCGGGGTCCATACGCGATCACCGCTCACATCGATGGATACGCGGGCCTCCGCCCGGCGGTTCACGTGCGCACGCCGGGACCATGCCCGTGCTGGACACCGCGGGCCGTCCTGCCGCTGCTGGACGCGGCGGCCGTCCAGCGGTTGCCCGCGCACCCGCTGGAGGTTTGACGGCTTTATGTGGCTTTGCGGTGGGTGGGCGTAGCGTCGTGGGCGTGAGGTCCAGCCTGGCGGTGCTCGCCTGCGCCTGCCTCCTCGTCGGGTGCGGCGGCGCCCCGACCCCCGCGCCCGCCGCCCTGACCCCTGCGCCCGCCGCCCCGACATCTGCCCCGGTCAGCCCCACCCTCGCCGATCCGACCCCCGCCCCGGTCAGTCCCGCCCCCGCCGCGTCGCCGGCCGCCTCCGGGGACGGGCTGGTGGAGCGCCTGCGCGCCGGAGGGTACGTCCTCTACCTGCGCCACACCGCCACCGAGGCCACCCAGGACGCCCCCAGCCCCGACCTGTCCGACCCGTCCACGCAGCGCAACCTGTCCGGGGAGGGCAGGGCGCAGGCCCGGCAGATCGGGCAGGCGGTGCGGCGGCTGCGCATCCCGATCGGCGAGGTGCTGGCCAGCCCGTACCGGCGTACGGTCGAGACCGCGGAGCTGGCGTTCGGGAAGGCGCGCCCCGCCCGCGAGCTGATCAACGAGGTCTACCCGGGCACCGACGACGACGAGCTGGCCGCGGGCCTGCGCCGGCTGCTCCACCGCCGACCCGCCGCGGGCGCCAACACCGTGCTCGTC
The DNA here is from genome assembly GCA_036276095.1 of Nonomuraea sp. Taxonomy (GTDB): domain Bacteria; phylum Actinomycetota; class Actinomycetes; order Streptosporangiales; family Streptosporangiaceae; genus Nonomuraea. The sequence continues at coordinate 4,034 of DASUCK010000552.1, read as the reverse complement.
TCCCATGGCTTCAACCTGGCCCGGGCCACGGGCCTGTCCTCGGCCGAGGGCGACACGTTCGTCTTCGCACCGGGCGCCGACGCGCCGGTGGCCGCGATCGGCGTCGACGACTGGCGATCATTGAAGGAGTAGCCGTGATCCGCTTGGCAGCCCTGCTGACGGCCGCGCTGGCGCTCGCGCTCGCCGGCTGCGGCGCCCCCGCGTCCGCCCCGGCGTCGGCGCCGACCCCTGGGCCTACCTCTGGGCCCGCGTCGAGGGCCGCGTCCGCGCCGGCCGCCGGGACGGACGCGGGCCTGACCGTCCAGCGGTTCGAGGTGCCGGCCGGGGCGGGGCCGCACGACGTCGCCCCGGCCGCCGACGGCGGCGTCTGGTTCACCGCGCAGCGCGCCGGCTACCTCGGCCACCTCGACCCAGGGACCGGCGCGGTCACCCGGGTGCCGCTGGGCGAGGGCTCCAGGCCGCACGGCGTCATCACCGGTCCCGGCGGCCACGCCTGGGTGACCGACGGCGGCCTCAACGCCATCGTCCGCGTGGACGCCGGCACCCGCGACGTGAAGCGCTACGGCCTGCCCGCCGACCGCGCGGACGCCAACCTCAACACCGCCGTGTTCGACGCGGGCGGCGTGCTCTGGTTCACCGGGCAGAACGGGGTGTACGGCCGCCTCGTCCCCGACACCGGCAAGATGGACGTGTACGACGCCCCGATGGGCCCCGGCCCGTACGGGATCACGGCGGCCCCGAACGGCGACGTCTACTACGCCTCGCTGGCCGGCAGCCACGTCGCCAGGATCGCCCGCGACTCCGGCGCGGCCACCGTGCTCCAGCCTCCGACTCCCGGGCAGGGCGCCCGCCGGGTGTGGGCCGACAGCGACGGCCGGATCTGGGTCAGCGAGTGGCTGAGCGGCCGCCTCGGCCGCTTCGACCCGGCCACCGGCGCGTGGAAGGAGTGGCCGCTGCCCGGCGACTCCCCGCAGCCGTACGCCGTGTACGTCGACTCGGGCGGCTCGGGCGGCTCGGGCGGCTCCGGTGACTCCGGCGGCTCGGGTGACTCCGGTGACATCGTCTGGTTGAGCGACTTCGGCAGCGACCGCCTGGTCAGGTTCGATCCGGCCACGGAACGCTTCACCGCCGCGAACGGCGAGGCCCCGGATGTCCGCCAACTCCACGGCCGCCGGGGCGAGGTATGGGGCGCCGCCTCGGGCCAGGACGCCCTGCTCGTGGTCAGGACGGGCTCGGGATGAGCCGGCGCCGTTCCGGATGGATGCGCGGACGGCCGGCCACAGGGTGATCCTCGGGCCGGGACCGGCCGTACACCGGCGAGGTCAGAGGCGGCCGGCGCCGCCGCCGCTGTAGACGAGGCGCGGCGGGTGGCCGCGGAACATCTGGCGGACGGTGACGAACGTGTATCCGCGCATGGACAGCGCCGTCAGGATGCGTGGCATGGCCCGCACGGTCGTCGGGTGGATGTCGTGGAGGAGGACGATGCTGCCCGGCCGTACCGATGTGATCGCCTTCCTGGCGACCCGGGCGGTGTCGCGGTGGAGCCAGCCGAGGGTGTCCACGCTCCACAGGACCAGGGGTCGCTGGTCTGCAGGCGTACGGACGCGTTGAACGCCCCGTACGGCGGCCTGACGAGCTTCGGCACCAGCCCGGTCGCGGCCTTGACCGCCTGGTCGGTGCGGGCGAGCTCGGCCCGCACGGCCGCGGGGGACAGCTTGGTGAGGTCCGCGTGCGACCAGGTGTGGCCGCCGCCCTGGCCGCCTCGGCGTCGATCGCCGGTGGCCCGGCTCCGCAGAGCGCCGTCGCCGCGACCGCCGTGGTGATCTTCCATGCCGTACCCCGTCTCGCACCAGGCCGGACGGCCTGGCGCGACCGCGCACCGACGTTCATGTCTCCCCCCTCGCGCGCCGCCCCCGGCGCGTCCCCCGGACGCGAGTGGCCCCCGGCTTGATCACCGGGACCACGCATAGGACTTCGACCACCGCCGTTCGCCCTTGGTTCGCGGAAGCGGGCATTCCGGATGAGGGATTTCTCTTCGGCCGTTCTCCGGCCGTTTCCCGGTCGCCGCGACGGCGGGGGCGTTGACCGCGGGGTGGGGCCGGTCTACCATCCGCTTACTTGAAAATTTCTTAATAGAACCGAAAGTTTCAGGATCCGCTACCACCCCGGAGACGTGACATGACCAGGCTGGCCAGGCTCCTGCTGTCCGTCGCGGTGGCGGCCGCGGCGCCAACGGTCGCCGCTCCCGCCGGTGCGACGGCCGGCGTCGCTCCGGCGGCGGATCCCGGGACGTACATCACAGGCACCGGCGGCCCGGGGCGGTTCCCCCTCGTGGCCGCCGGGCGGGCGGCGCCGATCGTGGTCAGTGCGGGCGACCACGCCGGCGTCGTCCGTGTGGTCGGCGACCTGCGGGCCGACCTCGAACGCGTCACCGGTGTCCGCCCGGCCGTGGCCGAGGACCGGGTGCCGAGCGTGTCCGACGTGGTGATCGTCGGCACCATCGGCCGCAGTCCGCTGGTCGACGGCCTGGTGCGGTCCGGCAAGCTGGATGTGTCCGGCATCGCGGGCAAATGGGAGACGTCGCTGGAGACAGTGGTGCCGAACCCGATGCCGGGGGTGCGGCGCGCGTTCGTGATCGCGGGCAGCGACCAGCGCGGCACGATCTTCGGCGCGTACGACGTCTCGAAGGAGATCGGCGTCTCGCCCTGGCACTTCTGGGACGACGTCCCCGTACGCCACCGCGACGCCCTCCACGTGCTGCCCGGCCGCCACACGCAGGGCACGCCCAAGGTGAGGTACCGCGGCTTCTTCATCAACGACGAGAACCCGAACCTCGGCACGTGGGCGCCGCGCCACTTCGGCCCCGGCCTGGCCCCCGGCCATCCCGGCGGCTTCAACAGCGCGTTCTACGCCCGCGTCTTCGAGGTCATGCTGCGCCTGAAGGCCAACTACCTCTGGCCGGCGGTCTGGGGCCGCGCCTTCGCCCTGGACGATCCCGCCAACCACGAGGTCGCGGCCGAGTACGGCGTCGTCATGGGCACCTCCCACGAGGCTCCCATGATGCGCGGCATCGAGGAGTGGAACCGCGACACCGACGCGTACGGCGGCACCGGCGAGTGGAGCTTCCGCCGCAACCGCGAGGCCGTCGAGAAGTACTGGACCGACGGCGCCCGGAGGATGAGGGAGCAGGGCTTCGAAGGCGTGGTCACGCTCGGCATGCGCGGCAACGGCGACGTGAGCCTGCCCGACGGCGACGGCATCGAGCTGATGGAGAGCATCATCGCCAGCCAGCGGCGCATCCTCGACCAGGAGGGCCTGTCCGATGCGCCGCAGGTCTTCACGCTCTACAAGGAGGTGCAGCGCTACTGGGACCGCGGCATGCGCCCGCCGGACGACGTGACCGTGGTCTTCGCCGACGACAACTGGGGCAACCTGCGCAAGCTGCCCGATCCGTCGCTTCCCGAGCGCGCGGGCGGCTACGGCATGTACTTCCACTTCGACTACGTCGGCGGCGGCCGCACCTACAAGTGGGTCGACACGACCAACCTGGCCGCCACGTGGGAGCAGCTCCACCTGGCCCACGCGTACGGGGTGGACCGGCTCTGGGTGGCCAACGTCGGCGACCTGAAGAACGAGGAGCTGCCGCTGCAGTTCTTCCTCGACTACGCCTGGGACCCCGACCGCCTGCCGATCGAGCGGCTCGACGACTGGGAGCGGGCGTACGCGGCCCGGAACTTCGGCCCGGAGCGGGCCGCCGAGATCGCCGAGGTGCTGCACGAGTACGGCCGCCTCCAGGCCCGCCGCAAGCCCGAGCTGCTCAACCGCCGCATCACCACCGACTCCGACGGCAGGGTGACCTACGACGACGGGGACACCCCGTTCAGCCTGACCAGCTACCGAGAAATGGACCGCGTTGTCGCAGAATGGCAGCAATTAGCCGACAAAGCCGAAAAAATCCGAAAAAATCCGGAAAAAGCTTCCGCCCGCCTTCGACGACGCCTACTACCAGCTCGTCTACTACCAGGTGAAGGCCA
>DASUCK010000551.1:0-2546 GCA_036276095.1 Nonomuraea sp. | reverse complement strand
GTCACGGTGATCGACCGGCCGCGGGATCGGCGGCTTGCCAGCAGGTAGGCGGTTGCGGACGTGTGCTTCATGCCGTCACCCCCCGATCGTCGCCGGGCCAGGTCACCATCCGCACCGCGTCCGCCGTACTGGCCGGGACCGACGGGTACTCGACATCACCGCCGGGCAGCTCCAGCGGGTACGCCCACCAGCACGAGGGGTTGGTGGTGGCGATCTGCAGCAGGTCAGCGGTGCTGAGGTCCACACCTGCACACGCGATGTAGTCCAGGAGCGCCAGACGAGCCCGGTCGACGTCGTGAGTGCCGCAGACGTGCAGGTAGCCCGCTTCGTCCTGCCACGCGTACAACTCGCCGCCGCTCATGCCCGCGCCGGCCTGGTCGTCGCGGCTCTCGCGGCCGGTGCCGGCGACCATGAAGAAGCGGATGTTTTCCTGCTGGTAGCGGGTGCTCCGCGCTGCCTGGCGGATGGCGGCCAGCGCGGACTCCGCGGTGGTGCGCATCTCGCTGGTGATGGTGTCCGGCTCCCGGTAGAGGACTCCGAGCCGCGCGATCTTGTCGGCGGCCTCGTAGTAGACGTGGGTGTCGTCCCCGCCAGCCGACGCTTTGCGGCTCAGCTGCAGGTGAACGGCAACGATGTCGTCGTAGGAGTGGATCTCGTCGGCGTCGGCCGGTCGGCCCGCGGTCATGGTGGGCACGAGTTCTCCCTTCGGTTGGTGATCGATTCCGGCTAGATGCCGATCCGGCTGGGGGACAGGGAGCCGCGGACGGCGAGGGTGGGCGCGAGACGCACGATGCGGTTCCAGTGCACGCGGACGAGCCGTTGTGCTTCGGACTTGGCGGCGCTGCGCCGTATCTGGCTTCCGAGGGCGGTACGGCTGCGTTTGCGGAGGCTGGCGTAGTCGTCCTGGCAGGCGTACTCGTCGAATGCCATGCCGGCCTGGTCGCACCAGCGGCGTTGTGCTTCACCCGCGGCCAGCAGCCCGGCCTGGTAGCCGCGTTCTCCTTCAGGGGTGTTGTGGTCGTTGGGGTTGGCCAGGCTGACCCAGCCGTGCACGCCGTCGCCGTGTCCTTTGACCCGGATCTCGCTGATCGTGAAGCCGCTGGCTTGCCAGACGATGGCGTGGCCCAGTTCGTGGGCGGCGACGACGAGCCGGTGCGGGTCGATGTCGGTGTCGGTCATGATCTCTCCAAACTGTCACCCGTCCCCTGCGGGGCTTTCTGGTTCTGCGGGAGTTGGGGGACTGCGGCGGCGCCGAGTTCGCGGCCGGCCGCGTCGACGAGGTCCTCGCTGGCGCGGAGTGCGGCGGCGCGGCGGCGTTCGAGGTCGGTGAGTCTCGTGGCGCGGCGCATGGCGTAGGCGGCGCGGGCGGCGGCGCGGGCGTGGGGTGCCAGGGCGGGGGCGCGCAGGCACAGCATCGTCATGGGGCGGGTGATGGCCCCGCGGCTGGCGTGGCTGGCGTTGACGTCGTCGTTGGCCGCAGCGGGGTCGTCGGGGATGATCCTGGCGGCGGTGGCGAGGCGGCGGGCGACCGTCTTCCACATCACGGCGCGGTGCCGGTCCAGGCACGCGGTCAGCTCGGCGACGGCGTCGGCTGCGGCGTCCCGGCGGGCGACGGCGAGGGCGCGGTTTGTGGCGCGGTTGCTCAGCCAGGTGCCGAGCCAGGTGCCGCCGATGGCGCCGACGACGGTCACGACGTCGCGGATCAGGTCAGGCCAGGACATGGTCGGGGCTCCTTCGCAAGGGGCGTGGGTTCCGGGACTGGCGCGCTGTGGAAGCGCGCCAGTCCCCCGAGAGGGGTCCGGGGTGTGATGAGGTCGGCGACGGCGTTTTCGTCGCTCTGCGTGGCTGTCAGGGGCCTGTCAGAGGTGTCTGACAGGCCCTCGCGCGCGCACGCGCGCGCGTTGGGTGGGGTTTCCGGCGGGGTCTGACACCCTGTGCCTGTCTGACAGCTGACAGGCACAGGGTGTAATCACGGCGGGAGGTCTGCCCCCGGGTCAGGCGGCTGCGGAGTCGCCGTCGGGGAACAGGTAGACGCCTTCCTGGTCGGTCTCGATCAGGTCGCCGGTCAGGGCCAGCTGCGCCAGCCGGGCCGATACCCACGGCCGGGACCGGACGGTGTCGAAGAACGCTTTGCCGATGTCCTTGGGGCCGACGGTGGTCGCCCCGGTGGCGCGGATCTCGGCGAGCCGGACCGCGAGCGCGGCGTCGGCTTCCTCCGGGCTGGGCTTGCCGGTGGGGAGGTCGAAGTCCTCGTCCGGCTCGACGGGCGGCAGCTCGGTGTCCGCGTCGATGTCGCCCAGCTCGGGGTCGGGGTTGTCGGGCAGCTGCATCGCCTCCTCTGTCTCGTCGGCGGCCGTGAAGCGGCCGTGGATGCCGGGCTGGCGGGGCTTCGGCGGGGTGCTCTCGTCGCGGCCGGCCTCGTCCTCGCGGATGGCGGCCAGGGTGTCCTCGAGTTCGTCCGCCCCCACGAGCACGGGGCGTGCCTGATCGAGGTCTTCGGGCTGGGGCCCGACCACGCCGTGGTCTTCGAGCTGGCGCATCAGGGC
>DASUCK010000550.1:0-3901 GCA_036276095.1 Nonomuraea sp. | reverse complement strand
CACTCGTCCTGACCCGGCACCACTCCACCACGAACGTTCTGCGCTGGTCAGACTGGCGCCGCCGACACCAAGCCAGAGCCCGACACTGCCACTACCAGCGCAGATCCGAACCATGATCGCGAAGTGTCACTGGAGTATTAGCCCGCTGCAGATGTCGGTGGCGCTGGCCGGGCTGGCCGCGTACACCTCGAGCGGATCCAGGTCTCCCAGGGTGTCGATCAAAGCTCGTACGTACGCGGCCGGTTTGTGACCAGCTCTCTACGGGCCCATGCCCGCCACACTTAAGCCTTTGTCAGCAGGCTCTTACGGCATGGACGAGCCGCAGGAGAACGAGGACCCCGAGCGCGTGCACTACCCGGAAGAGCAGCGCCAGGCCAACCTCGCCAAGCTCCGTGAGCTCCTGGGCGGGCCGCCACCGGCCGACATGATCGAGTTCGCCCAGCGGTGCGAGGATGAGCTCGCCGCCCGCCGCTTCCACGCCGCCTGACCTTCGAGGGATCCGGGAGTGCGGGGACGCGTGCTGGACACCAGCGCGTTAGTCGCCTGGGCCACACGATCACCAACGTTTGTTGACGCCACCGTGTGGATGCGTGTTGAGCACCGGGAGTATGTCGTGCCCGTGGTCACGACCGCGGCCGCGCTCACCGCGGCGCTCGGCCAGTTGCCCGCGCCGGCGGTGCCGGTGCTTGAGGTGCTGCTCGGCATGGACGGCACCACACTCGTGGACGACCTCACCTCGGGCAGCGCGCCGGCCGAGGCCGAGCTGCTGCATCACGTCGCGCCGTACACGGAGCAGGCGGTGACGGCGGCCACGGTGGTGCACGCGGCGCGCCGCCGGGGGTTGCCGATCGTCACGGCCAACCCGGTTCCGCTGGTCCACTTGTGGCCGCAGGTGGAGATCGACCTGATCCCCTAGCTGCTACGCAGGCGGGTTGCGTTCTAGGCGCGGTCAATCTTGACGGCATATGCAAAGTGCCGGTGACCCGATCCGGGCTTCACGTCTGGGTGTTCACTGCGTTCCCGGTGGGCTTGTAGTTGGCCCACTGGACAAGGCCGGTTCGCCCGTCGTCGAGCGTCACCTGCTGCCTGGCCGGCGGGCGCGGCGTCGAGCGTCGTCGCCCGTCATCCACTTGGTGGAGACCTTCAGGATGGTGGGGATCGTGGCCGGCAGATGTGGCATGCTCCACTCGCCGAGGGCGAGTGGTCGGCTGCTCAGCTCATTGGGCACCTGTTCGACGTTGACATCGTTTACGGATTCCGCTGGCGGCTCGTGCTCACCCAGAACAAGCCAGCGTACCCCGGGTACAACTACCTTTGGTCGCAGCTGCCCCGACCGGACGCCACGGAATCGCTAGCCGCGTGGTCGGGGATCCGTACCGCGAACATGGCCCTGTTCCGCGACATTCCGGCCGCCGATTGGAAGCGGTGGGGCACCCACGGTGAGCAGGGCGACGAACGGTTCGACCTTATGGTCGACAAGATCGCCGGCCACGACCTGGCCCACCTGAACCAGCTCGTCAGAACCGTCGCTGCCGCCCACGTACGGTAGCCTGGTCGATCCAACCGATAGCGGCGGCTTTCCCGCAGGCACAGGAGGATCTGCGGCGTCGGGCGGTTACGGTGGTCTGTCAGGGTTTACCGGCTCTTGAGCACTCTCTGGGGAGCGGTCACCTGGAGTGACGTCGAGGGCAGCTGAAGACCCTAGGTAAGCCCGGATGGGTGGAGATTTGGTAACTCGTCGCGCATGGCGACGGCCGCTCTGTGACGATCTTGAATGCCAAGAGCTGATCATCAAATCTGCCTCAGACGGGCTGGCCGACCGGCCGGATGGTCAGGGTGTTGAGGTCGACGTCGGCCGGCTGGCCGAGGGCGAAACAGATGGCCTTGGCGACGGGCTCGGGGGACAGGGCGAAGGGCGGGACGCCGCCTTGCCAGAAGGCGGTGTCGATCATGCCGGGGTTGACGAGCGTGACGCCGACGCCGCGGCTGGTGGCGTACATCCGCAGGTTCTCAGCCATGCCGGTGACGGCCCACTTGGTGGCGGAGTAGAGGTTGGCGGGGCTGTTCTTCAGGCCGGCGACACTGCCGATGAGCACCAGCCGCCCGCCCGTGGTCTCGAGGTGAGGCAAGGCGGCGTTGGCCAGCAGGGCGGGGCCGAGGACGTTGGTGAGCACCATGGGCGCCCACAGCTCCGGGTCGCCGTCGGCGATGGTGCGCGGGTGGTCGGCGGCGGCGAAACCGGCGTTGGCCACCGCGGCGTGCAGGGCGCCGAAGTGTGCCACGGTGCGGGTCACGGCGGCTTGGGTGGCCGGCCAGTCGGCGGCGTCGGCGATGATGCCGAGCAGCCGGTCGGGGTGGCCGGTCTCGTCGAGGAAGGACTTGAGTTTGGTCTCGTCGCGGCCGGTGACGGCCACGCGGTGGCCGCGGTCGAGGAGCAATCGTGCGGTGTGGGCGCCGATGCCGCTGGTCGCGCCGGTGATCAGTACGGTCTTGCCGGTCATGGTCATACTCCCGGGTGCTGGAGGTCCTGGTGGTGCATCACAGGAGGGCGTCGACGGTGATGGGCGGCCCGATCACCACGACAAAAGCTGGTCGGACAGGGTCCATCTCCGTGTCGCAGGTCGCGTTCGATTCGCTGATCCCAGGAAACCCGCCTGGCCGAGCGCGAGACAGAGCGCATTTATAGGAGGGATAAGCTCAACCCCCTTACCGTCGGCGCCTGCGCGAACCCTGCGGTTACCGTGGGAGCATGGACGACCGGCCCGACAACCGCGACCAGATCCGGGACTTCCTCGCCATCCGGCGCGCGAAGCTCACTCCGGAGCAGGTCGGGCTGCCTGCCGGCGGTCGGCGCCGGGTCCCCGGGCTGCGCCGCGAGGAGGTCGCGGTGCTGGCCGGTGTGAGCACCGAGTGGTACACCCGGCTAGAGAAGGGCCACATCAGCGGCGTATCGGAAGAGGTACTCGACGCGGTCGCCCAGGCCCTTCGCCTGGACCAGGACGAACGCACCTACTTGTTCGACCTGGCCCAGGCCGCCCGGCCCGCCCGCCGCGCACCATCGCGCCGCAAGGACGTCCAGGTCCCGCCGCGCGTCCAGTGGCTACTGGACTCCATGACGATGTCGGCGGCGTTCGTCCGCAACGGCCGCCAGGACATCGTCGCCCACAATGCGTTGGCTCGGGCCCTGCTCGCGCCGGTCTTCGACAGCCCTGCCACCACACGGCACGGCCGCGCCAACCTCGCCCGCTACGTCTTCCTCGACCCGGGCTCCCAGCGGTTCTTCGTCGACTGGGACGCGGCCACGGCCGTCAGCGCCGCGCTGCTGCGCGCCGAGGCCGGACGCGAGCCCCACGACCGGGCGCTACGCGACCTCGTCGGCGAGCTGTCCACGCTCAGCACCGCGTTTCGCGGCCAGTGGGCCGCCCACGACGTGCGCATCCGCCACGCTGGCGGCAAGCGGCTGTGGCACCCGCAGGTCGGCGACCTGGAGCTGACCTACCAGTCCCTTGACCTGCCCATCTCCAGCCGGACAGTGTACGACCTCACCATCTACACCGCGGAACCGGGCAGCACCTCCGAAGAGCGGCTCAAGCTCCTGACCAGCCTGGCAGCCACCCAGCCGGCACACCCCACCAGCCAGCCGCGTTGAAGCGCGCCGACTTGCTCACGGCCTGCAGCTCGGGCACCTATAGCTACGGCGAGCCGCCGCCCTGACCGGGCCCCGCGGACAGGCATTGAACGAACATCACCACGACCTGAAGGGGGCTCGCCCCGAGGTGTGGACACGGGATGTTATGCGGCGAGCAGCACCTTATCGGTGGTTTGCTGCTCGTAGTCGATAGGGCTGAGATAGCCGAGGGTGGAGTGTCTCCTTCGGGTGTTGTAACGGGTGATCCATTTG
>DASUCK010000549.1:0-14575 GCA_036276095.1 Nonomuraea sp. | reverse complement strand
TCGCCGCGGAAGGAGGAAGCCTTGCGATATGCGGAGACGAAGGCGTCCTGCACGGCGTCGGCAGCCTCGTCAGGGTCACCGAGCGTGCGCAGGGCCACCGCCCACATGCGGTCGCGGTGTCTCTTGACGATTTCGCTGAAGGCGTGAGGATCCCCGTTGATGTGCGCGGTCAGCAGCTCGGCGTCTGTGACCGCCGGCCGCTCCGCTGCTGAGGGTGTCTCGGGTGGGGAATTCACAAGAGAGTTTCCTGATTATGCCGATCCGGGAGAATGCACCACTACTTCATAGATGGTGCCATGAAACTTGCCCGCATCCTCCGGAACGCGCGTAAACCAGATCAAAACGTACTGTCCGGTTGCGGGTTGATCAGGGGTCAGCGTGGTCTTGCCCGCGGCGTTCTTCTCCGTCGCGACCGTCTTCAGCGCGTCGAGCTCGGGGGAGTCGCCCACCTTGAGCTCGACGGTGGCACCAGGGGTGTCGCCCAGCGTCGCCATCACGTCGCTGACCTGCACGGACTTGCCCATGTTGAGCAGCAGGCCGACGCCCTTCTTGAGATTGCCCAGGTCGGCGCTGGTGTAGCCCTCCGTCTCCCAGTAGGTGCTGTCTTTTCCGTCGATGGCCTGGCCGGCCCGGTCGGACTTCTCGTCCTTGTCGCCCAGCGGGTCGAAGCCCTGCGCCTTGCCCGGCTCGACCGCCTGGACCGGCGCCGAGGACGAGGTGGTGGCGCTCGGGCTGGTGCCCCTGGCCTCGGGCTCGGTGGGGCTGCCCAGGCTGCGGCCGATCGTCCAGGCGCCGACGCCGACCGCGGCGATCACCAGCAGCACCACCAGCGTCATCAGCACGCGGTTGAGCGTGCTGCCGCCGCCCTGCTGGCGCCGCGGCACGGGCGGCATCGGGGGAGGGGTGTGGGGCCTGCGGTGGGCGATGTCGAGGCCCTCGGTGTGGGAGGCCGAGGCCACCGCGGGCGTGGACGGGTAGGCGATCGGGATCGGCATCGGCCGGGCGACGTCGGCCAGCGACTCGGCCACCTCGGACGGGCTGGCCAGCGCGCCCTGGCCCCTGCGCGACTCGGGTAGGCAGGCCCGCACCGTGACGGTGTCGAGATAGCCGGGCACCCCGGCGGTGACCTGGCGGGGCGTGCAGAAGTGGCCGTCGATCATGGGGGCGGCGGGCAGGCCGCCCTCCTCCTCGTCGCCCGGCCAGTGACCGGTCAGGCCCGCGTACAGCAGCCGGCCGAGGCCCTCGGCGTCGTCGAGGGCCGGCTGGTCGGTGGTCAGGCCGTACATCGCCGCGTCGACGGCGACGCCGAGCACCTTGACCGTGTTACCGGTCGTCCACACCAGGTGGGAGGGGCGCAGGCACAGGTGGTAGAGCTGCGCCTCGTGGGCATGGGTGAGCGCCTCGGCGGCCTCGGCGACCAGGCCGGCCGCACGCTCGGGCTCCAGCGGGCCCGAGGCGAGCAGGTCGGTGAGCGACTCGCCGGTGACCCACTCGCTGACGACGTAGGCGTGCTTGTCGTCCTCGGCGGCGTCGAACACCTGGGTCAGGCGCGGGTCGGTCAGGCGGCTCGCGGCGCGGGCGGCGGTGACGACCTCGTGGACGCGCGGGAAGTCGGGGGCGAAGGTGTGGACGGCCACGGGACGGGCCAGGATCTCGTCGATGGCCTTCCAGAGCGTCGCGCCGTCGGACTCGCTGACGCGGTCCTCCAGCCGGAAGCGCTCGGCGAGGCGGGTGCCGGGTTCGACGGCCGACGTGCTCACAGGCTCTCTCCGGTTGGCCGATCGGGCGTGCTCATGACTCGACTCGCCCGCGTGGTGCTGCCCCACGAAGGCACGCTATGCCGGGTGGATCCGCCCACGCCCCTCCTGCTTCCATTCGCGCGTGTCGGCCTCCATCGTAGTGCCGAGTTTCTTTACCGACCTACCCTCCTCGCGACCATCCCAACGATCGAATTGACCTCCGGTATGCGCATTCTGTGGGCCACACCGAGGTAGAGCGCGACGCCCAGGCCGCCGCCGGCGGCCAGGACGATCAGCGAATTGACGAAGTCGAGCCCGCCGAGCAGCTGCGTGACGACCCACACGGCGGCCAGCGCCAGCACGGCCGTGGGCAGCGAGGCGAGGTAGGTCCTGGTCAGCGCCATGCCGATGGCCCACCCGCCGAGCCCGCCGACCCGCCGACCGGCCAGCCACCAGGCCAGCACCGCGCCGATCCCGTACGCGATCGCGTACGCCAGCGCCAGCCCCATCACCGCGTACCGGGCCGGCAGCAGCACGTAGAACAGCACCATCAGCGCGGCGTTGACCGCGGTCGCGCCCGCGCCGACGAACACCGGCGTCCGCGTGTCGCCGAAGCTGTAGAACACCCGCAGCAGCAGCTGGAACACCGAGAACGGCACCAGCGCCAGCCCGTACACCTGCAGCACGTTGCCGATGTAGACGGCGTCGGCCACGCTGCCCGCGCCGTGTCCGTAGATGGGCACGGTGATGGCCGGGCCGAGCACCATGAGCAGCAGCGACACCGGGACCATGAGCGAGCACACCAGCTTCACGCTGGACCCGAACTCGCTCCGCACGTCGTCGAGGCGGCCCTCGCCGACGGCCCGGCTCATGCGCGGCAGCATCGCGGTGATCACCGACACGCCGATCACGCCGTACGGGAGCTGGAAGAGCTGGAACGCCAGCGTGTACGGGGTGATGCCGTGGCCGGGCACCGCGTCGCCCGCCGAACTCGACAGGTTGGTGGTCAGCAGGAAGCCGAGCTGGGTGACGACGACGTAGCCGATCGTCCAGACGCCGGCCTTGGTCATCTCGCCGAGGCGCGCCCGCCACACGTCGAACCGCGGCACGAACGAGAACCCGGCCCGCCGCAGCGCGATGACCAGCACGGTCGCCTGGCCCACGATGCCGGCCGTGGTGCCGAGGCCGAGGAGCGCCAGCTCGCCGTCGGTGATGCGCGAGATGTCGTCGCGGGCCGAGCTCACCACCGCGTACGCCAGGAACGCGCAGATGACGATGAGGTTGTTGACCACAGGAGCCCACATGGGGGCGCCGTACCGGTCGCGGGTGTTGAGTATGGCCCCGGCGACCGCGCCCACGCCGAAGAAGGCCAGCTGCGGCAGGATGAACCGGGCCAGCGTGACGGCCGCGTCGTACTTGTCGCTGCCCGGCGCCCAGTCGGTGTAGAGGTCGATGAGCAGGGGCGCGGCCAGCACGGCCAGCGCCGCCACGACCACCAGCGCCACCGTGGTCACGGTGAGCAGCCGCTGCTCGTAGGCCCGCCCGCCGTCGGCGTCGTTCTGCTGCGCCCGGACGATCATCGGCACCACGACGCTGCTCAGCACCCCGAGCAGCAGCAGGTCGAGGATGCTGTACGGGATCGCGTACGCCGCGTTGTAGGCGTCGCCCAGCGCGGCCGTGCCGATGGCGTACGCGAGGACCATGGTGCGGACGAACCCGGTCACTCTGGACACCATCGTGCCGGCCGCCATGACGGCGCTGGCCCGCAGCATGCGGCTCACGCGTTCACGCTCCCGCGGTTCCTGGCGGCCCGGGCCAGCCTGCGCTCGGACCGGCGGCGCACCACCCGCGTCACCACGGCGGCCAGCATCACGGTGAGGGCCGCGCCCACGATCACCGAGGCGATGCCGGTGTAGCCGGTGGTGCGGATGGTCAGCCGCTGCGGCTTGCCGTACGCGCTGCCGTCGGCCGTCCTGAGCTGGACGGTCACCGTCGTGTCGCCGCTGGTGCCGCTGGTGGCGGTCATCGGCACCTGGAACGAGCGGCTCTGCCCGACGCCGATCTCCAGAGGCTCCTTCTGCATGAAGTTCACCTGCAGCATCCTGGGGTTGTTGGACTTGACGTCGATGTAGAGCGCGATCCGCGCGCCGAGCGCGTTCTTCACGCTGATGGGCACCACGCCGTTGCTGCCGGCGAGGGTGCGCGGCCGGTCGGGGCCCGCGCCGGTGATCTGCACCCTGTCGAGGCGCTCGGAGACGGCCGCGTCGACGTGCTTGGTCACCGCCCGGCCCATGCGGGTGCTGTTGCGCCAGGCGGAGGACGCCGCCCGCAGCACCGCCGCGTCGAACACCGACTGCGTACGGGTGGTCGTGATCGAGGCGGTGAGCTGGGCCTTGGCCGCCAGCTCCTTGACCGGCTCCAGGTATTTCGCGGTCAGCTCTTCCTTGCGGTTCTGCTCGGTGTAGGTGAGGCCGGCCCGCGGCGCCGACGCCTTGCCCGGCTTGAGCGACTCCAGCGTGGTCAGCTGCAGCCACGGCAGCCGGCCGGCGGTCTTGAGAAGGTTGCCGACCAGCGTCGGGTTGGGGTCCCACCGCCGGGAGGGGGCCACGACCAGCGAGCGCGGCCGGGTCTGGCCCGGCTCGCTGGAGATCATCGCGGTCTCGGCGATGAAGCGCTGCGTGCGCAGCAGCACCGACGTGGGGGTCTCGGGCTCGAACAGGCGGCTCAGCTCGGGGTCGGCGACCAGCGCGGTCACCGGGCCGTTGACGGAGTCGAGCGTGGCGGCGGCGTCGGGCGTGAACGCGACCGGCGGCTCGGGCGGCAGCGCGGTCGAGCTGAGCAGCACGGTGTCGACCTTGTCGTCGGCGACCGAGAGCAGGTCGAGCGCGTCGGGGTCGAGCAGCCCGCCGGCCGGCCAGTTGACCGTGGTCTTGACGTCGTCGCGGCCGAGCAGCGCCTTGGCCTTCTCCCCGGCCAGCTGGATCGCCCGGTTGGTCTGGCCGTCGAGCCCCCGGTGGGCGAGCGCGGCCACGTCGGGGTCGGCGTACGGAACCGCGACCACCGGCGAGGCGGCCAGCGCGGTGCGCATGGTCTGCAGCCACTGCCCGGCCTCGGCGCTGGGCGGCCTGCGCTGCGCGCCGTCCTTGGTCTTGACCCGGTGGTTCCTCGTCATCATGGACACGTCGTCGAGCAGCGCCGGGTCGATGAACCAGGTGGTGGTGCTCGGCGCGACCTGGGCGATCCGGGCGACGTCGGCCAGGCGGCCCTTGCCGGTGACGGCCTGGCTCAGCTTGTCGTCCACGAACAGCGCCTCGCCGCTCGCGCCCGCCGCCGGGTCGGTGTCGGTGGCGCGGTGGGGCTGGTCGATGACGGGCAGCGCGACGGCCAGCTTGTTACGCGGCACCTTCGGCACCGTGGGCGGCGCGTACGTCAGGTAGGTGCGCTGCGCGATGTTGAGCGGGACGCCGTTCTGGGCGAGGTCGACCGCCACCGGGTAGACCCCGAACGACCGGTAGCCGAGCTGCACCGGCGTGGCGGTGAACTCCCACCGCGCCTGCCCGCCGGCCGCCACCGGCGGGATGTCCGTCGAGGAGGTGAACGACACGCTGCCGGGCAGCGTCGCGGGATTCTGGTCGGACTCGTACGCGGCCATCGCGGCGCGGTCGGTGAACTTCTGCGCCGTGTAGCGCAGGCGTACGCGCAGGCCGGACATCGGCGCGTCGGTGTCGTTGCGCAGCGTGCCGGTGAACTTGATCACATCGGTCTGGCTCTTGGGCACGTCGGGGGTGATCGAGGCGATCGACACCGTGAAGGTCTGCCTGCTCGCCTGCAGCGCAGCCGTGGCCGGCGCCGCCGCCACCACGGGGGCGAGCAACGCTGCGAACTGCACGGCGAGCAGCACCGTGATCGACGCGGCCTTACAGATCACGCGGATGCCCTGGCTCGAGTGGGACGACGCACGCCCGCAATGGTACGGGTTCAGTGCCGCCGCGCGACCGCCTCACGTGATCCCCGAGGCCGCGGGCTGCGGAGGTCGACCATCTTGCCGGGCAGGAAGCTCAGCAGGTCGAGCGCGCCGACGCGGAGGGCGGTGTGGCGTTCGCCGGTGGCGGTGAAGACGGGTTCGGCGTCGGTGCGCAGCCGGTCGTCGATGAGCATCGGCAGCGACTCCGGGAGCAGCAGCGGGCAGACCAGCCCGTCGGCGTAGTCGGTCGCCGCGTTGACCACGTGGGCGGCCGCCGGGCGCACCTGGCGTACGCCGAGCAGGCCACCGACGGCTCCCTGACGCGGGGGGTTCGCCACCGGAGAGACGACCGCGACGACGGCCTCGCCCCCGATCCTGGTGGCGACCTCGAAAACCGTGACCATCAGGCACCTCTCGGGCGGCGCGGAGAGCGTCTCGGGTAGTTCGTCCGCGCATGTCATGGGCCGCGGAAGGCGTACGATCTCATGATGGACCTGGTGTGCGAGGAGCCAGCGGTGGATCGCGAGGGCGTCCTTCATATAGACCTCCTAGCCTTGTTGCCATGGCCCCCGACGGTCCCTTGACCGACGGTAACCCGGACCTGGTGTGGCTCGGGGGATATGTTCCGGATGTTCCGACCGACGAAGGACCCGACCCGGTTTGTCCGACTCAACTTTGACCGAAAGCCAGCAGCAGGCCATGACCGACCTGTTCCGCAAGATCGCTCCGGTGGCCGACGAGCTCGGCCGCCTTTTCGACGCCCAGGGTCACGAGCTGGCCCTCGTCGGCGGTCCCGTGCGCGACATCCTGCTCGGCCGCGCCGGCAATGATCTCGACCTGACCACCGACGCCCGCCCCGAGCGGGTGCTGGAGATCACCAGAGACTGGGCCGACGCCGTGTGGACGATCGGCATCGACTTCGGCACGGTGGGCCTGCGCAAGGGCGGCTGGCTCATCGAGATCACCACCTACCGCAGCGAGTCCTACGACCCGAAGTCGCGCAAGCCCGAGGTCATGTACGGCGACACGCTGGAGGGCGACCTGGAGCGGCGCGACTTCGCGGTCAACGCGATGGCGGTACGCCTGCCCGGCCACGAGTTCGCCGACCCGTACGGCGGGCTCGACGACCTGGCCGCCAGGCGGCTGCGCACGCCGGGCGCCCCCGAGCGGTCCTTCGCCGACGACCCGCTGCGCATGCTGCGGGCCGCCAGGTTCGCCTCGCAGCTCGGGTTCTCGGTCGCCCCGGCGGCGGTGGCGGCCATGACCGCGATGGCCGAGCGCATCGAGATCGTCTCCGCCGAGCGCATCCGCGACGAGCTGGACAAACTGCTCTGCGGCGCCTACCCGCGCGAGGGCCTGCGGCTGCTGGTGGAGACCGGGCTGGCCGCCCACGTGCTGCCCGAGCTGCCCAAGCTGCGCCTGGAGATCGACGAGCACCACCGGCACAAAGACGTCTACGAGCACACCCTCACCGTGCTCGACCAGGCCATCGCGCAGGAGGAGGACGGCAAGCCCGATCGCGTCCTGCGCTGGGCGGCGCTCATGCACGACATCGGCAAGCCGAAGACGCGCCGCCACGAGGCGGGCGGACGGGTGTCGTTCCACCACCACGAGGTCGTCGGCGCGCAGCTCACGAAGAAGCGCATGACCGAGCTCAAGTTCCCCAAGGACGTCGTGGCCGACGTCGCCCGGCTGGTCGAGCTCCACCTGCGCTTCCACGGCTACGGCACCGGCGAGTGGACCGACAGCGCCGTGCGCCGCTACGTCCGCGACGCCGGCCACCTGCTGACCCGGCTCCACAAGCTGACCAGGGCCGACTGCACCACCCGCAACAAGCGCAAGGCCGCCGCGCTGTCGCGCACCTACGACCACCTGGAGGAGCGCATCGCCCGGCTGGCCGAGGAGGAAGAGCTGGCCAAGATCCGGCCCGAGCTCGACGGCAACGAGATCCAGCGGCTTCTCGGCATCGGCCCCGGCCCGGTGGTGGGCCGCGCCTACAAGTTCCTGCTCGACCTCCGGCTCGACAAGGGCATGATCGGCAAGGACGCGGCTACCGAGGCGCTGTTGGCGTGGGCGCGGTCGAACGACCTGACCGAGTGATCAACCGATAGGCGAGCGCCGCCGCCGGGTAGCCGAGCGAGACGAGCACGACCGCCGTGTACGACTTGCCGTTCGCCGGCAGGATGGCCGCCGACAGGCCCGCGGCCAGCACGTACATGCCGTTGAAGAGCATGTCGTAGATGGAGAAGGCGCGGCCGAGGTAGATGTCCTCGACGTCGCGCTGGACGGTGGTGTCGGCGCAGATCTTCACGCTCTGCCCGGCCACGCCCAGGAAGAACCCGAGCACCGGCAGCCCCCACTCCTGGAACGGCAGCGCCAGCGCCGCGGTCAGCACGCCGGCCGCGGCCAGCGCCATCGGCACCCAGCGCTCGATCGTGAACCGCTCGGTCGCGTAGGGCGTGACGATCACGGCCAGGAAGTAGCCGACGCCCGAGGCGGCCACCAGCAGGCTCGCCCCGCCGAGGGCGGCGTCGGCGTCGCCGTCGTAGAAGTAGTAGCGGTAGAGGATGATGCCGAGCGCGGTGGCCATGCCGTAGAAGAAGCGGTGGGCGGCCATGGCGCCCATGGTGGCGGCGGCCACGCGGTGGCGCGCCAGGTGCTTGGCGCCGTCGGCCAGGCCGATCACGACGTTGCGCACGGCCTGGCGGGCCTTGGGGCGGCCGGGGTCGTACGACGGGCCGAGCAGCTGCCGGTCCATCGTGCGCGCGACGAGCGCGCTCAGCCCGAACATCACCCCCGACGTGGCCAGCAGCAGCGCCACGCCCGCGTCGCCGCCGCCGAACAGCTCGCGCAGCAGGAATCCCAGCCCCGCCCCCAGGAACGTCACCACGGTGCCGGACGTGGGCACGACCGCGTTGGCCGCCATCAGCCGCTCAGGCGGCACCACGTGCGGCAGCGACGCCCCGAGCGCGGCCAGGAAGAACCGGTTGACCCCGAGCACGGCGAGCGCCGCGCCGTAGAAGACCGGGTCGGGCACGTCGGCGGCCACCACCCCCGCGGTGATGAGCAGCAGCGCCCCGCGCACGAACGGCGCGACCACCAGGATCTGCCGCCGCGACCAGCGGTCGATGAACACGCCGACGAAGGGGCCGAGAACGCTGTACGGCAGGAAGAGCACCGCCAGCCCCGCGGCCACCTGGAGCGCGGTCGTCTGGCTCTCAGGGCTGAAGAAGGCGAAACCGGTCACGCCGAACTGGAAGATCCCGTCGGAGAACTGGGAGACCAGCCGGGTGCCGAAGAGCCTCCGGAAATCCCTGCCACGCAGGACCACGCGGAGATCGGCGACGAAAGACACGCCGTCAGCCTAGCCCGCCCGGACGACTGACCGGCGTGGCCCGGGTTCCTAGTGGTCGCCCTGATCTCGTACGCTTCATAGCGTGACGAACGAGGAGCACGTTGTGCTGGTGGACCGCGCCGGTCGCGCGCTGGGCACGGCGCCCAAGACGTCGGTGCACGGCCGGGAGACCCCGCTCCATCTCGCGTTCTCCAGCTACGTCTTCGATCGCGAGGGCCGCGTGCTGCTCACCAGGCGGGCCGACCACAAGATCACGTGGCCGGGGGTCTGGACCAACAGCTGCTGCGGTCACCCGCTGCCCGGCGAGGCGGTCGACCGGGCGGTGCTGCGGCGGCTGGCGTACGAGCTGGGGCTCGCCGCCGGCCGGGCCGACCTGCTGCTCCCGTCGTTCTCCTACCGCGCCGTCATGGCCAACGGCATCGTCGAGCACGAGCTGTGCCCGGTTTACCGGGTCACCGTCGACGGCCCCGTCCGGCCCAACCCGGCGGAGGTGGGGGAGACGCGGTGGATGCCGTGGAAGGAGTTCGCCGAGGGCGTCCAGAACGGCCTCCTGGCGATCTCGCCGTGGTGCCGCGAGCAGGTGCCGCTGCTGACCGAGCTCGGCGCCGACCCGCTGACCTGGCAGCCGGCCCCCGCCGCCGACCTCCCGGCGGCCGCCCGCCACTGACCGGGTCCGCCTTTGCCGTAGGCGGGCGCCGCACCCTTCGCCGCGGGTGCGGCGCCGTCGCCGGACGGCGAGTGGTCTCAGCGTTCGACCTCGCCCCTGATGAACTTCTCGACGTACTCGCGGGCCTCGTCGTCGGAGAACTGCTCGGGCGGCGACTTCATGAAGTACGACGACGCCGACAGGATCGGCCCGCCGATGCCCCGGTCGAGGGCGATCTTGGCGGCGCGTACGGCGTCGATGATGATGCCCGCCGAGTTCGGCGAGTCCCAAACCTCCAGCTTGTACTCGAGGTTGAGCGGGGTGTCGCCGAACGACCGCCCTTCGAGGCGCACGTAGGCCCACTTGCGGTCGTCGAGCCACGGCACGTGGTCGGACGGCCCGATGTGCACGTCGGCCCTGGCCATCTCGTGCGGGATCTGCGAGGTGACGGACTGCGTCTTGGAGATCTTCTTGGACTGGAGCCGGGTGCGCTCCAGCATGTTCATGAAGTCCATGTTGCCGCCGAAGTTCAGCTGGTACGTGCGCAGCAGCTCCACCCCGCGGTCCTCGAACAGCTTGGCCAGCACGCGGTGCGTGATCGTGGCGCCGACCTGCGACTTGATGTCGTCGCCGATGATCGGCACGCCGGCGTCGGAGAACTTCTTGGCCCACTCGGGGTCGGAGGCGATGAACACGGGCAGCGCGTTGACGAACGCCACGCCGGCGTCGATGGCGCACTGCGCGTAGAACCGGTCGGCTTCCTCGGAGCCCACCGGCAGGTACGACACCAGGACGTCGACCTCGTTGTCACGGAGCACCTGGACCACGTCGACGGGTTCCTCGTCGGACTCGTCGATGATCTCGCGGTAATACTCGCCCAGGCCGTCGAAGGTGTGGCCGCGCTGGACCGTCACCCCCGTGGGCGGCACGTCGCAGATCTTGATGGTGTTGTTCTCGCTGGCGACGATCGCCTCCGACAGGTCGCGGCCGACCTTCTTGGCGTCCACGTCGAACGCCGCGACGAACTCGACGTCGCCGACGTGGTAGTCGCCGAACCGCACGTGCATCAGGCCCGGGACCCGGGTGCCCGGGTCGGCGTCCTTGTAGTAGTGAACGCCCTGGACCAGCGACGACGCGCAGTTGCCGACACCGACAATGGCCACGCGAACCGAACCCATCGCACTCGCTCCCTTACTCATCAGTTGACGTGGTATCTCTTTCGGGCCCTTCCGAGGCCCGACGCTCCGTTGCGATCAGCTCGTTCAGCCAGCGCACTTCGCGCTCGACCGACTCGAGCCCGTGACGCTGCAGCTCAAGCGTGTAGCTGTCGAGACGCTCCCGGGTGCGCGCCAGCGCCGTGCGCACGGCGTCGAGCCGCTCCTCCAGCCGGCTGCGGCGGCCTTCGAGTATGCGCAGCCGCACCTCGGCCTCCGTGTGCCGGAAGAACGCGAAGTGCACGCCGAAGCTTTCGTCCTCCCAGGCGGCGGGACCGGCCTGCGTGAGCAGCTCCTGCAGCCGTTCCTTGCCCTCCGCGGTCAGCTTGTAAACGATCTTTGAACGGCCGCCGACCATCGTGGCGGGAGCCGGTTGCTCCTCCGCGATGAGGCCCTGGGCCAGCAGAGATCGCAGACAGGGATAAAGCGACCCGTACGAGAACGCGCGGAACATCCCCAGGAGCGCGTTGAGCCGTTTGCGCAGTTCGTAGCCATGTAGCGGTGTCTCGTGCAGCGACCCGAGCACGGCCAGCTCCAGGACCCTGCCCTGTCCGCCGGCCATGGGAACCGCCCCCTCTCGCGTCGATGTATCGAGCCGATACATCCCCAGGATACGTCGTCACCACCGCATCCGCACGCGCCCATGCCACCCAACCGCGGGAGGACGTCGGTCCGGAGTGGCATACCGGGGGCTACGTGTGGTTTTGCGAAGGCGTTGGGATGATCGGCTGAAACGCCGTAGTCTGGCGCTCATGTGGTCACAGCGAAGGGTGGTGGATTACGGCCTCGCGAAACGGGCGGTGGTCCGCTCCCTGCGTACCGGGCGCACGGCGCGCGGCGACGTCTGCGACGCACAGCCTTACCTCCTTCGCGCGGCACGCCACTTCGGCGAGCCGACCGAACGCCTCTGCCCGGTCTGCGAGAGGGAGAACGTCACCAACGTGACCTATGTCTACGGAGATGCCCTAGGACGGCATGCCGGACAGGCAAAGGTCGCGGCGGAACTCGCCGCCATGGCCCACGATTACGATGAGTTCCGGGTGTACGTCGTCGAGGTCTGCCAAGGTTGTTCCTGGAACCACCTGACGGTTTCGTACGTCCTCGGGAACGGACCGCCTGACCTCGCCGGCCAAGCGTAAAGACCGAGGGCGGCGAGGAACCTCACGCCCAACCGCCGTTAATGTTGCCGACGACAGTGCGAGGACGTGTGAGTAGCAGCATGAATGAGGGAACGGCCCCTCGCCCACCCCAGCCGGGGCGGCGCCGCCGTTCCAGCTCATCCCGTTCTGTGCCCCAGGGTTCTCCACCGCAAACCGGCGAGTCGCCCTGGGGCACCGCCCAGCCGCCGCGTCGTCCGGAAGCCGCATACGAGCAGACCGGCGCCATGGCCGCGCAGTCGTACGACGCGGCCCCGCCCCGGCGTGACGCGCCCGCACCGCCCCGCGGCGAGCACCCGCAGCAGCCCCGTCAACCTGCCCGTCAGCCTGTCCAGCAGCCCCACCCGCAGCAGCCCCACCCGCAGCAGCAGCCGCCGCGCTCCCGCTCGCGCGCCCGCCAGGAGACGCGGGCGACGAGCAACCAGGAGACCACCGTCGCCGACGGCCCGCGGCGCTCGCGCCGGCGCGCGGCCGGCGGCGGCCCGGCAGGGCCGCCTGGCCCTCCCGGGCCGCCTGGCCCTCCGGTCAAGAAGGGTGGCGCCGGCGGCTGGCGCCGCTTCGTCCCGAACTGGAAGCTGGTCGTGGCCAGCGTCGTCGTGCTCGCCGCCGGCCTCTTCGGCATGATCATGGTGGCGTACGCCAACACCGAGGTCCCCACCACCACCCAGGACGAAGCGACCGCGCAGCAGAGCACGATCTACTACCACGACGGCAAGACCCCGATCGCCACGCTGGGCACCAAGCGGGAGATCATCGAGCTCACCGACATGGCGGAGAGCCTCCGGGAGGCCACGATCGCGATCGAGAACCAAACGTTCTACGAGGACTCCGGCATCTCGATCCCCGGCATGATCCGTTCGCTGTGGATGACCGCGACCGGGCAGCAGCTGCAGGGCGCCTCGACGATCACCCAGCAGATGGCCCGCAACTACTTCGACGGTCTCAGCCAGGAGGTGTCGATCAAGCGTAAGGTCAACGAGATCTTCGTGGCCGTCAAACTCGACGACACCATGACGAAGGACGAGATCCTCAAGACCTACCTCAACACGGTCAACTTCGGCCGCGCGTACGGCGTGCAGGCCGCCGCCAAGGCGTACTTCGGCCCCAAGGTCACCGCGAAGAAGCTGACCCCCGAGCAGAGCGCCTACCTCGCCGCCCGCATCCAGCAGCCCAGCTGGGCACCCGACGACCCGGCCCTGAAATACCGCTTCAACCAGGTCGTCAAGAACATGGCCGAGCTCTGGCCGCAGAAGTACGGCAACCTGCCGCAGACCGCGACGTTCCCCAAGACCCGCAAGAACACCAACAGCAACCAGCTGAGCGGCATCAGGGGCTACATGGTCGAGGAGGTCCTCGACGAGCTGGAGACCCGCGGCCTCACCCGCGACGAGGTCGAAAGCGGCGGCTACCACATCGTCTCCACCTTCGACAAGAAGCTGATGGAGGCCGCCAGGACCGCGATGACCAGCACGATGAGCGGCATGAACAGGGAGTTCCACGGCGGCCTGGCCGCGGTCGACCCCAAGAACGGCCGCGTCCTGGCCTTCTACGGTGGCACCGACTACCTCTCCGACCCGTGGAACGAGCCCTTCGACTCCAAGAAGCAGGCCGCCTCGGCGTTCAAGCCGTACGTGCTGGCCGCCTGGCTCCAGGCCGGCTACTCGCTCAAGAGCTACGTGCCCGGCAACGAGACCGTGCCGAAGGAGCTCCCGGGCGTGCAGAAGGAAGGCATCAGGAACAGCCACAACGTCGGCCGCTCGGTCGACGTGGTCAAGGCCACCGCGCAGTCGGTCAACACCGCGTTCGTCTCCATGGCCTACGCCCTGCCCAACAAGCTCGACGACGTGAAGAACCTCGTCGAGGCGGCCGGGTTCGACCCCGAGGACATGGACGAGGACGTCAAGGAGCACAGCTACCAGTTCGCCATCGGCAGCGCCCCGGTGACTCCCGTCGAGCAGGCGGCCGGCTACTCCATCTTCGCCAACGGCGGCAAGTACACCCGCTGGCACGTGGTGAAGGAGGTCAAGCTCAACAAGAAGGTGGTCTACGGCGAGCAGCGGGTGTCCAAGAAGGTCATCGACCCCGCCGTCGCCGCCGACGCCACCGTGGCCATGCAGGAGGTGCTGCGCAGCGGCACAGCGGCCGGCAAGGGCCTGGGCAGCCGCCCGTCGGCCGGCAAGACCGGCACCAACAGCGACGAGAACGGCGCCTGGTTCGTCGGCTACACGCCGCAGATGTCCACCGCGGTCGGGTTCTACCGCGAGGAGTGCCGCACCAAGTCCGGCAAGGTCGTGCCTCCCGTCGACTCCCACTGCCCGTGGTACCGGGGCAAGGATCCGGAGAAGGAGAAGAAGTTCACGCCGAACAATCCGTACAGCCAGCCGTTCGAGGTGTCGCTCGGCTTCGAGGGCGCCGGACCGCCCACGATCGCCTGGCAGAAGTTCATGCTGCTGGCGCACGAGGGCAAGCCGGTCGAGCAGTTCCCCACCAAGGCCGACGT
>DASUCK010000548.1:0-3132 GCA_036276095.1 Nonomuraea sp. | reverse complement strand
GGGCGGATTCGCCGCAGGGGTATTCGAAGGGGACAAGCTCGTGCTGTCCAAGGTGGGGTCCCGTCAGGTGCACGGCCGCAGCGCGGCAGGCGGCTGGTCGCAGCAGCGCTTCGCGCGGCGCCGCGAGGGCCAGGTACGGGTGGCGCTGCAGGCGGCCGCGGACGTGGCCGCCCGGGTGCTGCTGCCGGAGGCGGCGACGCTGGACGCCGTGGTGGCCGGCGGCGACAAGCGATCAGTGGAGACCGTGTTGACCGATGCGCGACTGGCTCCACTGCGCGAGTTGGTGACCGGGCCACTGCTCGACGTCCCGGACCCGAAGCTCTCGGTGCTGCAGAGGACCCCGCCGAAGTTCTACGGTCTGCGCATCGAGATCAGCGAGCCGCCGACCGCGTCGTGACAGATGCGTGGTGCTGCGTGAGGTGGGCACTGCGTGAGGTGGGCCGCCGGGGGATCGAACCCCGAACCCGAAGATTAAAAGTCTCCTGCTCTGCCAATTGAGCTAGCGGCCCAGGAGTTCCCACCCTTGGTCTTCCCAAAGGCTGCACGTCACCCCTCCGCGGAAGTATGCCCGACCTTCGCGACCTCCGTTCCCTCGCAGCCGCCAGGCTTGAGTCGAGCATGGCTCCTCCCGAAGACCAGGACATCCGGCCTCCCTGCCAAGAAGGCCGCCGCTGTACTCGCTCCCCGCCGTCGTACCGGCCGATTCCCGCTAATGGTCGCTGCCCTGTGCGCCGCGTTGGCGCTGCTCGGCACGACCACGCTTGGCGTTGCCCAGGCGAGGCCAGTCCCGGCCGGGACGCCCAGGTGCGCCACCCACGTGCCCGACCGCAGCGGGTGGGCGACCCGGACAAGATGCGTTGGAACGTGCAGCGGCTGCTCCCTAATGCCCACCCCGCGAGTCGCCAACAATGTCTGAGCCACCGGGTTTGGCCGCGGGTTAGCGGTGGTCGTGCGAATCACCGACACGAGCAAAGTGTGGTGGAGAATGCGATCGTCTACGGCCTGGACGTCAAGCGGTTCGCCGACTCCGACGGTGACGGCTGGGGCGACCTCCGCGGGCTGGCCGGCAGCCCCAGACTGGGCACCTTCGGCGACTTGGTGCGTACGGCCAACACCGCGGGATGCGCTGGAGCGACGACCCGCCCGCACCTCACGCGCCGACGTGGCCTTCCCCGGCGCAGTCGAGCACCTGGACCTACGGACCGCGCTGCGGGCGCCGCTACCTGCACCGTTCCATGACTTCCCTGGCCGATCGTCAGGTGACCGCGACCGTCACCCTGCCGCGAGCGCCGCAGTCCGGTGCGGCTCGCCGAGCCCCTCGGCGACAGAGAGGGTCGCCACAGACCGCGCCACACATTCACCCTCACCCTGCCGAGGGGACAGCCATACGAGGCTGCGCGGGTGGCATCTGAGGGTCCCCGGGCCACCTGCGAGCACGCGGCGCCCGTCGCAGTTCGTTGACACCTCCGCCGAGGGTCGATACGTTCCCCGCGTCGTTATACCGGACTGCATTCGAAATATCGAACATAGTCGTCCGGCCTCTTTGTGGTCCATTCGTACCTCGCGCAGGTACTTGAGAACAGGAGCGGTACCTTGCCCGAGTACCAGACCTCTTCGCCCGGCCTGACTCGTCGAAGCCTGCTCCGCGGGGGCCTGGGCCTCGTCGCGCTGGCAGGCACAGGTTCGCTGGCGGCGTGCGGCAGCTCGGACTCAGGAGACGGCTCGTCCGCGGACGGCACCGTGACCATCACCATGTGGCACGGTCAGGCCGATCAGGGCAAGGCCACCCTCGACAAGCTGGTGGCGGACTTCCAGGCCAAGAACCCCAAGATCAAGGTCAACGCGAGCAGCGGCGGTGTGCTGGCGGATAGCATGCTGCAGAAGATCACGACGGCGCTCTCGTCCGGGCAGTTCCCCGATATCGCGTACATCTTCGGTCCCGACATCGCCAGCATCGCGCGCAGCCCCAAGGTGGCGAAGCTGGGCACGTTCACCAAGGCCGCGGGCGTGCGGTGGGACGACTTCTACCCCGCAGCCCGGGACGCCGTCACCGTCGACGGAGAGCCTCGCGGCTTCCCCGCCCTGGTCGACAACCTCTGCGTCGCCTACAACAAGCAGGTCTTCGCCGACGCCGGGGTGCCCGAGCCCCAGGCTGGCTGGACCTGGGACGACTTCATCGAGACCGCCCGTCAGCTCACCGACCCGGGCAAGGGCGTGTTCGGCACGGGCTGGCCCGCCGACGGCGGCGAGGACTGTGTCTGGCGGTTCTATCCGATGATCTGGGACCTGGGCGGCGACGTCGTCGACCAGGACGCCAAGAAGGTCGCCTTCGACGGGGAGATCGGTGTGCAGGCCCTGGAGACGATCAACCGCCTCGCCAAGGACAAGTCCGTGTACCCGGACACGAAGCCCGGCAGCGAGACGATGTACCAGATCTTCAACAACAACAAGATGGGCATGGTCGCCACCGGGCCGTGGCAGTTGCCGGACTTCGTCGACAACGAGACCGACTACGGGGTCGTGCCACTGCCGACCTACAGCGGCAACAACGTCACCATCGCCGGCCCCGACACGTGGACCGTCTTCGACAACGGCTCCGCGAAGGTGGCAGCAGCGGTCAAGTTCCTGACGTACCTGACCGACGGCGCGCAGGACGTCCAGTGGGCCAGCCAGGCAGGCAGCCTGCCCCTGCGCGACAGCACCGCGGAGTCGGCCGAGTGGCAGGACCACGTCGCGAAGACCACCGGGCTCGACGTCTTCTCCGACGCGCTGCAGTACGCGCGCACGCGGCCGACCATCCCCACGTACCCCAAGATCTCGCAGCCGCTGGGGCAAGCCATCGTCAAGATGCTGTTGGACAAGGCGTCGCCGCAGGACGCCTTGAGCGAGGCAGTGCGCGCCGCGAATGCGGCTCTCGCCACCGGCTGAGGCTCAATGTGACATCTCCCTCGTGGCGGGTCGCCACCGACCGGTCCGCGGCCGCAGCGGAGGCACACGGGCGTCGGCCGCGCAGGTGGTTCGGCGAGAACCCCGAGGCGTGGAGCTTCGTCCTGCCGGCGGTCGTGATCATCCTCGGGCTCAGCATCGTGCCCATGGTCTGGTCGCTGATCCTGTCGATGCAGTCCTCCGACC
>DASUCK010000547.1:0-2391 GCA_036276095.1 Nonomuraea sp. | reverse complement strand
TCGGCCGCGATGCCGGTCAGATCGTTCTCCGAGGGGTACGTGGTCGACTCCGTGAACCGGGCGATCGCGGCCTGGCAGGCGCCGGTCGGCGGCCGGATCCCGGTCTCGAACAGCGGGCTCTGCCGCGACAGCGTCAAGAAGCACGACGACAACGAGAGTGTGGTCGGCTTCGGCCCGACGAAGGACGAGAAGGGGAAGGCGCTGCTCGGCATCACCCACAAGCGCACCGTCGGCAACCGCATCGTGGAGGCGGACGTCGAGCTGAGCACCTCGCTGCTCGGCCGGCGCGTCCTGAACCCGTCGTGGATGGCCGACCGCTCGCCGACCAGCTGCCTGAGCCAGACGCTGATGCACGAGATCGGGCACGTGATCGGGATGGACCACGCGCCCGAGGACACGATCTCGGTGATGACGCCGGGCGCGGTCTGCGTACGGATCACGGAGCTGCCCCGGGCCGACGCTGAGAACGTCCGGCTGCTCTACCCCTAGGGACGGCCTTGCCCTCGATCCAGAACCCGGGCGACTACGAGCACTGCGTGCTGGAGATCCTGCGGGCGGTTGGGGGCAAGGCGAGCTGGGGCCAGCTGTTCCGGGAGTTCGAGCGGCGGTACACGTCGAGCATCCCCAGGGACGCGCAGCTGACGGCGGGGCGGGTTGGGAACACGCCGCGGTGGCAGCGGGGGCTGGAGGAGGCGGTCGGTAGGCTCGCGGAGAGGAAGCGGGTGTACCGGCCGGATGAGGAGCTGGTGGAGCTGGTCTGAGGGCGCCGGGCAGGCTTGCGCCCGCCCGGCCAGGGGCCGTTCCCTCCCTGGACCCTCCCTATCTCCTACGGAGCGCAGTGCCGAGAGTCGCGAGGCCGGCGCCGGCGACCAGCAGCAGGTCGAGGCCGGGCAGGCCGGTGCGCGGCAGCTGCGTCGGGGCGACGGCTTGCTGGGCGAGGCGGCGGACCGCGATCGCGTGCGGGTCGGCCGGGGCGCGCTCGCCCTGCGGGCCGAGCGGGACGAAGAAGGCGTGCTGCCCGCTCCGGCCGCCGTCGCGCACGTCGATCACGGCCAGGCCGGGGGTGACGCCCTTCGCGGGCGGCCCGCCGGTCAGGTTGTTCGGGCCGCGCAGCGACATGAAGACGCGCGTGCCGTCCGGCGAGACGTCCATCAGGTCCGGCGCCTGGCCGAAGCCGGCGAACTGGCCAACTTGCGTGTCGGTGCGGGTGTCGAACACGACGACGTTGTCGCCGTTGCCGCGGTTGGCGGCCCAAAGGTAGTTGCCGCCCCCGACGGGGAGCACGCCGTGGTTGTCGGTGCCGGTCTCGGTCAGGTTGGTCGACTTGACGAGGTTGTCCGTCTTCAGGTCGAAGACGTAGAGGTGGCCCGAGGAGGCCGTGCCGGAGTTGACGTACATCTTGTCGCCGACGACCGCGCCGCCGCAGCCGGCCGGCGCGATCTCGTCCTTGGTGTAGGTCTTCAGCACCTTCATCGGCGTCGCGGCCGTGTCGACGATCGCGAGGCCGCCGCCGCGCAGCGTCACGTACGCCTTCGACGTGTTGCCGGCGAACAGCACCGGGCAGATCGGCGCGTTGTCGGGCCGGTCCGGCCCCTCGATCGTCTTCAGGTCGAGGTCGGCGTTCTGCTCCCAGGTGAACTGCTCGCGCGCGAAGTCGGCCTTGATGCGCGCCAGCTTCTTCCCGTTCTGGTTGGCGACCAGGATGTAGGAGTCGTTCGGCGCCGGGATCGCGCCATGGGCCTGCTCGCCGACGTCGATCGACGCGACGATCTTGCGGTCGGACGCGCGGATGACCTGCACGTGGCCGCTCGCGACGTACGCGAGGATGCCATGCGTCTGCGCGTTGTTGAAGAACAGCATGTGCGGGCGCACGCCCGGGCCGTCGCCGACGCCCATCGCGCCGGGCTGGAGCAGCAGCACCTCGCGCTGGTTGTCCCAGGCGGCGCCGCCGACGGACGCCTTCGAGAAGATGTGGACGCGGGCGCCGTCCATGTTGGCGTCGGCCTGGTCGACGATCCAGACCTCGTAGGAAGGCGAGGTTTGGGCGAAGGTGACGAGCGGGGTCGCGGCGAGCGCGACCACCAGCGAGAGCAACGCGGCAACCCGTATGCGCAGCACGACAGTCCTCCGGCAGCCGCCAGCAGTCGAGCGTGCTGGCGCTCGCGCCGAGTATATCAGCGGCGGACGGAGCGCTCGGCCGGCAGGATCAACAGCGACAGGATCGCGGCGGCCAGGGCCACGTTGGCGGGCGTGATCGCGCCGTGGCTCTCACCACCGCTCGCGATCGCGGTGCCCACACCCAGCATCAGCATCACCACTCCGGCGAGAAACCACATCGTGCGCTTGCCTCACATTTGGAAGGTAGGCCGGGAGGTTACGGCCGCCGGCGTT